>FO203512.1:1888449-2203191 GCA_000967895.1 Oleispira antarctica RB-8
TATCACTTACTCGAAAATGATGAGATCGTTTCTGGCTTCTAGGCTCGCTACAAAAATAAAAACGTCGGCCGTAAAGCCTACCCTCCGGCGTTGTTATTGCGGGTAATATTTTATGCTTACTATCGCGGGCATACTTCGAGTCGCGTTATTGAACGTTTATGTAAAACAGATTTAAAGTTCATTGCTTTAGCCGCTGGTCGACAGCCTCACTTCACAACGATTGCTAATTTGTCAGTTCAAACTGCGAAGCAATGGATAATCTATTCCATAAGGTACTTTTGGTTTGTGACCAGAGTGGATTAATCGGTAAAGAGCATTTTGCGATTGATGGTTGTAAGTTACCGACGAATGCTTCAAAGCAATGGAGCGGCACACACAAAGAACTCCGCAAGAAATCAGATAAACTGAAAGAGGCTGCCCAAAAGATTATCGATAAACACTTGTCGAATGATTCAGATAAAAGAGGTGGCAATAATATCGCAGCTGATCAACAACAGACTATCGACACTTTGATGAAAAGCGCTAAGAAAATAGATGATTTCTTATTAACGAATGAACCTCGTATGGGACAAGGAGGGCGCAAGAAAGAAGCACAAAGAGTTAAGGAAAAGACTTGAAAGGATAAATCAAAAACAAACATGGCAATGCATAGTTCAGAATTTAAAGTTGATTTTATTAACAACACTTGTATATGCCCTTCGGGAAAAAATATCAAGTTTTTAGGTGATGATTATGAAGGCGTAAAAGGATTTTATACTCGCTTTCGTGGAGAGCTAGAAGATTGTCGAAATTGCAGCATGCAATCGAAGTACATGAGAAATCCAGTCAAAGAAAAAGGAAGGCAAGTATCATTTTTAAATGATGGGCAGGAGAAAATAACGTGCCTGGATCTAATGAAACAGAAAATTGATAGTCCAAAAGGTCGTCGTATGTACAGCCGACGAATGTGGATGATTGAGCCTGTCTTCGGGAACATCACCAGCAATAAAGGCTTAAATCGAATAGGCTTACGAGGCGAAGTGAAAGCGACCGCGCAGTGGCTAATGTACTGCATTGTGCACAATATAGAGAAGCTTTGGAGGAATAGTGAAGTAGAGAGTTGGGCCTAGTAAGTGTTATCAGGGGCTCTGAGCAGTCGATTCTAGAGCTGTCTGAGCTCATGTTTGACAATATGAACGATATGCTCGAATATCACTTTATATATTATAAAGCTCAATAAAACAGAGCAAATTAAACGGAATTTTTGAGGAGTAGGGAAGCATGTCTAAATATCGTATTTTTCTACACCTTCGTTAAATGTATGAACTACTTGACCCGACAGAAAATCGAAATAATCGTAATAGCAGCTTTGTATATGTTGCCAACCCTCTATTGTTCGATAGCCTTTGATATCAACTTAGCAATAGCAATCGGTTTGGCAGTTGTAGCATACGTAACAACTACTGGCTTCCTCACACTGCTACGCACAGACGATATGCCAGATAGCTACGGATCAAAATGGGATTACCCACCGTTACTACTTATTTACTTCGTGTTTTTAGGTATTCTAACGTGCCTCTCATGGTAATAACATTTTACAAGGCACAGCATAGGACAATTAATAGATACGGCCAAAAAAGACTGGCCGCATTTATTAATTGCCCATGTGCTTGGCATTAAGCGAAAGTGACAGAGCCAGCCCAGCTCAATCACTTAACCATAGGGCAACAAAAAGTAAGAGAAATTTATGAAAAAAGTTGTATTAGGAGCTTTACTAGGACTATCAGCCTTACCAGCTGTAGCTAACGAAGGTTACTTTAGCGGAGAAGTCTTGCTAGGAAAAACTGATCAAGAACTTAAAAGTGACTTTGGAGATACAGATGGCGATGATTCATCATTCGGTATTCGTGGCGCCTACAATCTCAACAAGAATGTAGCATTTGAATTAGGCTATATGAATCATGGCGAAATAGACGATACTTATATCGATGAGTTTGGCGATACTATCAATGACAGATTTTCATCAACAGCTTTCAACTTAGGTGTTAAAGGTGTCATTCCTTTCGAAAATGGCTTCTCGCTTCATGGAAGACTCGGATTATCATTTTGGGATGTAGAGTTAGAAGAAACTGATAGTGCATTCCCAGGAGAGACTTTCAAAGGCGACGACTCTGGCACTGACTTTTATTACGGCATTGGTGCTCAATATACGATTAACGAGCAATTCACTATCGGCGCTGAATATACGTTATCAGAATACGGCATTAAATCAGGAGGTGACTTCACAGGTTTAGATGCAGACATTGACGTAAAAACTCTTGCCTTAAGTGCAGGCTTAAACTTCTAGTCGCTTAACAAGTTTGTGCACTGGATCTAATTTCCGCCACACCTTTCGCCATTGCTTCGCAACTATATGGCAAAAGGTGTAGCGGAAATTAAGCTTGTGATAAAGGCGATCAGGCTGTAGAAAAATAGAAAAACCCCTCGATCTAGCTCAATAAATCAACACTTGAATATAAAAAAATCTATAAATGAGAGTTGCTTGTAAGTGGGGCATAAGATCAATCTCTTCTGATTTTTTCGTTTAATTTTCGTGTCAATTTCAGCTGATTATTGTCAGCATAAAAACGTGGTTAACTTTTTTTCAAATCAGTTCTTTAGCATGAGGGCGTCCAAGACCTCGCAAAATGTGTTAGGGTGCGGCCTCTGGTATACGAGTTACTAAGTATTATTATCCTGCTTGACCAGTTCGAGGACCCCTTGTGGCTTCTCTCGAAATCTCGCGCTTCATCGGTGGCTTGTCCATCTAGGCCTTCTGTTTTTCTAACAAATGTTGCCTTTATCATTATTGTGCCATCGGTTAATCCGAATTTGGTGCATATCACTGCGGAACTTTATCGTTGAATCTTTTCTGGTTCAAACTGAGTTTTTTACCGCTTTTAATCGTCGCTCGGGCCGCTCTCGCCTGGCGAACGATCTAATCCCTTTAAGTAGGAGTCATTTATGAGTTTTAGAGTTGCCATTTTAGGCGCTGGCCCGAGCGGCTTGGCCCAACTACGTGCTTTCGAAGCAGCCCGCGACGCCGGTGCTGAAATTCCCGAAATCGTATGCTACGAAAAGCAAAATGACTGGGGCGGCATGTGGAATTACACGTGGCGCACAGGCTTAGATGCCTACGGCGAACCCGTCCACGGCAGCATGTATCGTTATTTATGGTCAAACGGCCCCAAGGAATGTTTGGAGTTAGCAGATTACAGCTTCGAAGAACACTTTGGTCGTCCTATTCCGTCTTATCCTCCACGCGCTGTATTGCGCGATTACATAATGGGACGCGTCGCTAAAAGTAATATGCGCCAGTACGTTCGTTTTAATACCGCGGTGCATTGGGTTGAACATGACGAAGCTACCGACAAGTTTTCTGTCACGGTCAGAGACCTCAAAAAAGACGAACTGAGCACAGAAGAGTTCGATCATGTTATTGTCGCCACGGGACACTTTTCGACCCCTAATACGCCTTATTTTGAAGGCCTTGAACAGTTTCCTGGTCGCGTATTACACGCCCATGATTTTCGTGATGCTTGTGAGTTCACGGGCAAGGATTTATTGCTCATTGGCAGTAGCTATTCGGCGGAAGATATTGGCACTCAGTGCCACAAATACGGTGCTAAATCGGTTACCTTTAGTTATCGATCCGGCCCTATGGGCTTTGATTGGCCTGAATCGTTCAGCGAGGTGCCTTTACTCACCGGCGTGATCGGCAAGACAGCGTATTTTAAAGACGGCACCAGCAAAGACGTCGACGCAATCATTTTGTGCACTGGGTATAAACATCATTTTCCGTTCTTACCCAATGATCTGACTCTGACTACGCACAACCGTATGTACCCAGAAGGTTTGTACAAGGGTATCGTTTCTTTGGCGAACCCGAAGTTAATATTCTTGGGAATGCAGGATCAGTATTACACCTTCAATATGTTCGACGCGCAGGCTTGGTATGCTCGTGATGTTATGCTTGGTCGTATTCCATTACCTTCAAACGAAGAGATGGCAGCTGATACCTGTGAATGGGTCTCCCGTGAATTGAAGTTGTCTGATCCCACTGAAGAGATCGACTTTCAGGCGTCTTACATACTCGATTTGATCGCGCCTACTGACTATCCCGCTTTTGATGTGGCTCGTGTTGCTGATATTTTCAAAGAATGGGAACACGACAAAGAAGCGGACATCCTTGGTTATCGTAACAAGAGTTATCGCTCAACGCTGACAGGCACTTTGGCACCCGTACACCATACGCGGTGGATGGATGCGATGGATGATTCTCTTGAAACGTTCCTCCAAGAAGATCAATCCGAGCCAGCAACGGAGTCTGCATGAGTCAATCTGGTATGAGTTCAAGTCTGGTCGCATTTCACTGCCAGTAGCCTTATTTTGTATCAAGCTCGCACGTTTGTAACCAAGCTCTAGGTGCCAGAGCAAGTCATTATCTTGTCTCGCATGGTTTTGAGGAGAGATAAGGGCTTGCGGGTTTTTCTGTATCAAAAATACACTTCATAATCGTTAATAATATTTTTACGGTTATGTTTTATCAAAGGGTTGCGCATGGGGTACTTGTACTTAGCATTAGCGATTGGCTCGGAAGTGCTAGCAACGTTAGCGCTTAAAGAGTCTGAAGGTTTTACTTATTTAATTTCCAGCGTTGTTTGTTTTATTGCTTATACCGTTGCATTTTTTTTCCTATCTTTAGTTCTCAAAACTGTTGCTGTTGGCGTTGCATATGCTATTTGGGCGGGGATGGGGATTGTTTTAATTGCAGCGATAAGTGCGGTGTTTTATAAGCAGATCCCCGATTTTCTAGCACTTATGGGTATGTTTTTAATTTTGTCGGGTGTGATCATTATTAATGTGTTTTCAAAAACAGTGAATCATTAGTTTGACGACGCAGCACTTCTTGGGGGTGCTGTTTAGATATTCAGTTTAGACATCCTGTTTAGATATTGTTGCCTTTGTTGAGCGGGAGTCTCAACTTCTTTTAGTTTCAATCACCTGTGGTGATCCAACTTCCACCGACCTTAGATTGCCAAAAAGTCATAAATTAACTAATGTTAGTGATGATGTTGAATGGCTGTTAGGGTTGAACTGTGACAGTTTTAACGGCATTCAATCATTCGTATCCCTCATTATTTTCAGATTATGGGGTGATTATTGCTGATAAGGAACCGTAGAATATGAAGTATTTATTCCTAATATTAATGTTATCTGCTTTCTCTGTTGTGGGGTTTGCCAGTGGGCAGTCAATTTCTTCTGCTTATGAAACTAAAACTAGTAATGTACAGGTTCGAAGCAGTGGAATAGTTGTCAAAATTCTAGCTGATGATAATAAAGGCTCTCGTCACCAAAAATTCATACTTAAGTTGCCTCTAGGTCAAACGATTTTAATTGCTCATAACATTGATTTGGCGCCTAGAATAGCGTCAATCAATATGGGCGACTTTGTGGAGTTTTATGGTGAGTATGAATGGAATGCTAAAGGGGGCGTCGTTCATTGGACTCATCATGACCCCGCAGGTCGTCATGAGGGTGGTTGGCTTAAACACAGTGGCGTTTTATATGAATAACGCCTTTTTCTGTATGGTGTAATTTGGCATCTTTTCTACCCATAGCTCACTAAAAAATACTCAGTCCTATATTGCAGTCTCAGTTCAGGCTACGTTAGACTTAGTACTGTGGTCGAATCAGTATTGAAGAGCGATAACAACAAAAGAAGGGGTAAGAAATAGATGGATATAATTGCAGTTGATAAGTTTTGGCAGCTTATCAATGAGAAGCTGGAAGGCTGGTTAGAGGCGGGTATTAAAATCTTACCCAATATTATGGTCGCTATTTTATTGGCCATTTTTTTTGGAATACTGGCGAAGTATGTCGGCAGGGCCGCCCAGAAATTACTTCATCGAACATTGGAATCAGAGCAGATCGCTAATCTACTCGCGTCTGTTATTAAAGTTTTAGTGCTGTTCGCAGGGCTGTTTGTGGCACTTGATTTTTTAGGGCTAACGGGCACGGTCATGTCACTCTTAGCGGGGGCTGGTATTGTTGGTTTGGCATTGGGTTTTGCCTTTCAGGATATGGCAGAGAACTTGATCGCAGGCATTGCAATGGGTGTTCGTAAGCCCTTTCAAATAGGCGATGTTATTGAAGCAGATAAGGTTTTTGGCACGGTCAAAATCATTAATCTTCGTAATACGTTAGTTGAGACCTTTTTTGGTCAGGTCGAGATCATTCCAAACAAAATTCTGTTCAGAAATATTCTAACGAATTACACTTCAACGGGCGCTAGGCGTATAGAAGTGCCTGTCGGTATTTCATATGCCGATGATCCTGAAAAAGCGGCGTCGGTTATCAAAGACGTTATTAACGATTGTGATTTTGTGATCAGGAAAGAAGAGACCGCCGTTTATGCCAAAGAATTTGCTGATAGTAGTATTAACTTATTGGTTTGGTTCTGGATAGATTACCCAGGAGAGACTGGCTTTATGCAAGCCAGACATACTGCTGTTATCGAGATCAAGAAGGCACTGGAAAATGCGGATATATTAATTCCATTCCCGATCAGAACGTTGGATTTTGGTGCGAAAGGTGGTGAAAAATTAAACACTATGTTGTCGCAGAAAAAGACCGCTCATAACCGCGACTCTAACGCTTCTAAAGGTGAAGAACATGGCGAGACAGCTAACGATGATGATACTGCAGGGAGTAACTAACAGCATCATTGAATGTTCAGCAGATTAATTAATTGCGCTATGTTTATTGGGGTGCGGCTTGTCGTAATACGGACAATAAATGTCTCGTTTTTATGATAATGTATCTTTGAAATACTCCGTTATTTATTGAAAACTGATAGTATAGAAATCAACTAACCACGATAGGAAATACTAATGACAACGACTAAAAGCAGCGCGCCTAAAAATGCAACAAAAGACGATGAGTTAGCTGCCAGTAAAGAAGCCGCTTTAGATGCTTACGAAAAATTATTGGAAGCCAAGCAGCATTTAAAATCGGCGGCCGAAGCGGCGGGCGTTGATATGAAAGATGAGGCAGTTGAGCAATTGCTTAAAGGACGAGCTAAAGCTGAAGAATTAGGCGATCAAGCCAGTGTATTTGTTCGCGAGAAACCATTGGCTAGCTTGGGTATTGCTTTTGTAAGTGGTCTTATTATTTCCCGTTTGTTTTCACGCAAATGATCGAGAGTGAAGATACGAACGACTCGGCAGATTCTCACGACAGTGCTAAAACCCCTGACGTATTGGATGAAATAAATGTGTTGATGGGTTGGCTGCAGGAAGCTGCGTCAACCAGTTCGGAAATTTTTGATTTATTCCAGCTAGAAGTACAACTTGCGGTTATCGATATTAAACGCTTAATCTTACTTGCAAGGCTGTTTGTTCCTATGTTGGTGCTGGCATGGATGAGTTTGAGTGCTGTGCTAACGTGGTCTGTTTATTTATTGAATGCTTCTGTATTGCAGGGCTTGTTGTTTCTTTGCGTTTTGCAGTTTGCTGGTTTGTTTGGTATTGCTATTGGCTTGAAGTATTATCAAAAAAGTCTGTCTTTACCATTAACTCGACAACATATTCGTCAGTTTGTTAAAGGTCAAAACCGTGAGCCGTAAAACTTTACGTTGTAATATTCAGTCACGAAATAACAGTTTGAAATTACGTCAAACGCAGCTTGCTTTGGCCAGTCGGCAATCAAGGAAGGCTTTAAATAGATGCAATCCTTATTTAATTATTGGTGTTGGTTTATTAGCCGGGGTCACCATAAAGACCATCGGTTGGCGCAAGGTATATAGTTTTGCAAGAGTGGGAGCTCGAATTTATCCTTTAATAATAAACAAGGCTGATTCGTACGAGGATAGATTTTTATCTGATAAAATGGACACCTAAATTTAACTAAAAATAAGGTGTCCTGCTAAGTTCAACTAAAGGTAGTCAAGTTAATTCCGTTGCTGAAACGCTTAATCAATATCTTGAATGCTTAAAGAAAATACCTTCCAACCAGATTCTGGTGTCGGTTTATGCTCGCTGGTAAACCAATGAATTCGTCCCTTTTTATCTAATACAAACAATGGGATAACCCTATCGTTGTCATTGTCTTTCATCCAGTGTTCAAATTGATAGGTATCGCTAAGTTGCGTATTTTTAACTAACCCATTTTGATTTATAAAGGAGTTAAGTTTGGTATAAGTAATATTAGCGCCGAACAATGTATGACCTTTATAAGCGTCAGAAACTAAATGCTTTTTATGTGAATTTAAATCTTCCTCGGAGGGCAACGTAAAAACATTTTTCACGCCAAAATCTTCTCGAAAACGTAATGCAGTCGTATTGTTGGTGGCGCTGTGCCGAGAAAGACCAAGCATCGTATTAAAACCATTCAGCTCTAAATTCATCTCGGCATGATCGGAAACAGGGTTTCCAAAGTAAGTCTTAAGTCCTTTCATTCTGGCAGCGCTGATATCTTCCCAATGACTATCGCAAAGAAGCGTTTTTACACCAATATTATTGAGGGCTTCTGCAATAACGATAGAGACAGGGTTTGCCCCGATAACGAGAACATCTTTTGTTGCGGGTGACTCCACGCCTAATAATTTTGCCAACGGCCTGGCTGTTAAGCCCTGAAGCAGAACGGTGCCGATGATCACGCTAAAGGCTAGGGGAACCAACAGCTCGGCATTCTCCATGTTCAGCTCTTCTAGCTTAATTGCAAACACAACGGAGACCGCTGCTGCCACAATACCTCGTGGTCCTACCCAGGAGAGAAATGCACGTTCTTTATACGTAAACTTAGAGCCAATGGTACTCACAAATACTTTGACGGGTCTAGAAACAAACTGAACCACTAAAAATACGCCAACAGCCCCCCAGCCCATGCCATAAAGAGTATCTAAATCTACGCGAGCAGACAGTATGATGAATAAAGCAGACACAAACATGATCGTTAGGCTTTCTTTAAAGCTTAAAATATCTTTTGTATTTACTCCCCGCATATTTACCAGCCAAATTCCCATGATGGTAACCGTGAGTAGTCCCGACTCATGCATCAGGGTATTGGACAATGAAAATGCACCCGTCACGAAGGCGAGCGCGGCAAAATTGTGTAGATATTTAGGAATAAGATGATGTCGTAAAAGCAGTCCGAGGCAATAGCCCGCCAAGACGCCAAACAATGCACCAATGAAGACAGTTTGACCAAATACGACGAGAACATGTAACCAGTCTGACCCTGTTTGTTGGGCAACAATCCATTCGAAAATCAATACCGCAAATAAAGCGCCAAAGGGATCGATAATGATCCCTTCCCAGCGAAGCGTTCTGGAAATCATAAGGTTGGGTCTGACCGATTGCAGAATTGGCATTATTACGGTTGGCCCAGTAACCACCATTATTGCTCCAAATAATGCGGAAATTGACCAGCTTAGCGATGCAATATAGTGTGCTGCGATCGTTGTAATTGTCGCATTGATAACAGCGCCGTATGTCACCATGTTTCTTACGGTACTGCCTATTTCTTTTAATTCTGTTCGTTTTAGCGTCAGGCTCCCTTCAAATAGGATCACTGCGACGCATAACGAAATAAAAGAAAAAAGGAAGTCTCCAAATAATGCATCAGGGTTGAATAACCCCGTGACGGGGCCCAAGACTATTCCGGTTAGTAAGAGAAATAAAATAGCCGGAATCTTTACCCACCACGCAAGAATCTGACAGGCAAACCCCAGTATGCCAATTAGCCCTAACATCAATAAATCAGGTATTTCCATCGTGCTGTGTTCTCTAGTAATTTTAGTGCGATGTTGCTTATAAAGATTAATGCAAGCAGCAAGATAACAGAAATGAACTGAAAAAAAACATCCAATCACATTCGAAATTAATAGGCGGGTTGATTCTCATATTTTAAACTCGTTGAATATATAGGGCTTAATAATGGTTTATTCGCAGTGCATCCTTAACACCTTAGAAATATCCATGATAGATAATAACAATCGTTGCTGGTTATATTATAGTGAGTGCTTTACCAGTGTAAGGGGAGAAAGAATTGATTCGAAAGACGATTAAATTCATGGGTGAGGGCGTTTTCAGCATTCTCGTATTCGTCATAGTTTTGAGAATTGCTGCCCCTTTTGTTGTTGAATGGGGAATCAATCGACAGCTTGAGAATACCGAAGGTATCTATGGCAAAGTCAGCGATGTTGATCTTCATTTATATCGAGGTGGGTACGAAATTGAAGGTATTCAGCTGTTTATGGTAGACGGCGATGAACAGTATCCTTTGCTAGAAATTAAAGAATTAGATCTCTCTATATTCTGGGGAGCGCTGCTCGATGGCCACATCGTTGCTGAGGCGATATTAATACAGCCTGCATTCAACTTGGTGGATCGAGAAAATACGGAGGTGGTTACTAATGACGCCGTCCGTGATGAAAAAACCTGGGTTGATTTAATCAAAACGTTAACACCATTTTCTATTGATCGATTAGAAGTTGTTAATGGTGAGTTTCATTTTCATAAGCCTGATGGCGAGCCGAAAGTTGATGTTTTTCTGACTCAGGTAAATTTACTGGTTCAAAACATCACTAATAGCCGTGAGTTATCCAATACTCTATTGGCAGATATTAACGTATACGCTCTAGTCATGGGAGAATCCGAAATCAAACTAGAGGGCACATTCGACCCCTTTAATGGTATTCCTACTTTTGATCTAAATATGGAGATGCAAAGTTTGCCACTACGGCATTTGGATGATTTTATTAAGGTATATACGCCTCTTGATATAGAAGGTGGGTTGTTAGATTTAGCGTTAGAGTTGGCGGCAGAAGATGGCAATATTAAGGGTTATCTAAAACCTGGCATTTATGAACTGGATGTATTTGACTGGCGAGAAGATGTTAGGAAAGACAATGACAATCCGTTCCAACTACTTTTTGAAGCCTTGTCAGGCGGACTTGCTGAATTACTCGAAAACCAAAATCGTGATTTACTGGCGACAAAAATTCAGTTGCAGGGAAAAATAGACTCGCCTGAAGCGCCTATTCTTCCTGTGATATTGGGTATATTACAAAATGGTTTTATCAATGCGTATGAGATAAAGGTCGAAGGTTCAGTATCTCTGGATGATGAAACGGGTGACCAAGACGATTCAGAAAAAGAGAATCATTAATTACTGTAATCAGTATGGGTATGTTAACAATGTGAAAACTGCAGCATTGTTAACATACTGAACAGTATTATCTTCCACTCGCTGCTTTAGATTCCAACAAGCCTTCTATGTACAGCATATTGACTATAACCAGTAAAACTACAGTCAATGGCGCTGCTAGTAATATGCCTGTCATACCGATCATTCCAGCCAGCATTACCTGAGCGAAAAGTGTTAGGGCTGGTGGAAGGCCTGCTATTTCAGCCTGAAGTACAGGTGTCAATACGTAGCTTTCAACGGTTTGAACAGCCATATAAAGAGCCGTAACGTACAGAAGTGCATCAAATCCACCAATCACGCTGACCATGGCGGCAGGGATAAAAGCAATAAGAGGACCAATGTTGGGTATGAAAGAAAGAAGCGCAGCAATGATTCCGAGTATCAGTGCAAGATCGATCCCTAGTGCCCATAAACCAATTGTCGTGAGAAGACCCACGATAATCATTGAAGCAATTTTTGCGATCAGCCAATCTGAAAGTGCTGAGCCGCAAGAATTTAATACTTCACGAGCTCTGTGTTGATACGAAGGAGGCACCAGCATGACGGCACCGTTTACGTACCATTTGGGATTAATTGAAAGAAATAATCCTAGAAAAAGAGCAAATACAAAGCTTCCTAGGCCATTCATTGTTGATGATAAAAAACTGGAGGCTGCGTCCATGATTGTTCTTGCTTTGGGGTCATATGAGCTAAAGCTCTTTATATTGTCGGTGAGTTTTCCAACCCATTGCAGCTCAGAAGTATAACTTTGAATATAAGTGATGGCCTTAGGTATGCGTTCTGTAAGTTCATTGGCTTGTGTGGCTATCTTTGGTCCGGTATAAGCGAGAAAAAAGAAAAGCAATAAAAATGGCACGATAACCGTTATGGGTAGCCATACTTTGTTAGGAATTTTAGTTTTTTTACCTAACCACTTTGCAGAACCGCTGAATAAAACGGCAATTAAGATGCCTCCAAAGGCGGTAAGTATGATTTTACTGTTATTGACCAGCATCCATGCAAAAAGCACAACCACCATAGCGGTGCTGGCTTGAATGAATGTGCGCTTTATCAGTAGTTTTGCATTCATATAATTCCTTGACGCTAATTTAGTATTTTCAAATTCTATATTATCAAACTCGTTGCTGCAAAGAGGTGTTCGCAAGGAGGGGGCAGAATGCTGTTAAGCACAATCATTTACCAATAGATGATGTTTAGAAGGAATGAAAACGCAATTGATTAAGCGGGAAACTTGCGTCATTATAATAAGTAAAGGATGAATGAGAAGTATGAAACGTATCACTCTTCAATTAACAAAAGGATCTTTATGATGGATATTTTAAGAGTCTTATTATCAATTTTACTGCCTCCATTAGGTGTGTTTTTACAAGTAGGGATTGGTCCTCAATTCTGGATTAATATTCTTTTAACATTGCTGGGATATTTTCCTGGTGTTATTCACGCTGTGTACATCATCGCTAAACGCTAACGTCAGAATTAATGAATCCAAATGCCTCTTTAGAAATAAATGTTTCACCGATAGAGCATGAATAATAATGTGTCCGTTTTGTCGGGAAGGTTAGGGAAGTAATCATGGATAATGAATTAGAGACTGTCGTTATAAATCAATCAAAAGAACCTCTTATGCCGCCAAAGCGTGCAGTCTTCAGTCTGCCTATTTATGGCTTATTAACGCTGGCGGTTCTCTATACTCTGTACTTTGCCAAGTCATTGTTAATGCCTATTCTGGTGGCGATGTTGTTTGCGTTGTTACTCAGCCCTCTGGTATCGCTATTCAAGCGTCTTTATATTCCACGCTCGCTCTCTGCTGTTTTTCTGATTGCTATGATCGGCGGACCGATGACGCTGCTCAGTATCGAATTGGCAGGGCCTGCTCAAAAATGGATGGAGCAAGTGCCCAAACTCTCGGCTCAGTTAACCAAAGAGCTTGATAATTTAAGCCAAGCTATTAGTGCTGATCCTGTGGCTGAGATGAATAAGACCGTCTTGCCTGCAAAGAAAAAAAGCACCGATTTTTTTGGCTGGTTTAGTAGTGATGATGAGCCGATCGTTTTTGAAGAAAAAAAGGACAATAGTGCGCTTTCGGCACGAGTGACGCAGGGCGGAATAGACATTATTATGTCGATATTGGTCGCAACGCCTATGGCCCTTGCGCAGTTTATGACATTCCTTATTTTGGTTATGTTTTTACTGATCTTTGGCCCTGGATTGTATGCAAGTTATCTGAAAATTTTGCCCTTGGAAACAAGTAATCGTCGCTCGGCTACGTTAATAGGCAAGCTTCAAAAAGAATTATCACGCTATATTGTTACGGTAACCATTATCAATGCTGGGCTAGGAATAACTACGGCAGGTATCTTTTGGATGATGGGGGTTGATGATGCTTTGCTCTGTGGGGTATTGGTTGGTCTGCTAAATTTCGCGCCCTATTTAGGTTCTATCATGGCCTTAATAATACTCAGTTTTGCAGGTATTACTCAGTATGGCATTGAGGTAGCTGCCTTGATGCCGGCTGCCGTTTATTTTGGTATTAATATGTTGGAGGCCCAATTTATTACTCCGACTGTATTGGGGCGGCACATGCAGCTCAATCCTTTAATATTGATTTTGTGGCTGTTGATTTGGGGATGGCTCTGGGGAGCGGTAGGTGTTTTAGTCGCGGTTCCTTTACTCGTATGTATCAAGCTTGCTGCAGCGCAGTTAAATGTTCTTAGCAAGTGGGTAGCGTTAATTGAAACGAGTTCTTAATGCTCTTTGTTGATGAGTGAATAGTAATGAATAGCGCCCTCTACCAAATCCTTTGGCTGAGGGCGTTTCTTTTATTGAAAATCACTCTTTTCAAAGACCATATCTTCTATTACCAGTACATCTAGACCGCTAGTAAAGAAAACAGATAATGCATCTTCAACCGTGTGAATAATCGGTTTTCCCATAACGTTAAAACTGGTATTTATCAAGATCGGAACACCAGTAATATCGTTGAAGGCAGAGATTAGATCGTAATATTTTTCATTGGCTTCACGAGTAACACTTTGCGCACGGCCCGTTTTATCTTCGTGAACAACGCCGGGTACTTTATCCCATACGGCTTCTCTAAATTTCAAGGTTCTTTCCATGTAAGGAGAAACTTGATAATTCTCAAAATATTCATCGCCATGTTCATGAAGAATAGAAGGTGCAAAAGGTCTAAACTCTTCGCGGAATTTAACTCGAGAGTTTAAAGCATCTTTCATTTCCACCGAGCGAGGGTCAGCCAGAATAGACCGGTTGCCTAGTGAACGTGGACCAAATTCAGCGCGTCCTTGAACCCAGCCAATGATTTTTCCTTCAGATAGCAGAGTTGCAACTCGCTCATACAATGGCTTACCGCTAAGTACTTTGTGCTTTAAACCGCTGAACTTTTGGCAGCTGTTAAGTACTTCTAGGTTCATGGTTTCCCCAAGATAAGGTGTCATCTGAGCAACAGGTGGCACTTTTGTTGGGTTGTCGTTGTAGTAGGCAAGCAAGGCTGCGCCTATTGCGTTTCCTTCGTCACCCGGTGCGGAGTAAACGTGTAGGTTTTTAAACGGTGTTTGATCTAGTATCGTTCCGTTACAGGCGGAATTAAGCGCGCAGCCGCCTGATAATATAAGATTGTCAGAGATGTTTTGGCCGTGTAGGTGTCTTAGGATTTCGGTCATTAACTCAGTAAAAATTAACTGTCCGTTAAAGGCAATGTCAGCGGCTTCGATTGGCGAGTGACCTGGCTTAAGCTGCATTTCAAACAGTTCATCGTAAACGTTTAATACTGAAAAGTGACGGCTTACAAAACGGTTGTCTTCGACTTCTAAGATTTTTTTCAGTTTTGAATAAATATCTTCGTTATATTTTCCATAAGGTGCGAGCCCCATTACTTTCCATTCTTCGCCTTTAATTGGATCGAATCCACATACTTTGCAGATCATACTGTAAAACATACCTAGGCTTTGCAGTGATTTTTTGATGCCGGGTAGTTTGGTTATCTTGCCGTTTTTATAGCTGTAAAACGAAGTGGATGTACTTTCACCGAAGCCATCAATAACCGCGCAAACGCCTTCATCAAATGGGCTGGTAAAGCAGGCCGTTGCCGCGTGTGTTAGGTGGTGATCACAGTTCTGAACTTCCACTTTAACATCGGGGTTTGTCATGCGGCGCTGGAATTGAAGACTTTTGCCTGAAAAGTCATATACGTTTTGTAATGATTCAATCAGGTAATAATAAACATTATAGACATAAGGGATCATTTTCTTTTTAAACAGAGGCAGTAATAAAAAGATTATCTTTAAACTAAATTGGGTCTTACCGCTCCAGGTTTTAGCGATAACCAAATCAGCATCTTTGTCTGTGTATTTTTTGAGTAATTTTTCTACGTGTATCAAATCATCGGCAAAAGTATTCCAGGTGCGTTTGTTTTGAAGATGACGTTCGGTTGACTCGGCGTATACAACTTCACCTTCCGCATTAACAATGGCAATAGCGGGGTCATGTTGTGAGCAGGCGATGCCGACATAATTCTTTTTCATCAGAGTTGTCCATGATGGGGTAGTGATGTAATGACGCCTATATTCAGGAAATATAATGGGAGAATATAGGCGTCATTCTTTATCTAGCCGTTTTGTTTGAGCGCTCGTAATTAAACGGTATACGTCGCGCAAGCAGAAGTCAGACCAGCACCGGCCGCGACAAACAATACGTTGTCATTGCTGTTATAAAGGCCTTTTTCTGCCCCTAGGTGATAAGCCATGGTCAGCGCTGATGAGTGTGCGTCGCCATATTCTTTATAAAGATCCAATATAACGTCATCTTTCACATTAACGGATTGCGCTATTTTGTGGCCAAAACCTTCTTCAGCCTGAGGGGTAATAAGCTTCACTGTTTGACGATCTAGATTGTTTGCAGTGAGGTACTCTTCAGCAGACTCGATGGTAAATTCAAGCAGTTTTTCTTTATACTGCGCAGGCATATCCACGGTTAAGCGTTCTTTTGCAGGCTCAGCTAGATTGTTGAAATCCAAATAGCCTCTTACGCTATGTTCGGTAGTCGGTGAATGTTTAAAGCTGAAGTTTTGAAAGCCCTTTTGATCTTCGGTGTACTCAAGCAACATGGCAGCGCCTACTGTTGCGTAAGGGAAGCTTTCAAGGTCTTTATTCGATGGGTGTGCATCGCCAGATACAATTAAAGCGTACTTTATTTGTCGGCTTTTAAACATCGCATCAGCGGTTTGAATGGCGTTGATGATGCCGCAGGCACTATTCATCATATCTAAAGAAAAGGCCGCGTTGAAAGGCTGTGATTTAATATAATCAGGCTTTATGCCAAGGCCTTTCTGAGCGAACGCCGCCATGGCAGGTTCAAGCATGTTTTCGTCGCGATAAATGCCGACATTAATTAATAAATCAATGTCGTTTACATCGATGCCTGCTGCTTCAATACACTGGTGTCCTGCTGCAATTGCATTTTCATTTGAACTTTTAATCGCGTTATCAGTGCTAATGCCTGTCGCTTTAATGATTGTTCCCATTATTTCACCGCCAAGTTGTTTATGGACATAGATAAAAAGCCTGTTACGAAACCTGACGCTGCGGGCACCATTAATATTTTAGATTTGTCTTTCAGTTTGTTGGCTTTCAGATATTCGTAAAGCACAATGAAGTGAGAGGTTGATGAGGTATTACCGTATTTTTCGAGTACGTTTAGAGATTCTGGCTGTTCTGCTGAGAATGCTTCTTTGCCGACTTTTAGTAATCGCTCGACAAACTTTGATCCTACTTGATGGTGAATAATGTAATCGAATTGTTCGGACTTAAAGTCTTTACCTTCTTTCGCCAGCATATCTATTTGAAAGTTTGGCCAAATTTTAAGACGCTCTTCGGTATGCATTTTGGAGTTGCTGGCATACATTGCGTAGCGGTTACTGTCATTACTTGGCTTGCCGATGGCTAAGTCAGAATATTCCGGTGTGCTGATTAAATTAAAACAATCGATCACATCGTTATCATCAACGGCTTTATCAAGAATGACAGCTGCGCCTGCATCGCCTACGGTTAACGAACCAAATTGTGGGTCGTAAATGTCTTTCGCTTCTAATACCGCTGTTTCTGCGATGGTTGATATGTATTCACCGCTCACAACCAAGCCGTTTTTAACAACGCCGGCTTTGATCATTGATTCCAATATATAGAGTCCGCTAAACATACCTGCACAGGCATTGGATACATCAAAAAATATGGCTTTATGCGCGCCTAATTTGTGTTTTAAGAACAGGCTCATTGGTGGTTCGTAATAACTGCAGTCGCCAACAAAGCGTGCGATTGAACAGGAGATAATAATATCTAGATCAGCCGCTTCGTATTTTGAATTTTCAAGGCAGCTGTTGGCCGCATCAATGGCCATAGTGTAGGAATCATCCTTATCCTCTTTCCATGAGCGGGTTTTAATACCGGTAATTGCCTCTAGATCAAACTGAGGAGGAATATTCATATTCGCCGTGAGCTCTTCTGTCGAGACTCTTTTGTTCGGTATATAAGCGCCGATACTTTCGAAGCGTGCCTTTGTCATGTGACTTTCCTTGTTACTAATAGTTATTAAGTTTTAATTGAATGTTTAAAAGCTAACTTTTATAGCGCTCTATTTTAGCCATTTATTATGTGTTTAATGGCTCAGAGTCTTTTTTGTAATTTCATCGTCAATCCCACGGGATTCATTGTGATCGACATTATTTCTTTCGCTTCGCCACCGTCGGGGGTATCGACACTTTCAATGTCGAAATTTTTGAGCAGCATAACCATGGCCAATTTTATTTCTAGCATTGCTAAATAGCGCCCAGGACAAATGCGAGGCCCAGAACCAAACGGCATCGATACACGTCGAGACTGGGCTAGGTCATTGTCTTCGGTCTTCAGCCAACGTTGTGGTTTGAAGGCTTTTGGATCTGGAAAATAGTGCTCTGCTAAAGTGTCATGTCGACATACGACCCAAATCCACATGCCTTTGGGTACTGCAATGCCTGCCACTTCTGTGTCTTCTAATGCGACGAGCACATCAAACGGGCCGGTAGGCTTGAGTCTTAACGTTTCGAGAGTGCAGGCTTCAATGAACTTTAATTCATTGAGTTTTTCAGGTGTTAGGCTATCCAAATCGTCATCTAACTCAGCCAGAATACTTTGTACTTCTTGTTGGGCGCATTTCAGTGCTTCAGGGTTACGCTTCAGTAAGTAGATTAGCCACGACAAAGTGGTCGCGGTGGTTTCTTCACCGGCCAATAGCATGGTGATCACATTGCCCGCCACGTCATTATTGTTGACGCCGCTGTCGCTTTTATCAGCGGCGACAAGCATTGATTCAAGCAGATTTTGAGGTTGCTCACGGCGCGCTGAATCACTATCGAGGCGTGCTCGTGCTTTTTCTATGAAGCCATTTATCGATTCATTCACTAGGGCGACGCTGCGATCTAATTGGCGATCGGCAGGGGATTTGATAATGCGCCAATAAGGTACCAACGCGTTAACGCGCTTGAACAGGGTGGGCAGAATTTTATCCAGATGACGTTGAATTTCATCATCATCTGTTTCCAAGGTATTAATGTCTGAGCCAAATGATAAACCGGCAATCGCATCCACGGTGAAGCGCATGAAATCGGCTTGCAGGTCAATGGTGGTATCCGTATCAACTGCGTTAAGCCAGCGACCTTGTAAGCGCTTAGTCACTTTTAATAAAGACGGGAAATAACTGCGCACATTATTGGCTGACAAACTCGCCATTACCATGCGGCGTTGGTCTTTCCAGGTTTGTCCCTCTGCGGTTAAAAGACCTGATTGAAGGCCCATTTCTTCAAGTGTATCGACTAACTGTTTAGGGCGACGAAAACTATCAGGACGATCTTTTAATAAAGCGGTTTCTATTTGATGATCCGCTATTACCAGTACTTTGGTTGGCCCCAAGTGCATTTTAAATATCGGACCATACTGCTGCGCCCAGTCTTCAATATCTTGGTGCATGCGCGACAGTTTAATTTGCAGCGCATTACCGACTAAAGGCCAAGGGCGTGGCCCCGGCAAATCTTTAAACTGGCGTAGAGGTGGCGTGGCGGATGAGGAAGTTGCCGATTTTATTGTCATGATTAACGTCCTACGAACTTATCAGTACCGCCAATATCGTTCACCCAAGTTTTTAAACTGGCCATCCCTGTGCTTTGATTTACTTTGGGGTTGTAGTCAAAATCTTTTTTAGCCGCACTGATATCGAAGGTAGATGAGTAGGTTAATAATCCGACGGCATAGCGAGATAATGGCGCTTCCACTTTTCTGGCTAATGCAGGTATTTTCCAGATCAAATCAAATATTCCGCCGATGCGCATTAGCAGTTCAGGGCTCACGTTCTTTTTGATGGGCGGTGCGTTAAATGTTTTTCCAAGCAGACTTAAAAAATCCCAGACATTAACCACTTCATCATCGGTTATGAAATAAGCCTTGCCGCCAACGTTATCTGATTTTGCAGCTAAAATGCAGGCATCTGAGGCGTTATCAACATGACAAAGTGTCGCGTTGATATCTTTACCACCAGACATGTTTGGAAGTTTTTCTTTTAACATGGCTAGCAGTAATTTAGGGATGTAGCCCGTTGTATCGCGTGGGCCCCAAATTCCACGTGGCCTAAGTGAACAGGCGGTGAAATTTTTATCATTAGAAGACAGTACATATTGTTCTGCTAATGATTTTGTTTCCGAATATAAATTGATGTATTTTTTCGGGTAGGCATACGTTTCATTAATATTATTTTGATGGGTGAAATCAAAAAATATGCTGGGGCTACTGATAAAGATAAAGCGCTTAACACCTTGTTTTTTAGCTTCATCAACTAAGCAGCGAGTAGACATTACATTGTCGTTATAAAACTGACTGCGGTCTCCCTGAGTCGTTACTCGAGCAGCCGAGTGGTAAATTGCATCAATACCTTTTGTTGCATCTCGCAACGAATCCATATTGGTTAAATCACCATAGGCATATTCAATAGAAGGATATTTTTTTAGGTAGTCGATGTTACTTGTCTTGCGAACAAGTACACGGACAGAATCGCCTTGTGCAATGCATTTATCAACAATGTAACTGCCTAGAAAGCCGGTTGCCCCAGTGATTAAAACTTTCATTTCTGTTCACCTGGCTTTAGATTACCTAGCTTTTTTTCATTTAGCATCTGTCTAACGGGCTTCCACCAAGTGGCGCCAAAGGTAATGGTTAAACACACACTTTGTAATTTTGAATATCCTGATTTTATTCCTACGGGTACCGCGATAATAAGCTGCAGTAAATGCACGGGAACACTTAAGAAAATATCGATATACCACATCCACTTGATGTAGATATTTTCGATAGGAAAAATCAAACCATAGGCTATAAAAAGCCAGCCGAAAATTGGAATCAGCATCAACAGCTTGTCGCGAGTCTCAAATCCTTTTATGTATTGATCAATCATACTGTTTGCTCCTGTGTCTGTTGTTGATGTGCCCAGATGGCGAGCTGCTCTCTGCCAATTTTGGCGTTGTGGCGAATGTCTACGGGAAAGGCGTCGTGAAATAGAACGGTATGGATGTCTTTTGTTATCGCGTGCGCTTTGCCGATGTCTAGAATTGATTGCTTGAGAGCAGTCTTGCTTTTATTGCTATTAGGTTCTAGCTCGATACAAATAATCGGGGTTTGGTTATTCTTTGGGCCAATGCCGACAAGGGCGCTTCTGAATACATCTGGGTGTTGATTGAAAATGCCTTCGCACTGAACGCTGAATAATGTGATATCGGTGGTGCAAACTCTGTGCTGCTTGCGGCCGCAGAACCATAGTTGTCCTTCTTCATCGAGCAGGCCAAGATCGCCCATACGGTGTCGGTTTTCATCACCATCTAAAATTTTGTTCAAGGCATTCGCTTTAGGGTTTTTGTAATAACTCTGGCTAACAATGCCACCCTTAAGAACAATTTCACCGACGGTGCCAGTAGGCATCAGCAGGCTATCATCCCACTTATCAATCGGCGAATCGGTTATTTTAATGATCGATACTTCCACGCTTTCTAATGGCTTGCCAATACACGTGCCTTGGCCACTTTCAGTTTTATGGCGGCAGTTAGCTTCAAGTGTTTTGAAATCAATCGAAGAAATCGGCAGTGCTTCGGTAGAGCCATACGTCGTGAGAATTGAACCGTCATCACTCAATAACTGTTGAAAGGTCTCCATGGTCGAGAGTGTTACCGGTGCGCCGCCCGCAAGTACGGTTCTCATGGTTGGCAATTTGATGCCGTGCTCAATGCCATACTTGCCAACGCGATTGAGTAGGGCAGGAGAAGCAAACATCATGGTGGCTTTATAATGCAAGATAGGGTCAATAATGTTTCTTGGGTCTACTAGCGCAGGTTTTGTCGCATCAATTTTCGGTAATACCGCCGTGATGCCGATTAAAATATCGTAAAGCGCAAAAAGAGAGAGGGTTGCGAGATCGATATGGTCGGGGTCGTCATAATAATTAAGCTTTAATGATTGATACTCTTTATTAATCATTGCATGAGTGTATTCAACGCCTTTCGCTGGCCCAGTGCTGCCTGTGGTGAAGTTGATTAAGGCAAGTTCATCTTTATTTGTATCCGCAATCGGATAAGCATCAGGTTTTTGATTGCTCAATTTCTTAAGAGAATATCCACCCCAAAATAACCGCTTACCAACGGTGATCCATGTTTTTACTGATTTGAAGTTGCGGGCTAATAGAAGTCTGAAAATATGAGCTCTTTTGATACCAATAAAAGCTTCTGCATTCACTGCATTAAAGCAATGAAGCATTCTCTTAACCCCTAAGCCGGGATCTACAATGACGGGAATAGCGCCCACCTTGAAGAGTGCAAATGTGATCGAAAATAAATCTGGCCCCGGTTTCACCATAAAAAGGGTTTTGGTGCCTTTTGTTATACCAGCCGATTCAAACCCGCGAGCATACTGGTCTGACTCAGTATTTAACTGGCTGTAGGTCTTATGTGCATACTTAATAGATCCATCTTTATGAGTACCAATGGGATAAATTATGGCTTTTTTGTTTGGAAATTTAAGGGCGTTGTTCTGCAGGCAAGTAGCAATGTTTAAATTATTGGAGGGCATTTGATTATTTGCTAACTCTTTAACAGTCTTTTAAAAGAGCGATAGCAGGGTTCCAGTTGATGTCTTTTATCGATCCGTGCATATATTGTTTAATATATGAACACCAAGGTGTACTTAAGTAACAGTACGAAAGTATGGTAACACTTTTTGTATATGTTGGTAACGTTATGGTGTTTTTTTGATTTTTTTGTGTAATTACGTAACAGTTGGAGGGTGATGAATTTTATGTGGCCTAGCGTGTAGCTCTAATTTTCTGGAAAATAGATGTTTAACTCAGCCAAATAGCTTAGACGTGATTAGACCTCAAATGCTTTATAAAATACTTGTATTAAATGATGATGTTTCTAAATACGAGAAGGCTGTTGGTATTAGAGGAGTCTATTTTGGCTGTTCGCTCAGTTAGGGACGCTTCTTTGAGTCGAGTGCTTCAGCAGGGATGGTTTCTTTAGCTTTAGTGTCGGCGCTTTCAATGATGTCGTGGTAATCATCATCAACATCAGCCCATTCTCGTTTTAGCTCATTTTCGGGCACCGTTTCATTGATCTCTTCAGCGCGCGGGTCAAGGTTATAAGCTTCGGGGGTTGTCATTCCGGCGATCGCTTGGAACTCTTCATTGTCGTCGGTCATTACTGGTAATACGTGAGACTGGCGACGAATAATTAAAATAGCTGTAAAGAGGGTGAAACTAGCGCCCATAAAGATAAATAAGAACTGATGGCCAAAGAGGCTCATGAAGGCCGATGCAATGGGGGCACCCATCGCCGAGCTTAGTCCATAAGTGATTAGCATAGCACTGCCAATATCAACAAAGTCAGCACTGTCGGCGTTGTCATTAGCGTGGGCCAAGCAGATTGCATACATTGTCATGCTAAAGGCGCCCCACATAAATGCCAGTCCGGTTGAGGCTGTTCCTGCATAAAATCCCTTAAAAGAGGCTATGAAGGTAAGGAAGGAAATGATCGCGCCGCCTAATGCGATGAAAATTAAGATGATGCGGCGGTCAAATCTATCGGAAAAGCGGCCTAATGGAATTTGAAATAATGCACCGCCAAGTACAACGGCCGACATAAAATTTGCCAGTTGGAAGGTTGTGAAACCACTGTCTTTTGCGTAAATCGGCGCTAATGCCCAAAATGAGCCAGTGATTAAGCCAGCAAAAATTGAACCGATTATGCCAATGTGAGAATGCCTCCAGACTTTAGCAAAGTCGACGCTCACTTTTTTAATGGGTGTTGGCGCCAGTGCTAAAGTGAGGGATACAGGTATCACCGAAAGCGATAAGAAAATGCCCGCTAAAGCAAAGAGTAATAGTGTATTGACGTTACCTAGATTTAATAGCTGCTGGGCAAGTGTAATCATTGCTAAGTTCAACATCGCGTAAAATGACAAAATGGTGCCGCGATTTGTTGAGTCGGCACGTTCGTTTAGCCAGCTTTCAATGATCATATAAATTCCCGCGATCATCGCCCCGATCATAAAGCGCAGAAACATCCACCCGATAAAACTTTGGCTCCAAGCAAAAAATAAGATCAGCGCCGTATAAGCAGAAGCCAGGACGGCAAATGTACGAATATGCCCCACGCGTTTTAATACGAAAGGGGTTGCCAAGCAGCCTGCGACAAAACCGACAAAATAGCTTGATCCGGTTAAACCTACTTGAAAATCAGAGAAGCCTAATAGACTGGCAGAAACAGGTAGCAGCGTCAGTAGTAAACCATGGCCCAATAGGACAAGGGCGTCAGAAATTAACAGTGCGGTGAGAGGAATAAGAGAACGGATCATGGAGCACCAAAGCAGTCTGAAAAATGAAACGCTGGAATAATAGCGTAGGGCAGGTAAGCCGAGATACAGACCCAATAACCCTATTGTATAGATATAAGAGACGTCAGAGTTAACTTTAATTCTCTCCGGTAAACTCGACTGCAGTTCTTGAGCGTTAGATCTATATTGTCTACAATAGCGCACTTTTTATTTAAGCTGGGTCAAACATGAACGACACTACATCGCTTCCACCTTTACCGGATCGCCTTTCGGGTAATCCTCGTAGCCCACATCATGTGGAAGAAATCTTCGAGCATCATGTTCGTATTCTACTCAACGGAAAAGAGCGTTTCGATGTTGAGGAGTACTGCATTAGTGAAGGTTGGGTAAAAATCCCTTCGCCTAAGGCTCTTGATCGTCGTGGTCAGCCGTTGATGGTGACGCTAAAAGGGACTGTTGAAGCTTTATATGGCTAGTCGTTTGGCAAGAGTATTTGCTGGGTGCGCATTAAAAAGGGTCTAAAGAAATTTAGACCCTTTTTTGTATCTTTCTATTAGTTCTTCTATTAGTTCTTTCTGGTATCCACTCTACACTTGTGTTCTATTTTAAACGGCGACTATTGGTGGTTTGATCAACACGTTTTGACAGAGTGTAGTAAAAACAAGTATATTCGCCCCGTCGAATTTTTTCGATTTCGTTCTCGGGGCGGGGTGAAACTCCCCACCGGCGGTAAAGAATTATTTCTAAGCCCGCGAGCGCCTAAAAGAGATATAGTTAAAGTACATCTTTTAGGGTCAGCAGATCTGGTGTGATTCCAGAGCCGACGGTGATAGTCCGGATGATAGAGAGCGTGTCAGACAAAACCTCAAACTGAGCCACATAATTGTGCGGCTTCGGGATATAGGTATGCCGTTTTTATGCGGCGTCTTTGCCTGTCCGTTCGCCCTGATTCACTTTATAGTTATAGGGTTTTATAATGAATCAGAGCTCAACGAATTTCACTCCTGCAACTCAACGTATTGCTTTTTTGCATGCTACTTGGCATCAAGATATTGTGCTGAATTGTTTGGATGGATTTAAAAAAGAGTTAATTTCGCGTGGTTATGATGTTGCACTTATTGATGTGATATCTGTTCCTGGTGCGTTTGAAATTCCACTGCAAGCTAAATTGCTTGCGAAAAGCGGTCGGTATTCTGCCATTGCAGGCAGTGCATTGGTGGTGGATGGTGGAATTTATCGTCATGATTTTGTTGCACAAACAGTGTGTAATGCGCTTATGCAAATTCAATTAGAAACAGAAGTTCCTGTCGTGACCGCGGTATTAACGCCTCACAACTTTCATGAGCATGGTGAACATGTAGAATACTATAGCCATCACTTCATAAAGAAAGGTGTTGAGTTGGCAAATGCATGCGATCAAGCGATTCAACTGACAGAACAGGCTAAAATGAATCTTAGTTAAATAGCCAATGTTTTTTGCTATGCCTCTAAGCCTCCCTCTTAATTTAAGGATTGATAAATGATAGATATTTTAGCTGTATTCATCACTTTCTTTGCCGTCATTGACCCGATTGGAACCATACCGGTGTTTATTGCGGTAACCGATAAGTATGACAAAAAGACAAAGCGCCGAGTCGCCTTGCTTGCAACTATTGTATCTGCTTGTGTTTTATTATTCTTTGTTGTGATGGGGGAATTTATATTAAACGCGTTAGCTATTCCTCTTCCCGCCTTTCAAATATCGGGGGGAATTGTTTTATTTCTATTTGCTCTGACGATGATTTTTGGTGATAGTAAACCTGATGAAGAGATTAAGCTTTTAGAAAAATCGCACAAAGAAACGGCTATTTTCCCACTAGCGGTCCCATCAATTGCCAGTCCTGGTGCCATGTTAGCGGCCGTGCTTCTGACAAAAAATGCGGTCTATAGTGTTTGGGAGCAAATGCAAACGGCTTTGGTTATGTTGTCTGTTTTGGTTTTAGCTTATATCTTAATGCTGCTTGCGGGCTTTATTACTAAAATAATTGGCAGCAGTGGTGCGAGTGTTGTGAGTCGAGTAATGGGACTCATTCTTTCGTCTATTGCGATGACCAACATATTGGCGGGTTTCAATGATTATTATCATCTCGTCAAATGAAGATACTCATCTTTAACGACTTTCGATCATTATCCAAGCGCGTATTTTCCTATTAAAATCATTGGTCGCGCACCGTTATTTAACATGGCTTACCTCATGCAGTGATAAACTGCTGTCATAAGTAAAGCACCTTGGCTGTTGAATGACGGGGTCAATAAATTTCAGCTCCTTTGCTAATAATTGCAAGGGTGCCGAATACTCATCAGCAGATAGTGGTTGTAATTGCGGGTAATATTTGTCATTCAATATGGGCCAACCCAGTGTTTGCATGTGAAGACGTAATTGGTGGGTTTTTCCAGTAATAGGATTCAATTCAAATAACGCTTTACCCTTAGCGTGTTTCAAACATCGAATAATAGAGTGACTATTGGCTTTACTGGCTATTTCGCTATCTTCCTCAGTATCGGCTACGCGCATTAGAAACCGTGGCTCGGATTGCACGATTCGGTTTTTAACGTCCCATTCCTGGCCTATCAAATTCTCAGCATCACTCACGTTTGCAATGGCTTGGTAGGTTTTGTGTATTTGTCGGGTTTTAAATACATCATGATAAAGATGGCGGGTATCTGGATTAACCGAGAATAAAACCAAACCTGCTGTGACTCTATCTAAGCGGTGCAGTGCTTGCAGGGTTTTAATGCCTGTTCGGCGACGTAAGCGATTCTGCAAACATTCATTGATATAAGCTCCGCCTGGGGTTACTGCTAGAAAGTGGGGTTTATAAGCCACTAAAAGATGCTGATCTTGAAATAGAATCGTTTCTTGGAAGGGAATGATGGGCTCCTTTTCGACTTCTCTGTAATAGTAAATTCGTTGCTGCGGCTGAAAAGGCGATTGTGTGGTTACCAGAGAGCCATCGTGACGGTGTACTTTGCCGTCGGTGATGCGCTGCTGCCAAACTTGAGCATCAATATAGGGGAATTTAAGGATCAGGTATTCCAACACAGTGGCGACGCCGGGGTTTGTCTGCGGTAAACTCAGCTTTGAGGGCTGTTCGGAAATTGCCATTTAACGGTCCAAAATTTTGACTATAGCATGAGTTTAATCGCGCTTGGCTATGGGGTTATCTTCTTAGTCCTCTATTGATCTATTGAAAAGGGCTTTTAACAAATACGCAGGGTCGTAGAAACGGTGAAAAATGAAAAGAGTCGCTGGGCTATTTGCTCGCAATGCCAGGGGCGCGGTAAAAAAAGTATACGGCTGCGTAAGAAGGTAAGGCTTCTCTATCAGAGACAGCTGGAAGCCTTTGAAAAAACGAATGGCGAAGGCATCGCGCCTGTTCGTCCTAAGCCTCACCTTGATACTTGTTCGACCTGTGACGGATCGGGCTTGGTTCCTGCCAGCGAATCCAATCTAGAATTAAGCGCGCAGAACTATCCGCACCTTGCCATTATTGGCGGTGGTATCGGGGGTGTGGCGCTCGCGGTGGCGTGCATGCATCGTGGTATTCCTTTTACGCTTTATGAGCGCGACAGCGGTTTCGATACCCGATCACAGGGTTATGGACTTACGTTGCAACAGGCGAGCAGGGCGATTGAAGGGTTGGGGATTTTCTCGTTAGCAGAAGGTATCGTTTCAACTCGACATGTTGTTCATACCACCGATGGAAAGGTTGTGGGTGAGTGGGGTATCCGAAAGTGGGGGCCGTCAGATAACAAAACAGCACCAAAGCGTACGAATGTCCATATCGCTCGTCAGTCTTTGCGTTTAGCTCTGCTTGAGCAGTTAGGTGGGCATGATTCTGTGCAGTGGAATCACCAGCTGGTTGATTATAATGCGAGTGAGGGTGGTGGGGTTGATTTAAGGTTTCAGGTCAGTCGTGAGGGGGGATGCGAGAATGACGTTAAAACTGCCCATGCTGACCTAGTGGTGGGGGCGGATGGCATTCGCAGTTCGGTGCGCAGGCTATTGATTGGCGAAGAGGTGTCTCCATTACGTTACTTAGGTTGTATTGTGATCTTAGGCATTTGCCCTTTGTCGGCGATAGTGTGTGCAGATCGCAGTTTGTTGGATTCGGCTACGGTATTCCAAACCGCTAATGGTAACGAGCGCATGTATATGATGCCTTATGCGGCGGACTCGGTAATGTGGCAACTCAGTTTTCCTATGCCAGAAAACGAGGCGAAGACTTTGAGTGCGAAAGGCCCGCAAGCGTTGAAAGAAGAGGCGTTGCGCCGATGTCAGTGGCACGCTCCTGTTCCTCAGGTTCTAACCGCAACGCAAGACGCTCAGGTATCGGGTTATCCTGTTTATGATCGCGCCGTTCTAGCTCCAGAAATGCTCGCCCCAAAGCCACTAAAATCAGAGTCACTAGAGTCAGAGCTATTAGGATCTGAGTTATTTAAAACAAGTGCTAACGTTACACTGATCGGCGATGCAGCTCACCCAATGAGTCCATTCAAGGGCCAAGGCGCGAATCAAGCGTTGTTGGATGCTCTCGCGCTGGCACGAGGAATCGTAAGAGGGTGTCGACCTTTATCGAATTGGCGAGAAGCAGGTATAAGAAGCAGTGTGCTAACAGAATTCGAAACAGAAATGTTGCAACGCAGCGCTAAAAAGGTAAAAGACTCAGCAGATGCCGCAGAGTTTTTACATTCTGATATTGCGCTTCATGAAGGCAATGAGCCGAGAGGACGCTGCTTACAAAGGAAAGAAGACTATGAATAATGTGAACAAAAAAAACTCTGAAAAATGAGTGCTAGAGGTCTGTATGTTTCGATGGGGTGTTTTATTTTTTAGCGTAGCGATTTGTTGGAATGTGAAAGCGGATATTAATTTGACTTCATTAATCAGCAACGGAATGGAGCGATGGCAAGCCAAAATATTTTCAGGACATTCAACCTATACTCTCAACGACGATAAAGGACGCTTAGCGTTAAAGGCCATCAGTCATAGTTCAGCATCGGGGCTGGTATTAGAACAGCGGATAGACCTTGTGAAAACGCCGTACTTGAATTGGAGTTGGTTAATAAAAAATAAGCTGCTGGCGTTAGACGAACGCAGTAAAAGCGGTGATGATTTTGTCGCGCGTATTTACGTTGTTATCGACGGAGGCTTCATGCTTTGGCGAACAAAATCATTAAACTATGTTTGGTCGAGCAACCAAGATAAAGGCTTGATCTGGGATAATCCGTTTGCGGGTTCGCGCGTCAAAATGATGTCTGTTCAAGGTAAGGCATCTAATACCGGTCAGTGGTTTGAAGAAAAACGTAATGTATATCAAGATTTGATTGCTGCGTTTGGTGATAAGGGCCGTGTAGAGGAAAACCAAGACGCTTATCGATACATCGATGTTATTGCGATTATGACGGATACGGATAATAGCGGCAAAGAGGCGGAGTCTTATTATGGTGACATGGTATTCAGTGTTCAGTAGATGTATTCAGCAGGCGGTGGTCTGTGACTTAATTCAAAGATAATGTAATCAAAGACCACTTAATTAAGACTCATACGTTATGCGAGCGAACAATGTTCAAGCGATTTAATCACTGGTTAGAAAATAAACGTATTAAGAAAATGGGCTTTACGGCACAGCAGTGGGAATCTGCTATTGCGGACTGGCCAGTAATGGCGCGTTATCAGGGTGCGGAGCGTGATGCGCTGCAAGACATGACGTTTCGTTTTTTAGTGCGTAAAACAATTGCTCCCGGCAGTGGTTTTGAATTCACCCAAGAGATGTGTTTAAAAATTGCTACGATGGCCTGTGTGCCGGTTTTGCACTTGGGTTTAAATTGGTACGACAGCTGGTATACCCTCATTGTTTATGAAGGCGACTTTGTACCTAATCGTCCTTATCGCAGTGACGATGGTGTTGTTCATGCTAAAAGCCCTGGTTTAAGCGGTGAAGCGTGGCTGCGAGGGCCGGTGGTTTTATCGTGGGAATCTGTGTGTGATTCAGGGGCTCATGCTCGACATATGAAGGCCAGTAATGTGGTTATTCATGAGTTGGCGCATAAGCTAGATATGTTGCGTGACGGTGCCAATGGCGCACCGCCGATGCACCCTGATATGCGTTCGGGTGAATGGCACGCTATTTTTAGTGCTGCGTGGGAACGATTGCAGCAAGACCTACAAAACAATCGTCCATTGCCTATTGATGATTATGCACTCACCAATCCTGCCGAATTCTTTGCGGTGTGCAGCGAAACATTTTTTGAAGATTCGCACAATATGAAAGAACACATGCCTGAGGTGTATCGATTGCTGTGTCAGTTTTATCGACAGCAGCCAGCGGGTCATTTATCTCGCTAGCCAGAAAGCTAGGTTCTCTTTTGTATACCGTATTTCTTAATATGCTTTATTAATCAATAACTTGAGTAATGATAGGCAAAGTCTATTGTCGATATAGAAAAAAACACTTTCACATTAAGTTTCAAATGATCAACAGTGTAGTGATAGCAAACTATAATCTTGTACGAATAAGAAATTTTCAATCGAAAACAGGAGTTTTATCTATGTCGAATAATAAGTGCCCAGTAATGCATGGCGGTGCTACAGAGACTAGTATGTCAAATATGGATTGGTGGCCAAAGGCGCTCAACTTAGACATTTTGCATCAGCACGACAATAAAACGAACCCAATGGGGGCCGACTTTGATTATCGATCAACGGTAAAGAGTCTCGATGTCGCTGAACTCAAAAAAGACATGCATGCGCTCATGACTAACAGTCAAGAATGGTGGCCAGCGGATTGGGGCCATTACGGCGGTCTTATGATTCGTATGTCGTGGCATGCTGCGGGTACGTATCGCATAGCCGATGGACGCGGTGGTGCGGCTACAGGCAATCAGCGTTTTGCGCCGATTAATTCTTGGCCAGATAACGTGAATCTCGATAAAGCGCGTCGTTTATTGTGGCCGATTAAAAAGAAATACGGCAACAAATTGAGTTGGGCTGATTTGATTGCGTACGCAGGCACTATGGCTTATGAATCAATGGGTTTAAAAACCTTTGGTTTTGCCTTTGGCCGTGAAGATATTTGGCATCCAGAAAAAGATACTTACTGGGGCGCAGAAAAAGAATGGCTTGCCCCAAGTGGCAGTGAAGGCAGTCGTTATTCGGGTGAGCGTGACTTGGAAAACCCATTGGCGTCAGTGATGATGGGGCTTATTTATGTGAATCCTGAAGGTGTAGACGGCAACCCTGACCCGCTTAAAACCGCCCATGATATTCGCGTAACGTTTGAACGCATGGCGATGAATGATGAAGAAACGGTTGCTCTTACCGCAGGTGGACACACCGTAGGTAAATGCCATGGTAATGGCAGTGCCGATTTACTGGGCGCTGATCCCGAAGGTGCTGAGTTGGAAGATCAAGGTTTTGGTTGGTTGAATAAAACCAATCGTGGCATTGGTCGCGATACGGTATCCAGCGGTATTGAAGGTGCTTGGACGACGCATCCTACTAAATGGGATAACGGATTTTTTCACTTGCTAATGAACTACGACTGGGAGCTGAAAAAGAGCCCAGCAGGTGCTTGGCAGTGGGAACCGATCAATATCAAAGAAGAAGATAAGCCAGTTGATGTTGAAGACTTATCGACGCGCTATAACCCAATCATGACCGATGCTGATATGGCCATGAAAATGGACCCTGAGTATCGTAAGATTGCTGAAAAATTCCAGCACGATCAGGACTATTTTTCTGAAGTCTTCGCCCGCGCATGGTTCAAACTGACGCACCGTGATATGGGGCCAAAAGCCTGTTATATCGGTCCTGATGTGCCTAAAGAAGAGCTTATTTGGCAAGATCCAGTTCCTGCTGGCAGCACGGCTTACGATGTAAGTGCGGTGAAAGCGAAAATCGCGGCTAGCGGTTTAAGCGTGAGCGACATGGTATCGACCGCATGGGATAGCGCTAGAACGTTCCGTGGCTCTGATAAGCGTGGTGGTGCTAATGGTGCTCGTATTCGTTTAGCACCGTTAAAAGACTGGGAAGGTAATGAGCCTGCGCGTTTGGCTAGCGTACTTAACGTTCTCGAAAGCATAGCGTCTGACTCCGGCGCCAGTATTGCTGATGTGATAGTCCTTGCCGGTAATGTCGGTATTGAGCAAGCGGCAAAGGCTGCAGGTGTTGATATTACGGTTCCATTCTCAGCAGGGCGAGGCGATGCAACTGCAGAAATGACGGACGCGGATTCTTTTGACGTACTTGAGCCTGTGCACGATGGTTTCCGTAACTGGTTGAAGCGTGATTATGTTGTGAGCGCGGAAGAAATGTTACTCGACCGTACACAGTTGATGGGCTTAACCGCACCTGAAATGACCGTGCTGGTGGGCGGCCTGCGTGTAATAGGTACTAACCATAATGATAGTAAACATGGCGTATTTACCGATCGTGAAGGTGCGTTAACCAATGATTTCTTTGTCAATCTGACCGATATGAATTATTCGTGGAAGCCTAGCGGTGAAAACTTGTATGAAATTCGTGATCGCCAGACTGATAAAGTTAAGTGGACGGCGACCAGAGTCGATCTTGTGTTTGGCTCTAATTCGATCCTGCGTTCTTACGCTGAAGTGTATGCGCAAGATGATAATCAGAAAAAGTTTGTCAAAGACTTTGTGGCCGCATGGGCCAAAGTGATGAATGCAGATCGCTTTGATTTAGCGTGATTTTAACGGTCGTTATATAGCAATACTAGCGGCAATACAGTAGCGGCAGCAAAGTAACGAGGATGGTTTTTTACCACCTCGTTATGTTTTTAAATTTAAACGTTAAATAGTAGGAAATAAAATGACTGACATCGATATTGGTATTAATAAAGCAGATAGAACAGAAATTACTGATGGTTTAAAGAAGCTGTTAGCAGATTCGTACACGCTTTATTTACAGACGCATAATTTTCACTGGAATGTCACAGGTATGCAGTTTCGTGAATTGCATTTGATGTTTGAAGAGCATTACACCGAGTTGGCCCTTGCGGTCGATGATATTGCGGAACGTATTCGCACACTTGATGTACCAGCACCAGGGACTTATAAAGAGTTCTCAAAGCTGAGCTCAATTAAAGAAGTTGATGGTGTTCCAACCTCATCTGAAATGGTTGAGTTGTTAACTAAGGGTCATGAGCAGGTTATAAAAACAGCGCGTGAAGTTCTGAAAATAGCGCAAGCTGCTGACGATGAATCTACCGCATCATTAGTGTCTGATCGTATGCGCATACATGAAAAGACGGCGTGGATGTTACGAGCGACTACTCGATCTTAATATGCAGATTTAGAGAAAGTCCTTGGCAGCGCGAATACTTTGTCGGTGATGCTTTAAGTCTTGCTGACTGGGCGTTTGCCAGCCAGATAGTTAATGTGGGTCACGGTGCTAGCACCTGGACGAACAGCGCTGGCGCGAATCTTGTGGGACTTTTCTCGCGTCTTAAGGCGCGTTCATCGATGCAGGGGCTTTTGCCAGCAGAGCAAAAATACTGTCTACAATGCGTTAGTGTTTTTGTTGGCTTTTATAAATGTGTGTAAGTTGCTGGTGGCCATTTTAGAAACCTTGTTGCGCAGTAGGGGTGTCCAGCCGAGCAATAAGCCTGGGGTTCCTAGTGCTTGACGGCTCCAGCGCCAAAAATTAAAACGATCAATGTGCTTTATTATTTTTCCTTCTTTAAATTCAAATTCAGCATCAACGATATTGTGAACCCTACGGCCAGTTTGGCTAAAACTGTATTTGGGTTCCCAGTGCGCGGTGACTCTCCCATCTTTTTCTGCGATAGAAAATTCCATGGACATATCTTTGCCGCGTTCACACAACATGTGCCACATACTGGCTATTTCTTTGCCTGTTAGCTCGAACGCTTCATCTCGAAAGTAGGCTTCTGGGTGGTAACACTGTGCCATGAAGTGATGATCTTTTTGCTGAAAGGCTCGATAGAAACTTTCGATCAGTGCAATATTTGATGCTGTGTTAGATAGGGTCTGATTCATGAGGCGCTTGCCTTAGCTGTCGTTGAATGGGGTTCTTTATCTTTAGATGACAAAGCGACCGAGATTAAAGCTTAATAGAGTATAAGCACTGTCTGTATTGTTCGTAAGTGGCAGATATGACAATATGCATACGTATATTGGTCGTCTTGTATGGTAGAGCGGGTAGCGTGATGAAGTGTATTTTATTACTACTAGAAAATAGCCCAGTGACATCTGTGACGGGGCCGATGGAGATTTTCTCATTAGCGAACAGTCTGGTAGCACGCGAACAGCGAATGGACATGCAGTTAGTGAGTCCTTCAGGTGCGGCTGTATCGTGCTTAGGAGGATTAAAACTCTCGGTGCACGATAAATTAAAACCTCAGCAAACCCCCGATTTGATCGTTATTGGTGCGATAGGGCATCCTGAATTAAGGCCTAAGGATTTTGATCCTGAAATATTGGGTTGGCTAAGGCAGAAGCATGCGCAAGGAAGCAAGATTGCGAGTATTTGTACGGGAGCGTTTGTGTTGGCGGCCAGTGGCTTGCTGGATGATTTACCGGCCACTACGCATTGGCAGTGTGCCTCTTTATTTCAACAGAGGTTTCCTAAGGTTCGACTGTGTTCCGAAGCGATGATCACTCAACAAAATGGACTGTATTGTTCAGCGGGTGCGAGTGCTTATCAAGATATGAGTATTCGTTTGGTGCGGGATATTTTTGGTCAGGATGTTGCTCAACAGTGCGCCAAAGCTCTATTGTTTGATGCTGATAGATCAGGGCAATCTCAATACGCCAGTTTTCAACCTCATAGACAGCATACTGATGAATTAATACACAGTGTGCAAAATTGGCTGGATGAGCATTTTATGCAAGATTTCTCTATGGTTGATCTGGCTGAAAAGGTGCATCTAAGTGATCGTCAGTTTAAGCGTCGCTTTAAGCAGGCAGCGGAAGAATCTCCATTGGCATATGTCCAGGCGTTAAGAATAGAGTCGGCAAAAGTGTTATTGGTCTCATCGAGTAAGCCCATGTCTGAAATCAGCCGAATAGCCGGGTATGAAGATATGCGATTCTTTCGTCAGTTATTTAAGCGTTTAACGTCTTTATCACCTTCAGATTATCGGCAAAAATTTTCTTTACCGGGGTAATATGAAAACATGGATAATGTGTACGTTTGTATTGTTACATAAAGACTAATCGGGGCTGAATTGCTCTAGAACCATCAGGAACGCAGGGCCATATTGATCGAGCTTTTTTTGGCCCACTCCTGAGAGTTTGGCAAATTCATGTTGATTCTGTGGTTTTAATTGCAGCATGGATTTTAATGTTGCGTCATGAAAAATCATAAAGGGTGCGATGCCTTGGGTTTTGGCCAGCTGCGTTCGACACTCACGCAATGCTTGCCAGAGTGCTTGGTCTTGCTCGGGGATTTCAGCCTCTTTATTTGAGCTGTATTTGCTCGTACTGTTTTTATTTTTGCCCACCGATTCAAAACTGTCCAAGCGCAGGGTTAATGTTTCTTTCCCTTGTAATAGGGTTCGACTGCTTTCGTTTAGCGAGAGTTGGCCGTAGTCATAATTGACGTTGAGATAACCGTGGGCAACCAGTTGACGAAAAACTGAACGCCATTGTCCATCACTTAACTCTGTACCAATACCAAAAGTTGAAATGTTTTGGTGATTAAACTGTTTAATTTTTTCGCTGCTTTTGCCACGCAATACATTAATTAAGTGAACCACACCAAAGCGTTGGTCTGTGCGAAATACGCAGCTTAAGGCTTTACGCGAGGCTTCTGTCGCATCCCAGGTTTGCACTGAAGTCAGGCAGTTATCGCAGTTGCCGCAGTGTTTTGGATCTGGGTAATGATTACTGAGCTGATCGCCAAAATAGTTGATGAGCATTTTTCGACGGCAATCGGTGAGTTCTGCTAAGCCTAACATGGCGTTTAGTTTTTGCTGCTCGATGCGCTTGAATTGTTCATCGCCTTCACTTTTCGCCATCATCTGTTTTAATTTGATCACATCTTCAAGGCCATACGCCATCCAGGCTGTTGCGGGCTGACCATCGCGACCTGCACGACCGGTTTCTTGATAATATGCTTCAATACTTTTAGGCAGGTCTAGGTGGGCAACAAAGCGCACATCAGGCTTATCTATCCCCATACCAAAGGCAATGGTGGCAACCATGACGATGGCATCTTCCCGTAAGAATCTTTGTTGATTGACCTGCCGTACCGTTTTGTCCAAACCTGCGTGATACGGCAGGGCATTAATGCCTTGCTCTGTTAACCAGAGCGCGGTGCTATCAACTTTTTTGCGCGATAAGCAATAGACAATCCCCGCATGGTTTTGATGCTCTGTTTGTAAAAAATTTAGCAGCTGCGCCTTCGGAGTGTTTTTTTGCGTTATACGATATTGAATATTGGGGCGATCAAATCCTGAAACAAAGACCTTGGCATTTTGCAGTCCTAAACGAAATACGATTTCTTCGCGAGTTTTGACATCAGCGGTTGCGGTTAAGGCGACTCTTGGAATGCTGGGAAAATATTGCTGCAACAGACTGAGTTGCAGGTAGTCACTGCGAAAGTCATGACCCCATTGAGCAACGCAGTGCGCTTCATCAATGGCGAAAAGAGAGAGTTGGCACTGTTGTAGCCATTCAATGGTGCGCGGCAGTGTTAATCGTTCGGGCGCGAGGTAGATGATGTCGAGCTGGCCGCTGAGCGCGAGTTGCTCGGTGCGCGCATTGTGTTCGCCAGACATAGACGAATTCATACACGCGGCGCGAATACCGGCTTGGGTGAGTGCATCGACTTGATCTTGCATTAAGGCAATGAGCGGTGAGATAACAATGCCAATGCCGTTGCGTACTAAGGCGGGAATTTGATAACACAGGGATTTACCACCGCCTGTGGGCATCAAGACAAAAGCATCTTCGCCATTGAGTAAGGTTTGAATGATTTGATCTTGCGGCGGGCGAAACTCTTGATAACCAAAAGTACGATTCAATACCTGATAAGCTTGCTGCATCATAATGGTTAGTTGCTCTGGGTTATCTGTAGAAGGTATATTTTGTCTGTCGTATGCATATTGATTCAAGTATAACGGAATTTTCACAGGCGGCTTATTTTGGTGCTTTATTAAGTAAGGTGAAACATACTTAATTATTAGCCTCTTATAAATATCTGATTAACCTAGGCAGGTATCCTCTATGGTAGCAGAGCTTGCAGCACTTCTATCTTGGACAATGAAGCTACGATACAATGATTATCTACTTCAGGTACTCAGTGGATTATTTATCCATAAAAAAATCAAATGACAGAGGCACGATATGAATAAAATTAAAGCGTTTATAACCCTTGTTTTATTTATCTTAATTGCGATATTTGCCGTTCAAAATTCAGCAATTGTTGAAATACAATTTCTATTTTGGAGCTTTTCATCGCCTCGGGTTCTTCTCTTTCTTACATTCCTTGTTATTGGCTTTCTATTAGGGTTGTTTGCGGTTACGCGTAATAAAGGCGGCACTAAAGAATAGGGCCGATGTTATTAACATGGCACTGTATTCATTCTTTAGGCTTAAAACTTCGAAATGGAATAAAGTTTGTTCTATTAGGCTAATGCTGCAACCTAGTGCGAATAGAACATACTTATTGCAGTCGCTTTTAATATTCAAAAGGTGTGTGACACCTCGACCCAGTGCGTAACCCAGTACTGGAAATAATGACCAAATAAGAAATACCACAATTGAAAAGACAATGGTTAAGAGCGGAATGTTGGCGTTATAAATCACGGTGATAACAGAGTGACTTTGAGTCAGCAAGAAACCTAAATAGAGGTAAAGCATAATACTTCCTAGGGTGAGCAGGGTTGTCTTATGCTATACCGATGAGCTTGGCTTTATCTGAACCCATATCAAGTTTTGTCTGTTTTGGTTTTGCCGAATAAGCATTCTTCATGTCCGTCTAACCATAAAGGGAATTTTGCCATGGCTTTCCCATATAAGCGGCTTTGCATGTGGCTTTCTAGCCATGTGCGTAAATACGGATAGGGTGCTTGTAAAAACCAAGATCGATGAACTCTAGAAAATTGGCGCACAAATGGTAAGAGTGCGTAATCGATGAGGCCTGGTTTTTGGCCTATAAAAAACTGATTAGTCGCGAGTTTTTGCTCTAATTCCGCGATAAATACTTCACATTTTTGACGTTCTTCAATAACATTTTCAAGACGGAATCGTTTCGCTTTTTTATAGATTTCTAGCTGCGGTTTGAATTCTTTGTCATTGCGTCGAATCAAATCGATGGTCGTAGGCAAATCGTCAGGACTGTCTTTGTGCAGTAAATCTTCAGGGTCATTTTGTTGTAATGCCCATATCATGATATCCAGACTTTCGTCGATTACGGTTTCGTCAGGCAGTATTAATACAGGGACGGTTCCCTTGGGTGAAACGGCCAGCATCTCTTCAGGTTTGCTTTTCATTACAATAGCGCGCAATAGAACTTGCTGGTCGGCGAGCAGTAAGCCTAAGCGAGCACGCATGGCGTAAGGGCAATGTTGTAGGGAATATAATATAGGTAGTTTCATGGATATATTATAACGCGGGTGCTTAGCAAGATTGTATCTCTATTTTTAACGTAGTCTTGCATTTTTTCATTACATTCTGGCTGTTTATAATCCAATAATAGTATGCTTCGAAGGGATGCTTTAGTATTCCTTAAATTGACACACTCTTGAGAACATCATGTTTAGAATATTTATATTTTCGTTACTGCTTCTTAGTCCATTTTTAAGTCAAAAAGCCTTTTCCGTGCAGGATTTTAAGGTTATTAAACAAGCCGCATTGTTATCGTCGGCATCTTATGTGAAACCTAACCTTATGGATGAACAGCTAAAGCGTATTCATTACTCGTTGGTACATCAGGCGGAGTTGCCAGGATCTGCGGTGAGTTATTATTTCGCTCGATCTGCAACAGGATTGCAGCAGCTAGCTTTTAGAGGGACATCTAATCTAGAAAATGTATTGGTGGACCTGGATGTTCAATTGCAGCTGGATAAAGGTTTGGGTATTCAATTGCATCAAGGTTTTTCTTCTGCGGCAAAAGCCGTTTATGAAGATGTATTGCCATACTTGGATAAAACGAAGCCAGTGCAAACTACGGGGCACAGTTTAGGAGGCGCGATTGCGGTTATTGTGGGTATGTATTTGCAACGAGAGGGTTTTCAGTTGGAGCAAATCATTACGTTTGGTCAACCTAAGGTTACGAATGTTTATGGTGCTGGAGTGTTTGAGGATCTTCCGTTAATAAGAGTGGTTACGCCTACTGATATCGTACCTTTAGTCCCGCCGTTAAGTCCGATGCAGTTACAGAACTTAGATATTTATTGGCACAACGGTATTGAAATAATTTTGGTTGCGGAAAGACAATATTCTTTAATTCAAGGACTTAAAAGTATGATGCGAGCGACAAAGTTTTTCTCAACATTGCCCAGTGAGGCTAATGTGCAAGCGCATCAAATGGGAACGTATTTAGCATTGATTGAAAGTAATCAGGAATCCACCCAGCAGATGCCTTATAAAACAGGGCTTAGTCTATTTGGTCTGACCATTGATTGACGTGTTCTTTAATCAATAGTTTATTAATTGTAGTGTGTCTACAGACTGGATTTTGATGTATTAAAGAGAACTTGATTCGCCATTCGTCTATGGAGTAACCGCGTTCTCTTTAATGCGCTCGTTTATAAGCTTTGGCTAGTGTTTACAGACCTTGGCGATATTGAGCGTTGGTGGATACAGTGATCATATCGTTAAGTTGCACTGAAGCTTCTTCATTCCCCTGTAATATGTTCGCGAAGTGTTCAATAAGCTGGGCTTTATTCTGCTCAGCGTCAGACCCTGCACCAATGTTGGTGAGATCAATAAAAAACTCATCAAATAGATCAGGCAAATCCTTAATAACATCCAGGTTTAAAAACTGTTCGTCGTTATAAATACTCGGGTAGCCACCTTTTTGTTTATCAATATTGAAAGAGATACCTTTCACATTGGTAACACGTGTTGCTTTGTCACACTTCAGCATGCAGCCATCTTCAATGCTTGGCTTTTTACAGCCAACGGTCTGTTGGAAGAAACATTGGCGGCTGGTCATCATCAAAATAGGGTGGTAGATACTGTAATACAATTTGAAATCAGCAGGGCGCGAAATATTTCTTAATTGCAGGCGATTAATTTCATTAGAAATAAACGCGCCGGCACAGTTCAATTCTTCTTTCATTGTAAGCAGTGCATAAGAGTTGGTGGTATTTAAGAAAGGTCCTGCGACCCATTCAATATCCATCTCAAAGGCTTTGTAAGCAATCCCCGTATTGTTTGTCACTATGCGCTTAGGGTTGACTTGCTCAAGGATTTTAACCGCTTCTAAATAATCTTTACCAATTAATACCGCTGGGAACCATGGGATTAGTCGTGGATTAGCATTTAATAAATCGATGTATTTAGTGCAGTTCTTTTTAAAACTTTCGGGCAGTTTAAAGTAGACATCGGCATCGGTTAAATCGCACAGGTGGAAATCTTTTTCGTCGGCGATTAAAATCGACATAGTCGGTTTACCAGAGGCCCTATTGGTTTTATCAAGCGGCGGTACTTCAATATTTGGGATGACTTCAACGGAGTTGTTGAGTAGGAACGCTAGCTGATTTTTAAGGGTAGTTAACTCTTTGAACGGAATGCTTAGACCTGATTCGTAATTTTCAAACAAAAAATCATTCAATAAGAATTCTGAGTTATCAAAACTCTTAAAGCGTTTACTTAAGGTTTTTGCGTCCAGTTCTGCTTTACCCGTTAATGCCAATGAAGATTCTGATTGCAGGGTAATGACTTTTGCATCGTCATGGCTTTCATTTATAGCATCAGTACGTTTTGCATCTGTTGCATCATCACCGACGGTTGCTGTAATGGTCAATGGAGTATTTAGCGATCCTGAAAACTCAATCGTCAGTGGCAGCTTGGCTGTACTTAGATATTGGATTTTATGTCTAAGCTCGGCACCGAGTTCATTTTTATCGATGTAAAGTTCGTCTTTCACTTCTTGTATCTGCACCACAGAGATGGCACTGCTGCTGGTGTTTACTAAATTGTCGACGGCATGCTTTACGCTGTGATCGCGAGGGTTGTCGATGAACATGTCTTTGGTCAAGTTACCTTGCAAAAACGAATTGGTAAAATCACGGTTAAATACTTTGTGTAAATTAGAATCATCAGGCAGCAGTTCGCCGGTTTCGACAAAACTATCGATGCCTTTGCGCCAAGTATCGACTACGGTATAAACGTAATGCGCGCCTTTGATGCGGCCTTCAATCTTTAATGAATCAACCCCCGCTGCAACCAGCTCTGGCAAGTCAAAATAGGCGGAGTTATCTTTTAGATTCAGTGGGTATTTGTTGCCTGTGGCAGTTACTTCGTATTCATCACGACACGCTTGGCTACAGCGACCACGGTTACCTGAATTACCGACGCTCACTGAACTGGAATAACACTGGCCGGAGAAAGCGATACACAATGCGCCGTGAACAAAAACTTCGGTCAGAATATTGAGGTCATGAGACAGTTTAGTCATCGATTTTATTTCACCGATGTTCAGCTCTCGTGACAAGTTAACCCGAGAAGCACCGATTTTATTTAAAAAATGCAATTGCCCTTCATTATGTGTGGTTAACTGTGTCGATGCGTGAATGTCTAAGGTTGGGAAAAACTTTTTCACCAAGTTGAACATGCCGAGGTCTTGCACAATGATGCCATCAATACCGCTGTTTACTAGTTTATTAAGCAATTTGAACATTGTCGGTAGTTCTTGCTCAAGAATCACTACGTTGAGGGTTAAGAAGACCTCACAGTCGTATTTGTGTGCTAAGCGTAAAATGCCGGTTAAGTCATCAAAGGAAAGATTGGCCGCTCTGTTGCGGGCATTGAAGGTATCGAGCCCGCAATAAACTGCGTTTGCTCCGGCTACAATTGCCGCTTTAATGGCTTCAACGTCACCGCCAGGGGCTAATAATTCAATCTTTCTGCTCATCTGATTCACTGCTTTTACAACTTGTAATTTTGAGGGGCGATTTTAGCGGTATCTTTGCCTGATTGCTAGTAAGCGCGGGTATAGAGAAGATTGTACTTAATGACAATTTTGTGGGATTTTGAGTCGAGAGTGGTGTTAATGGATATCAAACTAATTGTTATAATTATTATATTTTGGAAACAGTGACTAATTATGAGCCTTTTAAGTCGTTCTAATGCTCAATTTAGAGTTCAGTTTAGCGTTCAGTTTTGGTCGTTGCTGTTAATCGCTCTTCTTTTTTCTGGCACAGCCCAAGCTCGTCCTAAAATTGGGTTAGCTCTAGGCGGCGGTGGCGCGAAGGGAGCCGCACACATCGGTGTGTTGAGAGTTTTAGAACAGCACAACATTCCTATTGATTATATTGCGGGCACAAGTATCGGGTCGGTTGTTGCCGGAATGTATGCAACGGGTCTAACGGTTGATGAAATTCAAAAAATAATGCTAGAGGCTTCCTGGGCAGAGGGGTATTCCGACCGAATACCTAGGGAGAATTTACCCTGGAGAGTAAAGCAGCAAAGTGATCAGTTCAATATCCCGTTAGAAATGGGCATTGAAAATAATCGTTTAAAAATGCCCAGTGGTTTGTTATATGGGCAAACTACGACCAAATTATTGCGCAAAGCGATTGGGGAGCATCCTAACTTTGAGAGCTTTGATGATTTGCCCATTCCTTACCGGGCCATTGCGACCGATCTAGCTCACTATAAGCCAGTTATTATTAGTCAGGGCAGTTTGATCGCTGCTATGCGGGCGTCTTCCAGCGTACCGGGTGCATTAGCCCCCGAAAAAGTTGATGGCTTATTACTGGTAGATGGTGGAATTACCATTAATTTACCCGTGAATGTGGTTCGAGGCATGGGTGCTGATATCATTATCGCAGTCGATATTGGTAGTGGTTTGTTACCTATGGAAGAGTTAGGGAGTACTTTTGCGGTGATCGGTCAGTTGTCTTCATTTTTAACCAATAGTAATGTCGTTTTTCAACGAGAGTTATTATCCAAGGGGGATTTTTTGATCAGCCCCAATATTGCGGGTTTATCTACTACAGATTGGAGTATGACTAACGAGGCTCTTGCGAGGGGGGAGGCAGCTGCGAATGAGCAGGCTGAGAAATTATCTGTATTGAGTCTAGATGACGCATCTTATCACACGTATTTAATGAACTTGCAGGCCGGTCGTAAATTGCTATTGTCTCGAATGGAAAAACCCATCACGCGCATCGCATTGACTAAGTATTCTCAGGTTTCTGATGAGCTAATGTTGGATCGCGTGGCTCTTGAGGTCGGTGAGAAAATTGATGCGATGCAAATAAATGCCGCGGTTGATCGGCTGTTTTCTATTAATGAATTTCAGCGCGTTGATGCTTATACGCTCTTGGATGATGAAGAAAAAGTCTTACAAATAATCGCGGAAGAAAAATCTTGGGGACCTAATCTTTTACAATTTGGTATCGGCTGGGAAGATGATCTCGATAATAACTCAGATTTGAATTTTAATATCGCCTATACGTTAGGTAATTTGACTAAAAATGGAGGTGAACTGCGCTCTGAGTTGAAAATGGGATCTCAGCGTTCTTTTGATACCGAGTTTTATATGCCATTAGATGGACGAAGAAATTTTTATAGCAGTAGTCGTTATAATTTTAGCTCCTTCGGTTGGAATTATTATGTGGGGAATACGTCTTTAGCTCCGATTGATCAGCAGTACCACTCTTTATCTCAAGGTATTGGTTATAACTATGCTCAGCCGGGTTTTGTTGAATTTGGTGTGACGACTGATTTAGGGAAGTTTAGTGACCCGATTTTTCTTGAGGGTGACATTAACTATTTTACCTATGGTGGTTATTTAAAATTCGGCTTTGATACCCTTGATAGTATTAATTTTCCCACTGAGGGTGCGTACTTTACGTTCAGTTCTTTTTTGCGAAAAGAGGACGTTGATGATCATGTTGTGATCACTAAGCAAGAGGGAACAGATCAAATTACGTCATTGGTGGTTGATGTCAATTGGAAGGGGGCGCTTAAGTTTGGGAACCATGCCGTTGTAGCAAAGGCTTCTTATTCTGAGGCTTTTACTGAAAATAATAATGAAAGTGTTTATATCTCATATTTAGGCGGTTTTTTGAACTTGTCTGGTTATCATAAAAATGCGCTTACAGGGTCGAAAAAAGCTTTTTCTGCGGGAATTTATCAGTTTGACTTGGGGAGAAGCTTATTAAATCTTGACGATTTCCCTTTGTATTTAGGACTGAGTTTTGAGGTAGGAAACATATGGCAGCAAGGAGAAAGTGTGGATGATAAAGAGTTAATTTTTTCTAGTTCTACCTATCTTGGAACGGATACTTCGCTTGGTCCTGTTGCATTGGGGTACGGAAGAACAGATGACAATACGCAAGCATTCTATTTTTATCTCGGTAAAAACTTCTGACCGCCACCGCAAGATAGTCGCATTTCTTAGATTAAAAGCGCGCTCAATTTAAGGCCGTTATTAGCGAGTGAGCAGGGGGTTGCTCACTATTGTGATATTTCTGCGAAAATCTCTGAATTTTATCCCCTGTTTCAATAAGCTAAACTGTAATAGCTTGCTCAATTGTGCCTCTATGGATGTTGTATTTTCTAGTCGATGATCAGCCTGGAAATGGCAGCTAATCATTAGACTGTTGGGGAAATTACTCCAATCAGCCTGATAGCTAAAGTGATCAAAGCCAGCAAGGCTTTCAGCTTTAATCGTCGCGGTTGCTAAGGCCTTGCGAACATTGCTGTTCAATTTTGTTGTGACATTTCTGAGAGGCTTGTTCATTGGTTATGCGATTTTATTTTTAAGCTGGTGGCGCAAAGAATCCCAACTGAAAACCAGCAATGCAAGCCAGATGCAGCCAAACGTTATGTATTCTTTTAACCCTAGGGTCTCGCCATAAAACTGCACTGCAAGAATGAACATCAGGCTTGGGCCTATGTATTGAATGAAGCCCAAGGTCGTATATTGCAAACGTTTTGCCGCCGCCGTAAAGCACAAAAGTGGGAGTGTGGTAACAATGCCTGCACTTAGTAACATTAAGTTGGTTGAAGCCGTATTGTTGAACATACTTGAGGTTTCTGAAGGTTCCATATAAATCCAATATAGAATGGCAATCGGCAGTAATATCAATGATTCGATCAATAATCCAGGTATGGATTCAATGTGGGTCTTTTTATGCAGTAAACCGTAAAAAGCAAAAGATACTGCTAGCGATAGCGCAATAGAGGGCACAGAACCAAAGCTGATGATTTGTATTGATACACCGGTTAGAGCCAGAGCTACCGCTAATCCTTGTCGTTTTCTCAGCCTTTCTGATAAGAACAGGTAGCCCATTAATACGTTAATAAGCGGGTTTATATAATAGCCCAAGCTGGCCTCTAGCATGTGGTTATTATTCACAGACCAAATAAATAACCCCCAATTGAACCCTAATAAACAAGCACTGACTGCGAGTAAAGCCAATTGCTTTGGCTGTTTTAATACGGCGATGGTTTTATGCAGTTGGCTAGAAAATAAGCTAATAATAATTAAAAACACAACGGCCCAAATAATGCGCTGGGTTAAAATTTCCAGAGCATCGATATGGATCAGCTGTTTGAAGTATATGGGTGCTATACCCCACATAATGAAGGCAGATAAGGCAAAAAATACGCCTTTTTTCTCTTCTTGATGCTGTATGAGTTGTTGCATGAGCTGTGTGCGAGTTCTTATGTATGGGTTATCTGAGCAATCTATTTGAGCAATATGGGATAATTATGAATAGATGTTGAGTATAATATTAACACTTATTTTTCTATCCTGGGTGTTTAGTCTGCAAATAATAAACATCGATGAGTTTGTTGGGCTTGGTGCTAGGTTTTAGCTAAGCAAATTGTGGTATATTTCTAGAAAAATAATGCAGTTGTAAATTTGATAGGACACTAATATTAATGGGATCGACAGTTTAATGGAGCATTCTAATTTAGTCTGCTTGGGCGGTGGCCACGGTTTAGGTCGGTTACTCGTTTCATTGAGAGCGTCTGGGCCGCGTTTAACCGGTATTGTTGCCACCACGGATGAAGGTGGGTCAACCGGTCGTCTGCGCGAAGAAGCAGAGACGATTGCGTGGGGCGATTTACGTAATTGCCTATCGCAATTGTGCACCTTGGATGGTATTGGTCAGCGCTTGTTTGAGTATCGTTTTCAAACACAAGGTGAGCTGGACGGTCATAATCTAGGTAATTTAGTGTTGTTTGCTTTGGATCAACTGTCGGTTCGCCCGACGGACGCGATTCGTATTATGCGCGACATGTTGAACATTAAAAGCCATTTATTACCCATGGCGGACAGTCCTACGACCTTGATGGCAAAAACCGTTGTTATGCCGGATCAGGAGTCTAATATTTTAGTGGGTGAGCTTTCGATTGATAGTAGTGATGAAGATATTGATTATTTGTATTTAGAGCCTCCTGTGGTTGCTGGGCCTGAGGTGGTTTCAACGATTAAACAAGCGGATGCCATTATATTAAGTGCGGGTAGTTTCATGACCAGTATTATGCCGTCGTTATTAGTGGCCAATATTCGTGATGCTATCAATCAAAGTTCTGCGCCACTTATTTTGATCATCAATATAAAAGAAGAGCACCTTGGCGGTGATTTGGTATTAACGTTTGCTAAACAGATAGAGCTTTTACAAAAAGCGGGATTGCGTTCACTTGATCACATTCTTTGGCCCGCTAATCGTGATTTGTCTGTCCACGATTTGGCAAAGTACCCGATTACGCAGGTAGATATGAAACCGTGTGAAAGAGGTTTGCATAACGAAGAGGTATTGAAGGCGGCTATTTTTTCTCTGCTGTAATGTTTTGAACGGTATCGAATCTTCTAAGAATTCAATAAAAAAGGCTGCGTGAGCAGCCTTTTTTATGTATCGCCATTGAGCTTTAAGCTCAATTTAATAATTAAGTTAAGTGCTAAGTTAATAGCGCTAATTCATTAGCACCCACCTAAAGTACTGATTTAATGCGCAGACTTAAAGAACCATGTCTTTTAGTTTCTTTAACGGTAGAACTTTTACTTTGGTGCTTGCTGGCTTAGCGGCAACATCCATTAACTCGCCAGGCTTGAACGGGTTAGGAACATTTTTGCGTGCTTTTTGAGCAGGCTTCTTAACGGTTTTAATTTTTAATAAACCCGGTAAAGTGAACTCGCCAACCGCACGCTTTTTAACATGACGCTCAATGATGTCACCTAGTTCATCTAGAACACTCGATATATCTTTTTTACTCAGTTCAGTTTTTTCAACCAGCTCGTTTACAAGCTGAGTTTTAGTGAACTTTTCTTTAAGTGCTGTTAATTTTTTAACAGGAGTAACTGCAGCAACTTTTTTAGCTGGAGCTTTTTTAGCTGGAGCTTTCTTAGCAACAGGTTTTTTCTTAGCAGCCATGGTATTTCCTTTCATGGTATTAAATTAAGGTAAGCTATTTTTAAAAAAGATACGGATGAATCCTTGTACCTTGCTTACAGCTTCTATTTTTAAAGCAAAAAAATAAAGCTCGCAAGTGCAAAACCCTATTTTTATAGTGTTTTTGTCAGTTTAATTGTAAAAATGTCTTTTAGTACCCTAAATTAGCTCAAAAATTTAATGATTGAACTTAATATGCCGGTATATTTCTCAGGAAATAAACGCTGGAGGCGATCCATGAATTTAGCATCTTGGCCAATTAATATACGACGTTTATCTTTGCGCACCCCTTTTAATATTGTTTGTGCCGCTAGCGTGGGGGTGGTACGTGCCATTTTATTAAACTCTTCAATTTGCTGAGTGTGGCTTTGCTCGCCAACCATGGAGGTGTGCATTCGGCCATTGACAACAATGTTTGTTTTGATACCTCCTGGGTGAACACAACCGACATACAGGTTGCTGTCTTTTACTTCTTGTCTTAGTGATTCTGTAAATCCACGCACTGCGAATTTGGCGGCATTGTATTGCGACTGAGTGGGCAGCGCGATGATGCCAAAAATACTAGATATATTAATAATGGCAGCTTCTGGACGGGTGAGTAAGTGTGGTAAGAAACTTTTAGTGCCATAGACCACGCCCCAGAAATTAATGTTCATAATCCATTCAAAATCGTCGTAACTGCAGTTTTCTACCGTCTGAGAGAGGGCAACGCCTGCATTGTTAAACAGCATGTCGGCATGGCCAAATTCATTAATGACGGTTTGAGTATAGTTTTCAAAAGCGCTGCGGTCGGAGACATCTAATTGGGTGATTAATACTTTGCTTTTACCGCTTAAGCTGGCTTGAGTTTCTTCGAGTCCTTTTAGGTTTACATCCGACAATGCAAGGAGGGCGCCTTCTGAACTCAACTCTTGAGCCAGTGCGCGACCGATACCAGAACCTGCACCAGTAATGACAGCAACTTTGTTGGAAAATGATTTCATAATAGAGCCTTAATTATCGTTATTATTCAGACGGCAGTGAAAACAATGGGGTGGAATATGTTCAATCTTCGTCTTGACGCTTCAAGATTACCATCGCATGTGATGCCAGCAAGGTGCATTTGTGCCTTATATTTTATATTTTTAGCCGATATTTTAATTAAAGTCATACAAACTTGGTGAACAGGTGTCGGCAAAGGCGTTAAAATCGGTATAATGCTCGGCTTTATATTTTCATATCCATCTATCTCTTTATCTAATAAATAGGATTAAGTAATGCGCACTCACTATTGTGGTGATATCAACGAAACCTCGATTGACGATACCGTCACTTTTTGTGGCTGGGTTCACCGCCGCCGTGATCACGGTGGGGTTATTTTCTTAGACGTACGTGACCGTGAAGGCATCGTTCAAGTTGTTTTTGATCCCGATACGATCGAAGCTTTTAATACCGCTGATAGCGTTCGTTCTGAATTTGTTGTTCAGATCGTGGGTCTCGTTCGTGGTCGTCCTGATGGTGCTGTCAATGAAGGCATGCGTACGGGTAAGATTGAAATCTTAGGCAAAGAGATCACTGTGTTAAATAAAGCACAGACACCTCCTTTTCCATTAGATGGCTATACCGATGTAGGCGAAGATATTCGTTTGAAGTATCGCTATATGGATATGCGCCGCCCAGAAATGCAAGAAAAAATGCGTTTCCGCTCTAAAGTGAGCTCAAATCTACGTCGCTATTTAGAAGATAACGGTTTCCTAGATATCGAAACCCCTATTTTGACTCGAGCAACGCCAGAAGGTGCTCGTGATTATTTAGTCCCTTCGCGTACGCATGAGCATAGTTTCTTTGCCTTGCCGCAATCGCCTCAGTTGTTTAAGCAGTTGTTAATGGTTGCCGGTTTTGACCGTTACTACCAAATTGCTAAATGTTTCCGTGATGAAGATTTACGCGCCGACCGTCAGCCTGAGTTTACTCAAATCGATATCGAAGCGTCTTTCATTAACGAAGATGAAATCATGGATCTGACTCAGAACATGATTACTGAATTGTTTGAAAAAGAATTAGATGTGAAGTTGGGTGAATTCCCTCGCATGCCTTATAGCGAAGCGATGTCTAAGTACGGTAGCGATAAGCCAGATTTGCGTATTCCTTTACAGTTAGTTGATATTGCGGAATTCTTGCAAGACATCGATTTCAAGGTATTCGCAGCACCGGCTAAAGATCCTGAAGGTCGCGTTGCAGCTTTACGTGTTCCTGGTGGCGCAAGCATTAGCCGTAAGCAGATTGATGCTTACACCAAGTTTGTTAGCATTTATGGTGCTAAAGGTTTGGCATGGATTAAGGTTAATGACCTTGAGAAGGGCATCGAAGGCCTTCAATCTCCGATCATTAAGTTCATTGGCGATGACAATACCATGGCGATCATGGAGAAGTTGGGCGCTGAAAGTGGCGATATCATCTTCTTTGGTGCAGATAAAGAAATGATCGTTAACGAAGCTTTGGGTGCATTGCGCTGTAAGCTGGGTGAAGATCTAGACCTTTATACATGCAAGTGGGCACCAATGTGGGTTGTTGATTTCCCAATGTTTGAGAAAACAAAAGATGGCGGCATTACTGCCATTCACCACCCGTTTACGGCACCTTCGTGCAGCGCTGAAGAATTGAAAGCAAGCCCATTAACTGCACTTTCTCGTGCCTACGACATGGTCTTAAACGGTTGTGAATTGGGTGGCGGTTCAATCCGTATTCACGATCAGTCTATGCAAGAAACGGTGTTTGAAATCTTGGGTATTAGTGAAGAAGAGCAACAAGAGAAGTTTGGCTTCTTGCTAGACGCGCTTAAGTTTGGTGCGCCACCACACGGTGGTTTGGCATTCGGTTTAGACCGTTTGGTGATGTTGCTAACCGGTTCTACTTCGATTCGTGAAGTAATTGCTTTCCCTAAAACGCAATCGGCGGCATGTGCAATGACACAGGCTCCAGGTGTTGTAGGGAATGCGCAACTGCGTGAATTGAATATTAAGTTACGCGAGAAACAGAAAGCTGAATAATATTTAGCGGAGTTTTGAGTGAATAAATAAAGCCAGCTTGCTGGCTTTATTTATTTTTGCGGTAGCGATAAATTGTGAGAAAGATAAACAGCGAAGTTGATACAACGTTAATTTGGTTATTATTAAAAGTGTAAGAGGTATTTATGGAAACTCGTAAACTAACAGCGGAAGAGTTTGGCGCGACCAAAATTGGTAAGCCTGAAAAAATAGAGGCGGGTGAGCCGGTATTTGATTTCTGGGCTTATGTTGAAGCCATTCCTGTAGAAGATTTCGGTGCGTACGATTGTACTGCAGGCATCGTTGGTCATGTCTATCGTATGGGGGATCAATATGAGCACGTTTTGATTCAGTCGCAATACGCAGAAATTGCCATGGTATTGGTTTTAGATTTAATGAAAAAAGAAGTCTATGGGCATTATCTGTTAGATATTCGTCCGCGCGGTAAGCCCGTTATATAAACTACGGACTTTTGATCTTGTTATAGACGCACATTAAGTTATGGAGCTCATTGCTATATATTCATCTCTGCTAACGGGCATGCTGAAATATGCGCCTTGGAATAAATCGCATCCTAAAGACTTCAGAGCTTCAAATTGCAATTCATCTTCAACCCATTCTGCGACTAGCTTACCGTTCATTGAGAGTGTTAATGAGGAAAGGCTGCGTATAATATCTTTTACTATTTCGCTGTCGATTACATCTTTCACAATGCTTCCGTCTAGCTTTATGGTGTCTACTTTGAATGATTTTAGATATTTTAAGGACGTGTAACCCATGCCAAAGTCATCCACGGCAATAGAGATTCCTTTTGCTGAAAGCATTGAAATTCCTGTGATAATATCATCGGTCAATTGCAGGCGCTGACTCTCGGTTATTTCCAGTTCAATTTCTTTATAAGGAATATCATGCTTCTGGGCTATCTTAATAAAATCATCAAAGAATGACGTCTTTGTTAGTTGTATTGGTGATACATTAATTGCAATTTGTTGCGACTTTATGCCGTGGTCTTTCATTATATTGATATCTTCCATGCAACGATTATTTACCCAGTCTCCTAAGGTATGGATAAAAGAATCTGTTTCTGCAATTTTAATGAAAATACAAGGTGGAATATTCCCAAGGTTGGGGTGTTGCCAGCGAATTAATGCTTCAGCGCCGGTGACTTTTTTCTCGTTATTAACCTTGGGTTGATAGTGCATCGAGAAGTATTTTTTACCAAATTGCTTTTTCATGTCGGTTTGCAATTGGCGATAAAAATCCGCTAAGGGCGTTTGGCGTTTGCTCAGCTTATGAAAGTTTACATCGGGATCACACAGCTCTTTGATCATTGATTTGATATTTCTATTTCTTTTCTTTGCAAGATGCTGTTCGTATCTTTTCAAAAATGGCCAGTAAATAGCCGCAGAAATAATGATCATTAATAATTGTATTATGGCTGCGGTATAACCACCACTTAAGTATCCAGAAATGATAACCGGTGTATTCCATGAACTCATGGTGGGGTCTAGGGTCAATAAGCCTGATTCGATAAGGATTCGAGCCAGAGTGGTTGTTACGATCGGTGCAAGAATAAAAGGGATGATCAGGTGGCGATTAAAGACAATGGGAATACCAAAAATCAATAGTTCATTGATATTGAAAATCCCTGGCAGGATTGCATAGAGACCTATTTTTTTATGAAATGTTTTTTTTGCCCATAATAAACAAATTATTAAACCCAATGTGCTTCCTGAGCCACCAAGGTGAGCGTAGGTTTCAAAAAAATGTCGTGCATAAGTAGCACCTTCAAGGGGGCTATAGATGAGAGAGGGGTTAATCTCGATCAGTGAGGAAGGGTGAATACCAAAGAACCAGACGAGTTGATTGATTAAAGTCAGTCCGACGCTTTGAATGAACGACAAGCCAACATGTGGGTCTACCTCTCCGATGAAAAAGGGAATAATTAAACTGAGTATGTTGTTGTCGGCGAGCAGGATGTCATAAAGTCCTAAGGTGATGAATGGAACTAAAATTGCGGGTAGAGATGCTCGAATAGCGGTGTGTATGTCATCATTGATATCATTCTTTAAAAAACTTAAACGGCTGAATCTATTGCGATAGAAGAAAATAATGAACTCTGTAGAGAATATGGCGTAGAGAATCGCTTTGGCAACACTTTCGACGCCTAGAAACGCTAAGGCGCTACCATTGTGATCTATTGTGACAATGCCAATAAAGCAGACTAATGAAACAAGTGTATTGGTAATGGGAGAATACGCTAAATGATATTTGTGTTTGTAGTGAGTGCTGAGTTTATAGCTGATACTAATTGTTAGTGTGAGTGCCATAATGCTGTAAGTTGATTCATATAGCCAAGCGGCTAATTGAAGCGGGTAGTATTGGGTTATCTCTGTAGCGAAGAAATGAGATATTTGTAAGAGGGTTAGTGTAATGGATCCCAATATAACAACAGGTAGGGTCAGTATAAAACCTTGCTGAATGGATGTAAGCCAAGCCGCTAGTGTGTGGCTTAATCGCATGTCGTTGCTTTTGAGCATGGAATCTCTTAATTGAAAGTGGCGTTTTAATTAGCTTAGTATAAAAGCATGAGTTAGGGCTTAATGAGTTCGAATAGCTAATATATTTAAGAAAATACACAATGAAAATGTAAATTGCTGAGGTTTTAGAAATGAAAAATGTTGTTATTACAGGTGCAAATAGAGGCATAGGTTTAGAGCTTGCTAAGCATTACCGTGAATTAGATTATACCGTTATCGGTATTTGCCGTGAGACTTCAGAAGAGTTGGATGAGGTTGCGGATATGGTGATTAGTGATATTGATGTGCGCTCTGAAGATTCAATTGCGATGGTCGCTGAAGTATTAGCCAGTACATTGATTAGTTCTGACTCAGGTCAGAAAATCGATATTCTGATTAATAATGCGGGTGTTTTCATGAATGAAACACTAGAGGATATGAATTTTGATAGTATTCAAACTCAGTTAGAGATCAACGCTATTGCCCCTTTGCGTGTTACTCATGCATTCCAGAGTATGTTATGGGAAGGCAGTAAAGTCGCGATGATCACTAGTCGTATGGGTTCGGTCAGTGATAATGGGTCAGGGGCTTATTATGGCTATCGTGCTTCGAAAGCGGCGTTGAATGCATTGGGTAAATCTTTAGCGATCGATCTAAAACCGAAGGGGATTGCCGTTGCTTTATTGCATCCTGGTTTTGTTCAAACTCGCATGGTGGGTTTTAATGGTGATATCACGCCAGTACAGGCTGCGGCAGGTTTAGCTCAACGAATCGAAGAGCTAAACTTAGATAATACTGGCAGCTTCTGGCATTCCAATGGTGAGCTTTTACCCTGGTAGCGTTTTGTTAAAAGTGGCGTAGTTGCTAAAGCTGCCTAGTCATCGGCTCTCGGTAACCATAATATTTTTCCGTAATGGAATAAGAAAATACTGAGGGCTAATATGATGCAAAGAATCGCCATTACATAGGCTATTCCCGGTGCCACGGAAGGCCCCAATAAACGAATAAGAGTAGCAGCTTGTAATAACGCAAAGCAAAAAGCCATATAAGGAAGGGCTAATATTTTGCGTCCAGTATGTCCCAGGCTTATTCGAGCCATCATGCTAATAATCATGGTAAGCAAGCCACCAATCGTCATTGCATGCAACCATGGCAGTGGTACTCCTGTTGAAGCGTTATTAATACCCATTAGTAAGTCAATCGCGATGAGCACATAGCCTGCAATTAACCACCCAAACGCTAAGTAAAGTGACCAGAGCATAGGTTCTTGGGCGACACCCGGGCGATAAAATAAGGCCAGACGGTAGCCTTGCGAGGCTGCGGCGCAGAGGGCCGCGATCGCTGTCGTAAGGCTGAGAGCGTTGTTGTCGAAGTATTGAGTCATCAAAAAGAGTGGAATGATTAACCAGCTAGAGGTCATTGAGAATTCTAATAAACCTTTAGGCAAGTCTCCGGCAGGAGCTTGTAGGCGAGCTCGAGTGAAGAAAGGTAAAACACGACCCGATACCCATAATGTCATGCCCGCCATCATCAATACGGCCACTTGCATTAAATGAGTAATATTTTCAGCTTGAAAGGTTAGCAGTAAGTGAAAGATGATTTGAATGAGGGTGAATGCCGCGAGCAGTATCACAAAAGGCCAGTTGTATTTTTGGCTGCCTTTACCTTGTTGTTTTTCGCCCATGGCTAACGTCTGTGCTAAACCGAGGGTTGCGAGTAAAGGGGCTGCTGCATCAAGCAACATTAATAGCACCATAGGTGTCGCGGGAATAAGCCAAGCAATGCGCGCGCTAAGCCAGAATAAAACGATGGCTTTAAGCATGTTGCTTGAAATGCCGGCTTGCCCTGTCCAGTTGCGTGATGCGGTTAATAAAAATCCGATGGCGATGGCTTGAACAAAACCAAAAATCATTTCATGGCTGTGCCATACCAACCAACCTCCGTAAGGTTGATATTGGCTGATGCTGGCGGGCAAACTGTTGGATAAAACCAATGCCCATAAAATAAAGCCAAAAGTGATAAAAACACTCGCAGCTAAGAAGAAGGGGCGAAAGGCAATTTGCCAAATAGGAAGGGTTGTTTTGATAGCAGTTTGTGACATGAGGTTCTCTTAGAATGACACGGCAAAATCAATTTTCACTATATATCAGTTACACTGGAGATGTTTGACTTGGCGCATAAAAAAAGTGCATATAAAGGTCGTTCGTTAATTCTTAGTGAGAAAAAGAGCGCTGATGAGGAAAAATTGCCAATGATAAGAGTTTACCTAGCAAATCGTCCTCCTTTAGCAGAGTACCTTGATGTGGATGTGATAGATCATCTGCCCGTAGGCGAAATACAGCGCATCGCGAGTGAGACGGGAAATCACTGGCGCAAAATCTTTAATGTATATGCCAAACTTATTTATAGTCTCGCGGGTATGGCGCATCATTCATTGTTGCTGCAATATGGCAGCTGGCAAGAATATCGAGATCAATCTTTGCTGCAGCAGGGCAGTGATACTGAGCTCTATCTTGATCCTCTTTCATTGTCTCTAGGATTGAAGTCAGGGGTTCATGTTGTGATGGGTAAATCATTTTCTGAGCGCCTATTGGCGGATATTTCGCTAGAATGGTTAGATAACGATTTTGCGATTAATCGAAAGCATAATATTATCGTTAGCCCTTATTTTGACTATCGCCAGTTATCCAATATAAAAATAGAGCGTTTAGCAGAATTGATTGTGTCGCTGCAAAACGCAGTTGTATTGAGGCATTAAGGTGAAACGTAGCGTGTATACACTCAGTATGTTCATAAAGAGCAGTACCTTAACGTTAATTATTTTAATGTCTTTGCCGATGAGCGTTATTGCAGCTCCCGTGACGTATGTCGATTTAGCTCTGGGATTGGGCGTTCATGTTTTGGATGATACGGATCAAGGAGCGGCGAGTAAGCTGATAAAAGCGGGCATGGGTGTGCAGTGGTTTCCCTTTTTAAGTACTCAGGTTGGTATTTGGTCGTGGAACAGTGAAGATCCATCCAAGCGTGAGTCTGAAGAGAATTTCGAACAGAAAAAATTGGGGGTGTTTGATGGACTGAGCAGTTCATTGGAAGTCGCACTGCAGTGGCCTATTGAAAATGCCGGTGCTCTATTGAGTGCGGGGCCATATTATCGCTATGGTCGACATTGTTGGTCAGCTGTTTTGACAGGCTTATTGCAGCCCTGGTCAAGAAAAGGGTGTTCGGATTTGAATACGTTAGGTTTTTCGTTTCCTGTGCCGAAAGAGAAAAATGCAGGGGTGTATATTGAGTTTACTCAAACCGAGTTTGATGATTTATCATCGCGTTCGCTGCAATTAGGTGTAAAACTTGCATTTTAGCGTTAATTTAATGCTGAGGCTCATTATAAAAAGTTAACTAATTGGTTAGAATGCTGTAATTCGAATCAATTAAGAGTTTATATGTCTTCTTCGACCTCAAACGTACCCCCTAGTACAGAAAGCGCCAAATCCATTCCTCTCAGCTTAGCCTTGCTGCCTGTGATTCTCCTTATGATCATGCTGGCAGGTTCGGTGTATTATTTCTCTGATAACTCCTCTTATGGCGGCAATCAAATTGGCTTGCTCATTGCCGCGGCGATTGCGTCAATAATTGGGGTTAAATTGGGCTATAAATGGGAAGTTATCGAAAAAGGCATTATCGATGGTATTTCTAATGCCATGATTGCGGTGCTTATTTTGTTGGTGGTTGGCTCCTTGATCGGCAGTTGGATGTTATCGGGCACCGTACAAAGTTTAATTTATTACGGCCTTATGCTAATCAGTGCCGAATGGTTTTATGCTGCTGCCTGTTTGGTATGCGCGATTGCTGCTATGAGTATTGGTAGCTCGTGGACCGTTGCTGGTACCTTGGGGGTCGCATTTATGGGAATGGCGGCGGCAATGCAGCTTGATCCTGCTATCGCTGCGGGTGCGGTTATTTCAGGCGCGTACTTCGGTGATAAGTTATCACCGCTCTCAGACACTACGAATTTGGCGTCAGCGGTAACCAATACGCCGTTATTCTTGCACATTCAAAACTTGCTTTGGACCACTATTCCTAGCTTTGTGATCGCATTGATACTTTTTACTTTTATGGGGGGAGAACCTTCTTTATCGTCTGCACAATCAGTCAGCGAAACAATGGACGGGCTGGACGGTAACTTCGCCATAGGGTTGCACTTGTTATTGCCGGTGGCTTTTGTATTCGCACTTGCATGGTTGAGGGTGCCTGCTTTGCCGACTATTTTAGCCGGGGCTTTATTGGGTGGTTTGTTTGCGGTTATATTTCAGCCTGATGCGGTGAGCCGATTTGTTATTGTGTCGGGGTTTAGTTCTGATTTGTCGGGTATTGAGCAAAATATACTCGCGGTATGGAAGGTGCTGTTTGATGGCTATCAATCCAATATTGGTAATGACGCTTTGGACAGTTTGTTATCCCGTGGTGGCATGAGCAGTATGCTGAATACCGTTTGGTTGATTTTGTGTGCCATGGCGTTTGGCTCGGTAATGGAGACTGTAGGGTTGTTGCAGCGTATTCTGACCGCGATAATGAGTTCGATTGAATCAACAACCGGTCTTATTATTACTACTGTATTTACCTGTATCGGTGCAAATGTGATGACGGCTGATCAGTACATTGCGATTGTATTGCCTGGACGTATGTTCAAGCTTGAATATACGAAGCGTGGTTTAGCGCCACAAAATTTATCGCGTACGTTGGAAGATTCTGCCACGATGACATCGCCGCTGATTCCTTGGAATACTTGTGGTGCTTATATGGCCGGTACTTTGGGTGTGGCGACATTATCTTACTTACCCTACGCGTTCTTTAACTTACTTGGACCGATATTGTGTATCGCTTTTGCAGTCACGCACTTTCGAATTATTCCTTTAGAAACTTCTTCGGATGAAGAGTTAGAAGCCGATGTCGAGTTCAACAGAGAAAAATCAGTCAGTTGATCACTAGTTAACGGCCAGTTGATTAAATAAGGTGAGCTAATGGCTTATTAAGGCGATTGTCTTATGCTTCTGTTAAAATCCTCTGCAACTTACATTGCAGGGGATTTTTTATGTTAATGACTTTTCTTTATATCGTGATTGGTGCACTACTTGTCTACGCATTAATACGCGCATTTTCCGGGACTAGCGGCACCAGTGTGGCGGGTAATATTGATGCGGGTGTTGAATTTTTAGCAGAAAATAAGAATAAAGAGGGTGTGGTGGAAACCGATTCTGGTTTGCAATACTTACAACTACAGGCAGGAACGGGCAGTGATCACCCAGGTGCAAAAACAAAGGTTCTGGCTCATTACCACGGTACGTTAATCGACGGTACGGTATTCGACAGTTCTGTTGATCGTGGGCAGCCATTAGAGTTTGGTTTGAATCAAGTTATTCGTGGTTGGACTGAAGGTTTGCAGTTAATGGTGGTGGGCGAAAAAATGCGTTTATTCATCCCAAGTAAGCTGGCTTATGGTAGTCGTCCTGCTGGAGCAATACCAGGTGGTTCGGTTTTGATCTTTGATGTTGAATTAATCGCCATTAATTCATAGATTCTGACCTTACATTACAAATTAGTCTGGGTTCCTTCCGATAAGAAGGATAAGTCACTTGAAATTCCCTGTGACACCCTTATTATCAGTACTAGTACTCGAAAATTTAATCAATGGAGCGACAAATGGAACATGTAAACACAGGCACCGCGCAAAATGTGACGAGTGCAGAAACTCAAAAGGTATTACGTAATACCTATATGCTACTGAGCATGACACTGGCTTTTAGTGCTTTAACGGCAGGCATTTCCATGTCTGTTAATTTAGGCGGCGGTGCGGCGATGATTATGTCTTTGGCTGCTCTTGCCATCGTCTGGTTTGTTCTTCCTCGCACGGCTAATACAGCAATGGGTCTTCCGGTTGTATTTTTATTTACGGGTCTTCTAGGTGCAGCGCTTGGACCAATGCTTAACCGTTATCTTTCTTTGCCAAACGGTTCTGAAATGGTAATGCAGGCATTAGGCGGTACGGCGATTATTTTCTTATCGTTGTCTGCTTATGTATTAACGACTAAAAAAGACTTCTCTTTTATGGGTGGTTTTTTGTTTGTAGGTTTGATGGTTGTTATTGTGGGTGCTGTTGGCGCCATGATCGCTTCTTACTTCTTTGGCGTTGATATTTCATTGTTTTCTTTAGTGATCTCAGGCGCTATTGTATTGCTTATGTCGGGTTTCATCTTGTTTGATACTAGCCGTATCATCAACGGTGGTGAGACTAACTACATTATGGCAACGGTTGGTTTGTACTTGAATATTTACAACTTGTTCACGGCTTTATTGCACATTATTGGCGCGACTAGCGACGATTAATGGCTTAAATAAAAAAGAAGGCTTTGCCTTCTTTTTTATTGTTCTCTCCCTTTCTTAATCCCTCCTTAATTTCTATTTCTATCTTTCTATCTGCGCTTTTTATTTACGACTTTATTTTTAGTTCATTTTTAGATCACTTTCCGCGTTACCCATTTTTATTCTTATTTAATTAATACGAGAGGCTGGTATTTTGTCATCAAACCTTTGATGATAAGGGCATGAAATTATAAGAGCAGTGATATGAATACTGATACAAATAGACTTTTGCTAGTCGATCAATGCCAAACATTAAAACAAGATTTACGCGCCCGTCGTGATGACTTAACTCAGGTGCACAGTACTCGCTTGCACCGTTCTTTAAGTTGGCTCAAGGCAGCGAGTGAACAGCTTCAAACCAATAATATCGATCAAGCGTTTATTAATCTGTGGATCAGCTTCAGTGCGTGTTTTTATATTGAGGGCGATGAGCCGATAGCGCCTTTTATAGAAAAGCTCATTGCACTCGATGACCAGCAGCGCATTTATACCTGCTTATGGAATGAGTATTCGGGGTCGGTAAAGGCCTTGATTAAAAACCCTTACGTTTTTGCAGAATTTTGGCAAGCGCAGCGCTTAATAGGCGAAGAGAAAGAGGGCAGTAATAATGCAGGAAATGGAAAGCCCACTTGGCGTATCAGCTTTGATCAATCTTCTGTTGAGGCATTAAATTGTTTGAGCAGAAAAAAGATTGCGCCATTATTTTCCATCGTATTGGACCGCTTATATGTTTTACGAAATCAGGTCTTGCAAGGTGGGGCAACGTATCAAAGTCAGGTGAATCGTGAGCAGGTTGAAGATGGTGTTGCGCTGCTATCAAGCATTATGCCGATTATTATCAGTATCATGTTGAATAGCAGCGACGAAGACTGGGGTGATATTGCTTATCCCGTTATTTGATGCATTTGAATAACGCAATAGGGCGCTTACATGCGCTCTAAGGTTTCAATGCCCAATAGGTTTAAGCCTTGTTTAATTGTTTTTCCTGCAAGAGCGGCTAAGCGTAAACGGCTCATTTTTTGCGCTTCGGTTTCTGCGCTAAGAATAGGGCAGTGCTCGTAGAAGCTAGAGAATAATCCCGCCACTTCATAAATGTAACTGCACAACGTATGTGGCTGGCCTCGTTGGCTGATGCGCTCTAGAATTTCTGGGAACTGCATTAGTTTGTTCGCTAAATCTTTTTCTTTTTTCGCATCCAGTTTTACTTCACCTTGAATACTATTCATATCCAAGCCCGCTTTGTCAAAGATGCTGGCAACGCGGGTATACGCGTACATTAAATACGGTGCGGTATTACCTTCAAAACTTAACATTTGATCGAAGTTGAAAATATAATCGCGGGCGCGATCTTTTGAAAGATCAGCGTATTTCACGGCAGATATACCAACAGCCTTGCCAATCTTTTCCAGCTCTTGTTCAGGCATGTCTGGGTTTTTGCTGCGTACCAAGGCAATGGCGCGTTCTTCTGCTTCATCTAATAAATCGACCAGTTTAACGGTGCCGCCGCTGCGCGTTTTGAAGGGCTTGCCATCTTCGCCGTTCATTGTGCCAAATCCTAAGTGTTCTAAGCTAACGTGGTCGCTGGCAAAACCTGCTTTGTGAGCAAGGGCAAAAACTTGGTTGAAGTGTAATGCTTGGCGCTGGTCAACAAAATACAATACACGGTCTGCTTTTAACTGCTGTGCACGGTAGCGAATCGCAGCAAGGTCACTGGTGGCATATAAAAAGCCACCGCCGGATTTTTGTACAATGATAGGCAGTACATCACCTTCTTTGTTTTTGAACTCGTCTAAGAAAACGCATTGAGCACCATTACTTTCGGTAAGTAAGTTCGCTTTGGTTAATTCATCAACGATGGATTGCAGATCGTTATTGTAGGCACTTTCACCACGTACATCGGCAGCGGTTAAACTCACTCCTAGGCGCTTATAAAGTGCTAAGCAATGCTCTAGAGAAATGCTGTTGAATTCGGCCCATAATTTATTGCAATATTCATCACCTGATTGCAACGCAACAACTAATTCACGTGCGCGGTTAGCGAACTCTTCAGATTCATCGAAACGGCCTTTTGAAGCGCGATAAAAACCTTCTAGGTCGGCGAGGTCTAACGCTTCACCATTATTTTGCTGTTCTTCCATGTAAGCCAGCAACATACCAAATTGTGTACCCCAATCGCCTACGTGGTTTTGGCGAATAACGTTGTGCCCTTGAAATTCTAAGGCACGAACAACGGCGTCACCTATGATGCTTGAACGTAAGTGACCTACGTGCATTTCTTTGGCAAGGTTTGGCGAGCTGTAATCCACGACGATGGTTTGAGGTGTGTCTGCTCGTTTAATACCAATGTATTTATCACTCAAAGCGTCACTTACTTGCTGTTCTAACCAGCTATCATTGACGAAGAAGTTAATAAAGCCTGGGCCTGCAATTTGAGTATCACTGATGCGAGGATCTTTTGGCATGGCTGTGATTATTTTATCGGCCAAGTCGCGGGGATTCATGCCCGCAGGTTTGGCCAACATCATGGCAATATTACAGGCAAAATCGCCGTGGCTTTTGTCTTTAGTGTTTGAAATGTTGATACGCGGGCTGACATCTTCAGCAAGAACGCCTTGCTGTTTTAGGATATCAATGGTTTGTGATAATAGTGCTTCGACAACCGATTTCATGCTGCTACCTTTATATTGCTCATGCGAGCCCGCTGTAAATTTCTGACGGCAGATTTTACGCGATAGTCAAAGGCTTGTCTTGTTTAACGTGCCTTGTTTAATGCGTTCTGTTCAGAGTCCTCTGTTATGTCTTAATCTTCTAGTATATGATTTTGGAGAAAATGAAATAGGAAGGATAAATCGTGATTAAGGATGATTTAAGGCGAGCTTTTTTGACAAAAGCTTTACGCTTTGGGGGTGTTTTGGCATTGACGCCTATTTTGCCAAAAAGTGTATTGGCCAAAGACGATTTTGCTAAAGATGATTTTGATCGTTATAAGTCGGGAATGAATGCGGGCTTGTTTAAGGTTAAGGATGAGTTTGCTCAATATAAAAAGGCTTACGCCCAAGCCTATCGAGAGTATCAAAACGAAATAGCCCAGTTCTGGGTAGAGGTAGAACTGTCAAGTAGAACTTCTTGGGTTGATTATGATTCAACGATGAATATCAAGCGAGTGGTTGATTTTGCTAATAACGAAATTCGCATTTCTGTACAGGGGGATAAGCTGCAGGGTTTTTCTCCAAAGGATTCAGAGCGTGAAATTCTAGCGGCATTATCTATGGATATTGGTGCGGCTTATAAAGACGATCCCGTGCTGGCAAAAATTGTGGGTGATCAACAGCCCAATAGCCAGCGAAAAATTTTAGGGTTGGATAAAAGTCTCGCGAGTTCTTTGAATAAAGCAGCGGTATTGAAACGTCAGCAAGGAAAGAAAGGCGAACTGCTAACCATTATTGCTAAACTGCCCGCCAATAGCCTTGCCATAAGAGCTGAAAGCTTTTTACCCAGCGTTGAAGCGTCAGCGCTAAAATGGCAGGTTCCTGCTGCGCTTATTATGGCTATTATGCATACGGAATCTGCTTTTAACCCATTAGCTCGAAGCCACATTCCCGCGTTTGGCCTTATGCAAATTGTACCTAAATCAGCAGGGCGAGATGCAAGTCGGTTGGTGTTTGGTGAAGAGCGCTTATTGGTTGGCCGAGATTTGTATGAGCCTGAAACGAATATCGAAATGGGCGCCGCTTACTTGCATATATTGGATCGCAAATACTTAAAGGGCATTACGGACGATAAGAGCCGTCAGTTATGCGTGGTAGCGGCTTACAATACAGGTGCAGGCAATGTGGCTTATGCTTTTGCAGGGACTACGTCGGTTAAAAAAGCTTTACCCTTGATTAACCGCTTATCTTCCCAGCAAGTTTATGCACATTTACGCAGTCAATTAAAGTATCAAGAGGCTCGTAATTATCTACAAAAAGTGACGAAAGCGTTGCCTTTGTATGCTTAATTTAATGGCTTATTTGGTCTCTTTACAGGGGGTGTATGAAAACGGCATACTCCCTATTGTTCACATAAAAAGATGCAGGAGAAGGAATTATGCAGGCATATTATAATAAGAAAGCGAAGGAATGTGAGGCTGCTGTTGTTCAATTACAACAGCAGATAGAGCGCATGAGCAGTGATGATGCTGCTAGTCTAAAAGAACAAATGGATAGAGTGCGTCGTGAGATGAAAAACTATAAAGCTGCACTCACCACGGAAAATGCTTAAACCTACATTCTTCATTACAATTCTGAACTTTATACTTCGAAAATTGCACCTTTGTTGAGGCCTTCAAAGGCCTTAACGGTGATTGTGCTATCAGGGTTTTCATCATGTAGTATCTGCGCGATGTGGGAAGCAATGCACTCTACGGTGGTATCACTTGGCATTATGTAACACACCTTTTTTGGCAGGGTGAGTTCAAAATGGCCTTGTGGCGCATCATAGGCAAAATGCATCTGAGCTTGCTCATTGTCACTAATACTTATCAGATCTTCTTCGCTGCCGATGTAAATATCGCTCCAGCGTTCAGCCCAGTTGTTTTCTAAATTTCTATCACGGGCACCATCACACCAAATTTGAATACGTGAGCGGTGGCCATGCGCGATACGTTGGCAATTACCATCGTGCTTTTTTAAACCATGGCTGTAGTGATAATACGCCGCGTTAATTTCTTCCGCTTCAAACGTGAGTTGAATGTGTTCAAGATTGTCTGGGAAGTGATTTGATAGCTGTTTGATCGACCATTTTGCCGCTGTTTGCTCATTGATCTGTTTTGCGTCGATTAAAGCAACGGCTTCAAGTGGTGCGTCCATGGTTAAGACATTGTCGTTACCAAAGCTCCAGCTTAACGTGATACGGTCTTGATTAATTTCATAGCTAAGGCGTTGCGATTTAGTGGGCACCAATAAACGGTGGTCTAATTCGTCATCTAACCAATTACGCAGAACTTTTTTGACGACGCCAAAATCCCAAATCATGCTAGTTTGATCTAGACCACCGTCTAGTAATACAGACGCCAGCCAGGTTTCGCCGACTAAACCGCGTTCGTCATCCAGGTAACTGAAATCTACATTGGTAAGGTTGTCGACAAATAACTGCATGAAAATCTCTTGCTTGGGCTTTAAAAGAGGGCATTCTACCCGAAGTTAACCCCACAGCGTAGCACCAGTTACGTTATAATGGCTTTCTTTAGTGTTTTACCTCCCATATACAACTGTTAGAAATAAGTCGAGTGGCTATGAAATACCTCAATTTGGAAGATTTTGATCGTGCATGGATCTTTCGTCATAAAGATCTGCCATTAAGTGAAGATGTAAAAGCAGCGATTAAACCTTATACCGAAACGGTATCTAATCAGTTGTGGAATCAATATATTTCACAACAGTCGGGGCATTCATCCCAGTTTGGTAGCGGCGATTGGCCGAGTCGAGGGAGTGTTTGGTCAGATAAGGGCGACTGGCAGCAGGCTTGGGATTCAGAAAGAAACGATTTGCCCAGTATCATATTGGAGCATCTTGATTGGGATGATAATACCAACGTACTGTTCTTTTATGATAGCGATCGTGTGATTGAAACCAGTTGGAAGGTGTTTAAGTTAAGCTGGAAGAATTTCTTATTCTTTGATGACGGCCCCATTTTAATGGGAAAAAAACGCAAGCAGGTTGTGCAGTTTTTACAAAACGGTCACTTTTCAGTCGGTAAGTTGCCAGAAAAATGAACGCTGTGAATGTTCGTCATAGTGCCTTGTGGATGGTTGGGGCGGTTATTGCCTTTTCACTCACTGCGATTGCGGGTCGAGAGGCGACGTCTCAACTTTCAGGATCTGCGTTGACCATCTCTCAGCTAGTCTTCTTTCGCAGTGTTATTGGGCTGGTATTAATTACCTGTGTGATATTTCTGCGTCATGGCAGCAATGCTCGAACTGTGATCTCCAGCCAAAGATTGCCTTTGCACTTTGGCCGAAATTTCTCACATTTTTGTGGGCAGTGGTGTTGGTTTTATGGCTTAGCCTTGCTGCCGATGGCACATGTTTTTGCGATCGAGTTTACGGTGCCTATTTGGACGGCGTTATTTGCTAGTCTAATACTCTCAGAATCTCTAACGATTAAGCGAATAATCTCTATTACTTTGGGTTTTATTGGTGTGCTTATTATACTTCGACCAGGATTGGTTGATATTGAATCGGCGTCTTGGGTCGTATTGGCAGGCGCGGTTGCTTATGCCTTATCGCATACTCTGACGAAGCGCCTGGCGGGTATAGATAGTGCCTTAACCATTCTTTTTTATATGCATATCATGCAATTGCCACTGGCGTTGTTCTTGGTGGCTTTTGACTTTTCTTGGCCGCAGGGGATTGCGTGGCTGTGGGTTTCAATGACAGCTATGGCGGCGTTATCGGCGCATTTTTGTATGGCGAAAGCACTGTCATTGGCTGATGCGATGATTGTAATGCCGATGGATTTTTTACGCTTACCCTTGATTGCCGTTGTGGGGTATTTTCTGTATCAAGAATCAATCGATATGTTTCTATTATTTGGGGCGGCAGTCATGTTGTTCGGGAATATGTTGTCTTTAAAGGAAAAGCCAGTGGCCAGCGGATCTGAGTGATCCGCTGTGAGTGGTGTTCTGTTTAAGTACTCTTCTTCTTTTTCTTACGCTGTTTCTTAGGGTAAAAAGGCGTTTCGCCTTCGGGGCGAGAGCGGAAACGTCTATGCATCCATAAGTATTGCTCAGGATGGATGCGTATAAAGCTTTCGAGTTGCGCATTTAAACGGGTGGCAGCGGTGATGTCGTCGTCGTTAGCAATGTCTTCGAAGATCGGCGAAAAGCGTATGTTGTAGTGGCCGTCAGATTCTCTAAATTGGCTAATCATCAATACTGTGGCGTCTGTTTTTTGCGTAAGTCTCATGGCGGCTTTTACGGTCGCTGTTTGTACGCCGAAGAAGGGGGCGAATACCGAGCGCTTAGCACCAAAATCTTGATCATAACCATACCAAACGATGTTGCCTTGTTTAATAAAATCAGTCATTGCAGGGAGTTCATGCTTGCTGAATTTCTCATGGCTATAACGCATGCGGTGACGCTCGATAATGGCATTGAATAATGGGTTGTCATTGGGGCGGTACATGTAGTTAAACTTAAAAACGCTGTTTACCATGGGGCCTGCGAGATCAAGAATACTGAAATGACCGCCCATTAAAACGACACCTTTACCTCTGCTTTCTGCTTCTTTCAAATGTTCTAAACCATAGACTTCAAGATTGTCGAGAATCGGTTGATGGTTGCCCCACCAAGCAATGGTTGTTTCAACCATGCCTTTCATGTTGGCAATGAAAGATTGAAATACCAGTGCTTCTTGTTGCTGTGCGTTTAGTTCTGGAAAACAGGCTTTAATGTTTGTGCGGGTAATGGTTAGGCGAATTCCACCTTGCTTATACATCAATGTGCCTAATTGAGTGCCTAGCCACATTTGGGCTTTATTCGGTAATAATGACATAAGGTACATTAGCCCGATGCCCATCCATGTTATCCAGTAACGTGGATGGAGGTAATTTGAATAATGATATTCTTTAGGAATGTTTTTTTTCATTGTTATTGTATCGACGCTGTTATGGAAATGGTCAGGAATACTGGGGTTGCTCAAGTATTACGAGTTCAGTGGAGCAAGGACATTCTAATCTAAAATAGCGGAATCTAACAATCTGAATCAATTAATGAGTATTGGCAAAAATAATTTCAGCTACACAAAATTTCAAAAAAGCACTTGCAAGTAGATCTTTCCTTATAAAACAGTGACTTAAAAAGGTACATTTTGACGTTCAATAAGAGGTGGAAAAATCAAGTAAAAAAGCGAATAAAAAGGGCTTGATTTTGTCGGCTAAATCGAAGAAAGTGCGCGTCCTTTTTTGCTCTTGCCTCGTCATCAAAGAGCCGTTTTATTGAGAATATACCGATGAATCATGTACTAACCGAACAGCAAATCCAATCCGTTGCCAGCATGGGAGAAAAAGCTTTGTATGAATATTTTATACAGCAGTCGGTTGAGCATAAGCAGGTTTGGGGGTTGCGTGACGAAGATGGGTTTGTGCAGTTAGGCACTGAAGATCAGGTGTGTTTGCCAGTATGGCCTCATGCAGAGTTGGCGATGCAATGTGCCATGGACGAGTGGGAAGGTTGTGAGGCGGTTGCGATTCCTGTGCAAGTTTGGGCCAGTCATTGGTTAACGAATATGGGAAAGAAGGGTGCTTGGTTGACGATATGCCCGAACGAATATGATGATTGTTTAGTCTGTGAGCCGTTAGATGTGCAGCGTGATACCTTATGTGCCATGCCAGTGGCTAATGACTTGATGCACTAGTGCTTTCGTGAGGGGTGAGTTGAAAATAAATAGACACCGCCGATATGGTTATGAGTACCTTAAGTGTCAGCTTCAGGTTGGCTAATTCGGCGGTTTGAAAATAGGCTTTATGAAGCGAGTTGAATGCTCGCTTTAATCTTCGGCTTCAGCAGTTTCGTCAGCGGTGGCAAATAAAACGTCAGCTTTACCCTTAATTGCTTGTGCTAATAGATCTTTATTACGAGCAAAAACAAGTCCAATTTCTTCTACTTGCTGTTCACTCAATCCTGCAACCTTCTGCTCCATAAAATGACTTACGGCTTCTGCAAGCTCGAGCATCTTGTCATACTCATCGGCTTCTTTTTTACTGGTGAAGGTTCTGCTTATATCTCTGTCTGACATAAATAAAGTTACCACTGCCATGGATTTACTCCTAAAAAGTACTGTATGGCTAAACAGTATTTGATTGTGCGGTTTGAGTCAAGAAGATAACTTCAAAGCGTCATTAAAAATCGAATAATGTCGAAATGCCCCAGTTTCTTTTGTGATCATCGCTTATGGGTCTGGTGATTAGTAGGGCTATTCCGCTATTATTGCTTATAGAGATCTAGAACTCAGTAATCTTTCATATATTTAGGAGTATCGATGCAGTTTGAACAGGAGGTGGTAGTGAATACGATTTGTCTGGTCTGGTTTTTTGTTTGTTGGGTCGGTTATACGTTTTATGCTCGCAGTCGGGCGAGTAAACAGTCTTGTCTTGCGACAGAGTTGCATAATTACCGAGTATCTTGGATGCGCCGAGTTTTATTAAGGGATATTCGGGTAGGGGATGCGGCATTGATCGCCAATCTTGAACGTAACGTGAGCTTCTTAGCATCAACCACTATTTTGATACTGGCGGGTTTGTTAACCGTATTTACGGTGTCTGACCAAGTCTCTGGTTTGGTCTCACAAATTCCTTTTGCTATTAATGCCAGTCCTTTATCGGTTCAGCTAAAGGTGGTGATGTTGGTCGTGATTTTTGTTTATGCATTTTTTACGTTTACTTGGTCTATGCGTCAATATGGCTTTTGCTCCATTGTGCTTGGGGCTGCGCCGATGGTTGAGGAGAAAGGCGTGAGTGTTGGAGAACGTGAGCGCTATGCGTTTTATGCCGCCCGAGTCATTGATCTTGCGGGCCTGAGTTATAATCATGGTTTGCGCGCTTACTATTTTGCGTTGTCGGTATTGGCTTGGTTTATTAGTCCGTATTTGTTTTTCTTATCGACCAGCTTCGTTGTTGCGGTGTTATATCGACGTGAGTTTAAATCACGTTCTTTGCGGGCGTTAAGGCAAGCTGATAGCTCTAGTGAGCATCCTTTAAATTTATGAATTTAGAGTGTTGGTTATGAAGGGATGAACTTTTTTTGTAATTTATTAACAAATAAGAAGCAAAAAAAACGCCCATCGGTAGTTATTACCGATGAACGTCTAAAAGTGTGCAATATGATGTGTAAATCATGGGGTTATACTAATTCTTATAATGCTTTCTGTCTGTTAGCTAAGTGAGTCTTTTTGTAACTATTTGTCTTTGGATGTCGTATTCATTGAATAGATAGTCTCAACAGCTTCACTTGAGTTCAATTGCTGTTATGATTCTGGCAATTTTTAAAATGATATTTTTTAGTGAGATCTATGATGCGTCTGAGTTTTCGTTCGATGGTTACGCTTTCAGTGGTATTGGTTTTAACCGCTTGCAGCGATAGTGGTGGTGGTAGTAGTTCAACAGTCTCAATTAAAGGTTGGGTCGGCGCTCAAGGGCTTGATAGTGCTCAGGTTGTGCCGAGTTTGGTGAATGAATCTGGCCAGGTGAGCTTCGATACTAATGACATTTATGTCGGCTCAAGAGAATCGACAAGTAGTGAAAGCGAATTTTCGGCCAATGTAACGGTTGAAGAAATATATTTGCTTATCGCCAGAGGACAAATCGAAGATGCGGATAAGGATAATAGTAATGATGCAACGCAGCGTTTATGCCAATTGGCGTTAGGTTGTACTTCTTCTGGTGTCTTTTACGAATATAAAGCATTTTATCCCGCAGTCACCGGATTTGAGTGGCGCACTATTGTTTATAATCCAAGCAGTGGCAGCCGTAACAATATCAATGCGATTACGACTCTTTCTGATTCTTTTGCTTACCTTTATGATGTGAAAAGTAGCCGTACGAATGGGGTGTATACCGTTTATGATATCGTTTTAGCTAATTCTCAAATTTCAAATTTATTTGGCCTAGGTGATATTGTTGGTGAGCTGCCTGCCAATCTTACTAAATTGAATTCATTAAAAAGTGATAGTGCTAGTACAAAAAATCAAGTCCGTTATGGTGCATTATTAGGTGGATTGCAGCAATTAGAGCTAGCTTATCAGGCTAATGCTACAGGAGCAGATGAAGAGTATATTACTAAAGTAGCGACTGAGTTAGCGAACGATGAAGGTCAGTTGTATTTTCATACCAGCGTTGTAGAGCGTGAGTTAACTAAAGAAGCGCTTTATCTTGCTGCGTATGAAAATTTGCAAGCGATTATTCCTACTATAACGAAAAGCGGAATGTCAGCCTTGGCGACGCAGGTGGTGGAAGATCTGAAAGCTGAGCGCATGGCTGCTTTGGCCGAACCTGTCGATACCAAAACAGTGGCAGTGTCTGACGACCTTTCTACTTTGTTAGCGGAAAGTGAAATTGAAAATGTTGATTTAGGTATAGAAAAAACTAAGCTGTTTGTTGCTTCTTTATTGGATTATCAAAATACATTCTGGACAGACGGCTATAAAGTAGAGGCTGAAGTATATCGAGATAAATTAACGGCCATCGCAGATACACATAAAGATAACTTAAATAGCTTAGTTGCTGAATTTTCTCGTATTCAGGATTATTACGTCACGTGCATTATCGGTGGTGCTTTGTGTGATGAGTCGCAGAGTAATGGCGGCTTTTCCGATTTGGAATTGCGTAAAGACGGCTATAACAGTTTAACGAAAACCCTAACGATGGATGGTGGCAAATTAGTTATCTCTCAGGCGTTAGCTGACTTAAGCGTTACCGGAAGTAGTACGCTTACGGAATCACACGCAGTTGATGTTTATATTACGGGTACTTTAGAAAAAAATAATCTCACTTTGCTGCTAAAGCATAATTTGGACAGCGATGAAGAAGAGATAGACGTTCCATCGAGTATGCGTATTTACTATTCTGAAGCAGTCAGTGAAGCAAGGTCCGATCTTGACATTACGGGTTATGAATTAATGTGGGGTGACTTTCAACTCTATGACCAAGCGGCTGTTGGAGAGTTAACAGAAACTGATTTGGCTGGAGCTTTTAGTATTTTCTATCGTGGTGTACGTGACCCTCAAGATACAGATATACCTAACAGTTCCGAGTTGCGCTTTAACATTGAAAATTTCTCATTATCATCGGTAATCTCAGATAGTGTGGATACGGATGCGTCAGACAGTGATTTTTCGACACTGTTTATTACTGCCAAAGCAACCAATGCCGACGTGTACTATCCACCTAAGAAGTTTTCTAGTTTTAATGGATTTTTCACCACTAATAATGATCATGCCATCAATGATATAGAGCCAGGGCTACTAACATATACTCAATCCACCGAATCGATTCAGCTTGGTTCGAAAGTCATAATGGTTAATACGGTAGATTTTGTAAATTCTCTAGGGGAAGACGTTCGGTATCGATTTTATCCTAATGAAAGCGTAGTTGATGAGGATGATGGTAATGGTAATGGTGATGTTAAGGAGACGATTACTCAGCATCGAATCGAAAAGTGTGAGCTCGTAAAAGGCACGACGAATGTTGCTAAATGCGAACCGAAAACTAAAGTTTATGAGGGGCAAAATGTTCAAAAGGTTATTAATGAATTATGGGAATTAGGAGTATTTCAGCTAACAGCCGTTGATGGTCGTGGTACTTATTTTATCGATTTTCCAACAACGGTAGACGATCAAGGTTGTAAGGTCTTGAGCCCACTAGAAGATACAACAATATTAGATGGACGCTTGTTAGAGCAGCAGGTACTAGGTCTCGATTCCGTTAGATTGGTTAGCGTGATATCTCTAGATAATGATGCAGGTACCGCATTGGCAGGTACTCTGTTTGATTTAACAATTCTTGCCCCTACTGCGACGAAATATGAAATATCTGCTGCACTTTCTCATAATTACAGCTCAACGGGTGAAGATAATAGTGGATTTATAGTAGGAACGGGGAGTAGTGTAAATGTTGTTCGTATTCGTTATGACACGTCTGCGGATTTTGAAAATACGGGTTATGTTTCTATTGTTAAAAGCGGTGTGGAATTAACGCTTGCAGATGGAAGTGTAGAGGATGAAGATCAAAGGTTAACGGCGTTTGTTTCTCAAAGTTTTGATGCGGATGGCACAAACTCAATAACTTATAAACTTGTTGAGAATGAAGATGGTGATGCGGAGCGTTGTGTTTCGTCGGTTGGCAGTGTGTACGATAAAGATGTAGATAATACTGACCTGCTTGAACAAGTCTTTTATTTAAACTACCGTGGCGTAGTTTATGCGACGGTTCGTCAAGAGAGTGGTGCTTGGATTATTCGCTATATTGACGGTACTTGGTTTATTCCTGGCACTGGTGTTAGTGGATAATAATGAGGAGTCTATCGATGGTTAAAGTGCAATACGGGTTATTCTTAATTAGTTTGTTGATCTTACCCAAATTGGGTATGAGTGATGAAAGTGTTGATCCATGGCAGGGCTTTAACCGTTCAGTCTTTGAATTTAATGAAACCTTGGACATGTATGTAGCAAAACCAGTGGCTCAAGGTTATCAAGCTGTTACTCCGCAATTTGTTGATACTGGGGTTAGTAACTTTTTTTCAAATCTCGAAGATGTATTGATTGTTCTTAATGATGTTTTTCAGCTTAAGCCGGTTCAAGCGCTGTCGGATACTGGACGTTTTTTAATAAACTCGACGATTGGCTTGTTTGGTTTTTTTGATGTGGCTAGTCATATTGGTTTGATGAAGCATGATGAGGATCTGGGTCAAACCTTGGGGTACTGGGGGGTCGGTGCAGGCCCATACATTATGCTCCCAGTATTGGGGCCAAGTAATGTTCGTGATACTTTTGGGCTTGCGGGTGATTCTCTATCGGGTTTTGGTTATACCGAGGTGACAGATACACTAGCACAGCAAAGTGGATTATGGCTATTACGCAATATTGATGTTCGTGCCGACTTAATCGCTTCAGAAGGCTTGATAACGGGAGATCGCTATACCTTCTTTCGAAGTTTTTATATGCAGCGCAGAGATTATCTTGTCAGAGATGGTGTTGTAGAGGACGAGTTTGGAGACGATTTTGATGAAGACTTTGAGCAATACGATGAAGAAGTTGACGAAGATCTTTATTAGTTTAAATGCACTGCAAACTGCTTGTGCTCTGATTTATTCTTTTTACTGTGTGCGTTAGCCAAATAGGCTAACCGCACAAATACGCTCAATCGTTCAAGTTGAAAGTAAGGTATTATAAATATTGGTCAATGCTTGCGCCATATTGATAGCTGTCGTCGGGCATTAGACGAACACGTAGGATAGTTGCTTTAGCTTCTAAGGCAGCAGTGCCTCCGCCTCCGCTTTGAATCGACAGTACAACCTCGCTATTCACTTCAAAGCTTTGCTGGCTTTCAATCAGCGCGCCCGTGCTGCTCAAATCTAAGCACGTTGCGGTATAGCTTTGATCATTAAAGTATATTTGACTGTCCGTTGTTACTTGCATACGGATGAAATCACGTTTTTCACTATAATCCCTTGAAGCTTGGCCCATATCGAGGGTTCCTTTCTTGTTATTGTTTGTACTCATGCTATCACCGCTGTTGGGTTTTTTAAATTGCTGTGCAGTAAATCTTTGGACAAACGTCCTGTCTTAAGTAAAGCACTTAATATACCAGAAGGGTGGAAGTTGATAATATTGTCTAATTTTACCGATATTCATCCAGCGTATATTGCACTGCTTCGGGGTTGCGTATATTGTTCGCACAATCGAAAGTTCCAACTTGGAGTAGCTTGATGAAAGCGCGCTTACTCATTATCGATGATGAGGCAATGGTACGAGACAGTATGGAGGCCTATCTAGAAGATAGCGGTTACACAGTGGTGGCTGTTGATAGTGGCTCTGCTGGACTAGAAGTTTTAGATACGCAGCAAATTGATTTAATCTTGTGTGATTTGCGCATGCCCAGTTTAGATGGCTTGCAGGTCTTGCAAAAGGTAAAGCAGCGATCGGAAAATATTCCAGTCATTGTCGTGTCTGGCGCAGGGGTAATGGACGATGTTGTTCAGGCTCTGCGTTTGGGGGCGAGTGATTATTTAGTCAAGCCGATTATTGATATGGTTATGCTAGAGCATTCGGTGCAGCGTAACTTAGAGTTGGTGGTCTTAGAGAGGCAGAATGAAAGCTATCGCGATCATTTGGAGTCGGCCAACCGAGAACTGCGCAATAGTTTGGATGAATTACGCAGTGATCAACAAGCAGGGCGTAAGGTGCAGATGAAAATGCTGCCAGATTTTGTTGATGAAGGTGGGTTATCATTTCGTCATAAAATTAGACCTTCATTGATGCTGAGTGGTGATTTTCTTGATTACTTCCCGCTTGATGATAAGCATTATGGTTTTTATATCGCTGATGTGTCCGGTCACGGCGCGTCGTCGGCTTTTGTTACGGTTCTGCTCAAGAACCTAACGTATCGCTTAAAGCGCAATCTAAAGCGTGGCTCTAGCCAAGATCTATTCCATCCCGTTAAAGTCCTTGAACGTATTAACCAAGAATTACTCGATACCGAATGTGGAAAGCATTTAACCATTGTGTATGCGGTGCTTAACCTTGAAACGTTGGCCTTAAATTACAGCGTGGGTGCGCACTTTCCAATGCCTGTCTTGTTAATTGAAGGTAAGGCCCAATATTTAGAAGGAAGGGGGATGCCGGTTGGTTTATTTCGTGATGCACAGTACAGCGAATACCAAATGGATTTGCCCAGAGAATTTACCCTGTCATTATTTTCAGATGGGGTTTTAGAGTTATTGACACAACCTTCTTTGGCACAAAAAGAGGAATACCTGCTAAACCTTATAGAACAGGAGGCGGGAAATCATGACGCAATAGTGAAGGCTCTCGCATTAGAAAGTGATGAAGATGTGCCGGATGATATTGCACTAATGACCGTCGTTAGGAATGAGTATGCAGTCAGGTAAAATTGAAGTTGCGAATAATGAGGGTACATACGTCATTAAGTTAAGTGGTGATGTACGTCTCAATCTATGTTCTGCGTTAGAAGACTATCTTGATGATATGTTTCTCGATGAGGCGTTTAAAACTGTACTGATCGATTTGTCGGATGCTGAGGGAGTCGATAGTACGACCTTGGGTCAGTTGGCTAAAATATCGATTCTCAGTCAAGATCAATTTGGTTTTATGCCCAGTATTATTTCTCCGCGTGAAGATATTACCCGCATACTACTCAGCATGGGATTTGATAAAGTATTTTATTTAATTGGTGAGATGCCTGAGAAAACTTCCGAGTTGAATGAATTAACGTGTGAAAAAGTTAATGAAGAGGTTATGCGGGATAAAGTAATCGTGGCTCATGAGATTTTAATGAGTTTGAATGATGATAATAAGAATACTTTCCAAGAGCTGGTTGATTGTCTGCAAACGAATAATAATAAATTTTAATAACAAAGAGTCATAGGGGTGAGTGTGAAAGTTAAACAAGCTGCAGTTATCGGTGGTGGAAGTTTTGGTACCGCCATTGCCAGTATTCTCGCTGCCAACGGTATAGCAACACAGCAATGGATGCGTAACGACGTCGTTGCCACTGCAATTAATGAACAACATGAAAATCCTCAGTATCTACCCGATGTGAAGCTCGATCCTCGTTTGCATGCGACGACTGATTTAGCCAAAGCCATTACTGGGGCTGAACTTATTTTTGTATCTGTACCGAGCAAATCTTTTCGCAGTGTAGTGCAGCAGCTTAAGCCTTTTTTAGTTGAAGGGCAGAGCTTGATCAGTACGACGAAAGGGATTGAGCCCGATGGCTTTAATCTTATGAGTCAGGTTCTCATGGATGAGTGTCCTGGACATTCGGTTGCCGTATTGAGCGGCCCTAATTTAGCGAAAGAGATTGGACGAAAGCAATTAACGGCCACGGTGGTTGCTAGCAGCGATGGCGCACTGAGAATTGCCGTACAAGAATCATTAGGGTGTGAATATTTTCGAGTGTATGCCTCAGACGATATGTTTGGTGTTGAGCTGAGTGGAGCATTGAAAAATATATACGCCATCGTGTCAGGTTTTATCGCGGCGCTGGGGATGGGTGAAAATACCAAGAGTATGATTATTACTCGCAGCCTTGCTGAGATGAGTCGTTTTGCCGTGGCTTTAGGGGCGAATCCACTCACTTTCTTGGGTCTTGCTGGTGTGGGCGACTTGGTGGTCACTTGTATGTCGCCGATGAGTCGGAATTATCGTGTGGGTTATGCCATTGGTGAGGGGCGAACCCTTGATGAAGCGGTTGCTGAATTGGGTGAGGTTGCAGAAGGTGTGAATACCTTGCGTTATATCAATGCGCAATCTGAGGAGCTTGGTATATATATGCCTTTGGTAAAAGGTGCTTACGCAGTGCTGTTCGCTCATGTTGACCCAAGGCTGGTTGCGAAAGAATTAATGACAGGGGAAAATACTTCCGATGTCGAGTTTGCATTAGCTAAATCAGAAATTGGAGAGTAGTTATGAGTGATGTGAAAAAGAGTTTGTCGTCTGATGCATTTTGGCTAAAGACGTTGTTTATTGTGTTGTTTTCGATTGTATATCGCATTTTGGATATCGTCGTACTGTTGCTTGTGATCGTACAGTGGGGGTTCAATTTGACCACTGGCAGTGTAAATCCTGCGCTTAATGATTTCAGTGATGGGTTAGCCCGTTATATTGCACAAATTGTGCGTTATGTGACGGGAAATAATGAAACAAAACCTTTTCCTTTTACCGATTGGCCAACCACAAGAGATCAGCCAACGGAGGAGTAGTGAAACTCTACTTAATACGACACGGCACGGCAGAAGCCGGTGCAGCAGATGATATGAATCGCAACTTAACAGCGCGTGGCGAAAGCCAAGCGCGAGGTGCGGCTAATTGGTTAGCAAAAAATATCAAAGGCTCTGTGAGTCTCTGGGTTAGTCCATATCTTCGTACGCAGCAAACTGCAGCACCCATTGCTAAGGCTTTGGGTATCGACATTGTTGATCATCAATGCTTACAGCCAGAAATGACGCCACAAAAAGTTGTGGATGAATTATGCCAAGAGCAAAAAAATATCATATTGGTGACACACTTGCCCTTGGTGGGGAGATTAGCTTCGTTGTTAACCGAGGGTGCAATTTTTGATCAGCCTTGGTCACCGGCGGAAATATGGCAGCTTGAAGGTGATGTCTTTGCTGCTGGTTGTCTAACGAATACCGACGTTTGGTATCCTGTGCTGGATGAAGGTTAGCGCCGTTGATGGCGCTCAATCACCTTGTTTCTTTGATGTATTTTGGTAGTTTGAAGGCTATTTTTTAGCTTACTGTAATATAATTAACATGAAAGATATTTTGCATTTTTCTCATGCCAACGGATTCCCTGCGGGCAGTTACTCTACTTTACTTTCTTATTTGTCCGATGATTTTGAAATTGGGATGATCGATCGCTTGGGTCATCATAAAGATTATCCGGTGACCGATAATTGGTCTTTTTTGGTCAAACAATTAATTGATTACTTCGAATGTACATATACCCAGCCGGTGTACGCAGTCGGTCATTCTTTGGGTGGCATTCTCAGTATGATGGTTGCGACTCAGCGGCCTGATCTAGTGAAAGGGTTGATTATGCTGGACGCACCACTTTTGACTGCATTTGAGGCCCGTAGTTTAACCCTGGTTAAGCGTTTGGGCTGGATGGACAAAGTAACGCCTTCAGGTCGCACCCTCGGTCGTAAAGAGGAGTGGGGTTCTGTGGAGCAGGCATCGAATTATTTCAGAGGTAAGCGATTGTTTAGTGCTTTTGATGAGCGCTGTTTGAATGATTATGTTAATAATGGCACCCAAGACCATGTTGATGGCGGTCGTCGATTGCACTTTAACGTGGAGGCTGAGATCAGTATTTATCGTACTATTCCTAGTAACTTACACTGCACTAAGCGTTTAAGTATGCCTTCTGCGGTTATTGCGGCTAAGTACAGTGATGTTTTTAAGCGTCGTCATGGGTTCAAAATGAGTCGTCAATTAGGCATGGATGTGAGCTGGTTGGAAGGTACTCACATGCTCCCATTGGAAAAGCCTGAAGCAACGGCGAAGCTCATCAAACAATACATATTATCTTGGCAGGCGCTATGAATACGTTTAATTGTGATATTGAGAGAATAGATATTGGGAGAATATTTCAATGAAAGAAACACGGATCTCTCTTAGCAGTGGTGAATTGGCGATACAGGAATGGGGAAATAGCTCTAAGCCGACCATGATGTGTTTGCATGGTTGGTTGGATAATGGCGCTACGTTCCATCGCTTGGCGCCTTTGCTGGCGCAAGATTATCATTTGCTGATAGTTGATTTGCCAGGGCATGGTTTGTCAGAGCCACTGGCAGAGGGGGCTCATTATTATATTTGGCAAAACATAGAAGTCTTGTTTGAGTTATTGACGGTTAAACATTTGGCGAGTGTTCATTTGTTGGGTCATTCTATGGGGGGGGTGGTAGCGAGTATATTTGCGGGGACGTTTGCCGATAAAGTTTCGTCCTTAGTGCTGCTTGATTCCTTGGGGCCGATGACCTCAACGCCAGAGCAGACTCCGCAGCAATTGGCGAAAGCCATTATCGATTCACAAAGAACGCCTTCGTCCTTGCGTACTTTTGCGGCGATTGATGATGCCTTAAACGCCCGTAAAAAGTCTTCGCCGGGAATGACGGATAATGCATTAAGACCCATTGTTGAACGTAACCTTAAAAGCATTGAAGGCGGTTATTGCTGGCGAACGGATGCGCGCTTGCGCCACACGTCGAAGGTGCGCTTGGGAGACGATCAAGTCGCGGCTTTTTTAGCGGCTATCACAGCGCCGGTATTGGTTGTTTTGGCAGAGCAGGGCATTGTGCCAAGGGCATGGGTAGAGCAGCGTATGGGCAGTATTCAACGCGCTCAGTTGGTCTATTTACCTGGGCATCATCACTTTCATGCTGAGCCAGCGCCCGCTGAATCGATTAATGGTCATATAAAGCAGTTTTTATCGCTCGACTCTTGAGCTATAACGTTGAGCTATACTATTGAGTTTAGCGCTTTGTATTAAAAGAGTTAAATCTAAAAACGTATTGAAGAATTTATGTTTAAAAAAATATTGATCAATGGTCGCGTATTCAGTCTGTTATTACTGGCATTGATCTTGTCCCTGTATGGCGGCTGGATGGTTAATGCAAAGCTGGGTTACGGGTATGTATGGCTGTACGGCTTTTATGAAACCGAACAGCATATTGCACACTATGCACCGCAAAACCGATTTCGTCAGGGGTTCGAAAGCACGTCAGTCATTGAGCATAAAAGAGTCTTTCAGCAAATTGTCGACAGTGTGCATGCTAATGGTGAAGGGTTGGTCGATATTACCTATGAATACTCAGGGCAAACCATTCCGTTATTGCACGAAGCTGAGCGTATTCATCTGCAAGATGTGGCTAATGTTATTAATTTCATTCATGTGTTGGGTTTATTATGCTTATTACTCTTCATCGCATGCTTGTGGTGGGAGTATCGTTATCGCTGCAAAACTCCTCTTAATGGTCAGAATAAAAATCTGAACCCATACCGTGCAAGTCCGATAGGTCTGTTAACTGTTTTTGTGCTCTTGCTGTCGGTAATCACGGGAGCATTTTTGATCTTTGGGGCCAAAGCTATTTTTTATCAAATGCATATCTTGGTCTTCCCAGATGATCACCAATGGTTTTTCTATTACCAAGACTCATTGATGAGTACGCTGATGAAAGCCCCTGATTTATTTGGCGGTATCGCGGTACAGATCGTCTTGGTAGGTCTGGTTTTTTATGTCGCTATGTTGTTAGCGATGCGAGAGCTGCTCAGTCAAAAAAGCGTTCGCAGCGGTAAGGTTTAAAAAGGAACGGGGCTGGTAAATGTCAATCTTTCTAAGCTGTTTGGGTGTGTAATTGTTAATGATTGCGCATGTAAACAAAGGTGCTTAGTGGCAGCTTGCGATTCTGAGGTGCCATATAAGTTGTCTCCTAAAATAGGATGGCCTAACGCGTCGCAGTGAATTCTTAATTGATGAGATCGGCCAGTAACAGGAATCAGCTCTACGCGAGTGCTGTTGTCTTCATACCCCATTACCCGCCAGCGGGTCAGTGATTTTTTTCCAAACTCATAGCATACCATTTGTTTAGGACGATTCGGCCAGTCACAGCGCATAGGAAGGTTGATGGCGCCTTTCGTTGGCGTCAGTCGCCCAGCAATGATCGCTTGGTAAGACTTTTCTGTTTGGCGGTGTTGAAATTGCTGCTGTAAATGCCGCAAAGCTTCTTTATTACGGGCGAATACGATAATGCCTGATGTCGCCATATCTAAGCGATGCACAATATGAACTTCTTCGAATTGTAAGGTTAGGCGGTGATAAACCGAGTCGAGTTTTTCAGGCCCGCGGCCAGGCACGCTGAGTAAGTCGGAGTCTTTATCGACGATAATAATATCGGTATCTTGGAATAAAATAGTGAGGGTCATACACGGTAAGCTGCGTTAATTAGCCAGGTTGATCTGTTAATGAGTTTCTAGTGTCAGAAATTTCTAGTTAAGAGATCAGTCTAGCTTAAAATAGGTAAGAGGATTTAAGGATTAGCTTCAACTTAAAAGTCTGAGTAAGCTTAAGGCCTGAATAAGTTTAAATCGCTGGGTAGTGGTGTTTCTTTAATATTTCTTGATAGCTACCATCTTGTTTCATTTCGGCTAGAGCCTTGTTAAAAGCTTCAGCAATTGCCTGGTGGTCAGTGCGTAGTTTACTAATGGTTACGTGCAGTCCGCGTTGAATAAGGGTTGGCATGACTTCTAAGTGATCAGCAATGTTTTTGGTGTTATTTAAGCTATTCTGAGCGGTCCAGTGATCCAGTAGTGCGATGTCGGTACTTTTATTTGCCACGTCACGGATCATTTGCGTGCAATATTTGTAAAAATTCAACGAGACGAGAGGGGCAATTTCAGAGAAATAATCTCCATAACCATAATCTTTGAATACGGCTAAGCGATAACCACGTTTGTCGATGTACGTCTTAAATTCAGCAGGGGTTGAATAGGTTAATTTATCTAACTTACGCTTGATAATAACCAAGTCATTATTGAGGTAGGCATCTGTGAATTGGGTTTCGCGAGCGCGAGTTTGGTTATACCAAGAAGCCGCCGACATATCGATGCTGCCAGCTTCCATTTCTTCAGTTACGCGCTGCCAAGGCATGAATTCCATTTCTACTTGATAGCCTGCGCGGGTAAATACTTCAGTTACTATATTAACGGCTAAACCATTGGCTGGTAATTGATTGCTGATGTAGGGCTCCCAGCTATGCCCTGCCATCTTTAGTATGGGGGTCTCACTTTTGTATTCGGCCGCGAGTAGGGAAATGGCTTGTGCTAAACCATGTTGATCAATGCTTTGATTGAACTGGTCGCGAAAGCTTTTAACAAGACTGACGCCTTCAATAACCGCATCATAAGTAAGCCATTGACCTTTTTTATTAAATAACTTGTACGTGACATTGATCACAGGAGCGCCGATACGTTGAATCTCACTTTTCACCAGCGCTCTGTTGCCTGTTTTACTAAACTTGGCATCGTCGAAAATGATCATCTCACCATTAAAAGCTTTAAACGCTCCAGCGTAAGTGCGAATGACTTTATGCTTAAACGCATCAATAAATTGCTTCTTTTGGGCGTCTGAGGTTTTTTTCCAGTTTTTGGCGAGGACTTTTCTTGCCATATAAACATGGTCAACGACGGGCAGTAATAACTCATCAACTAGGTGTTCAACATAATAGCTTTGGGTGTTTACTTTTTCTTTGTCGGTAATAAGACGCTGAGTCATTTTTGACGCAGCATCCTCAACGACCTTCCGGGGGCCATCGGCGGCTAACGATAGAGAACTTATCAGTAAAAAAGCGATTAGGGTCATGGTTCGTACAATGTGCTGGCTTAGTGTAATCAGACTTGGCATTAACATAAGCTCCTTTAAATGCTGAGAGTATCAAGCTATTACTATAGTGATACCTACGCTACTTGCCAAGTTGATTAAGTGTTGATTAAGAATTCATTCGCGACATCGACTATTTTAAGTTCCTGATTAACAGTGATTTTTCTGCATTCATCATGCCCTCAGGAGAGGGGATTTTAACAATGAAGCCTGACCCTGGGGCATCGCTACGAGATTCGCCTTTAAGGGATTGAATGGTCTTGAGTTCAAAGGTGAAATTTCCTGCTGGCGTCATGAGTTCTAGCTCATCGCCGACTTGAAAGCGGTTTTTAACATCAATGGTTAGCCAATCACGATCACTTGCGGTGACTTCTCCCACAAATTGCTGCTGCGTGCTAATAGACGCACCCCGATTGTAGTTCTGGTATTCATCATGCACATGGCGGCGATAGAAGCCTTCGGTATAACCACGGTTCGACATGTTTTCGAGTGTATCCATAAGGTTCATGTCAAATAGCTTGCCTTCAAAGGCATCGTCGATGGCTTGGCGGTAGGCTTGTGTCGTTCTCGCAGCGTAATAATGCGATTTAGTACGCCCTTCAATTTTTAACGAATGCACACCAATTTGCTGTAAGCGCTGTACGTGTTGAATGGCTCTGAGGTCTTTTGAGTTCATGATGTAGGTACCATGTTCGTCTTCATACATGGGCATGAGATCATTCTCTCGGTTACCTTCTTGTAATAAAACGATGTCGTTAGACGGGGTGCCGATGCCCAGAGACGGTTTCGTATCGAGCGGGCTTTTAGGGTCGAACTCGATCGCTGAGATGGGGATAATATTACCGTTGTCGGTCTCTTTCGCGTCGTGAGCTTGATACTTCCAGCGACAAGCATTGGTGCAGCTGCCTTGATTGGGGTCGCGGTGATTCATATAACCGGATAGTAAGCAGCGACCAGAGTAAGCAATGCATAAAGCACCATGAACAAAAACCTCTAGCTCCATTTCTGGGCACTGCATGCGAATTTCTTCAATTTCATTAAGAGAGAGTTCACGGCTTAAAATTACACGCTCTATGCCTTGGCGATACCAGAATTTTACTGCGGCGTAGTTCACAACATTAGATTGCACTGATAGATGAATCGGTACGTCTGGCCACTTGTCTTTTACCATCATGATCAAACCAGGGTCAGACATAATAAGTGCGTCGGGCTTCATCGCAATAACAGGCTCAATGTCGCGCATGTAGCTGTCTATTTTATTATTGTGCGGGGCGATATTGCTGGCGACGTAGAACTTTTTGCCTAGCTGGTGGGCGCGAATGATGCCTTTTTCAAGGTTATCAATTTGAAAATCATTATTACGTACGCGTAAGCTGTATCGAGGTTGTCCGGCGTAAACGGCATCGGCGCCATAGGCAAAGGCGTACTCCATATTTTTGTAGGTGCCAGCGGGGGCAAGGAGCTCGGCTTTAAAAGAATCTGACATGGTACGACCTAATGACAATAATCAAAAATTTAAAGGCGGTACTATAAAGATTGCGGAAATTGGGTTGTTGATTCAGGTCATGCTGGAATCACGCGTGGATCAAAAGAACAGATTGTTCCACGCTAGAAAGATTATTTTACTGGTGTGCTAGTCAAGGCTTATACCTAAGCTCGATTCATCTTCTTCCGTGGCCAGTTTGCGGACGGCCAGAATACACTCGCGCTTAGGTTTTCCTGAGGTAAGAAGGTCGAATACCTCGCGCTCAAATTCATTATGGCGCTGAATGAGTTCGTCGGTTTCGCTGCCCATATCAGCCATTTCCGTGAACAATTGCTGGTTGCTGAGTTGCACAAGCTCACAATCATTCGCGCTTTCATCCAGTAGGGCGTAAGTTGCCGAGTAAAGACTCTGGCAGGCTTGCTGCGCGGCTTCTGCACCAAATGAATCTTGTTCTTTTAACAGTTCGGTTTGCCATTGATCAAATTCATTAAAAAAGCGTTCTAAGTTGTCCAGTGACTTTAGTTCGCCTTCTAGGTAAGCCCACGTTTTAGTCTGCAGTTTGGTGAAAGGCGCAGCATCTTGTTTTAGCATGTCGCTGAATAATAAAACGTGGTTGCGGTTGCGACTCGCCATGGCCGCGCAATATACGGCACGACGCCATTGTGAAAGTGTTTCAAAATCCATAATAGTTCTCGGTTATTCAGCTATTTAGTAATTAATAAGCTTAATCTAGGGTCAGTATGTTGCCATGAGGGGCAAAGTACTGGGTATTATAAAGCAAAGGCATCGTCCATTTACTGCCTTTTGGCAGGTTTTTTTCAAAACGTTCAAAAAAATCTTCAGAACTTACGGCGCGGACGAACCTCTGCTGCTCGTTTTCTTGGTTTGCGAAGAAGTCTTCCCAGTGTCCCAGTATAAAGTGGCGGGCTTGGGTATCGTTCATGATTCCTTCAGGGTAATTATCTACCTGGTTGAATGAAGCGGGTGTAATAATAGCAATATCTACGCGTTTTTTATCTTTGCCGACAAGATAGGGTGTCAGTCCAAGTGGCTCTTGGCTTGCTGAATCTTGATAATATACACGGTGTAAGATTTCTTCTTGAGATCCTAGGAAATCAATGAGGTAAGCGAGCGTTTGTCCCTCTTTCCAGCCGAATGCATGCCACGGAACGGCGTCGAGATCCTTCTCGTAAGTGCCTGTCATCATGTTGATTCCCATAAAGTGAGGTGCGTGCGTAGACTTAAGTGCCATGAATCGAATGGTCTTAGATTCATTGTAGTGCCATTGGCCAGGTGTTTTAAGGATGGCCATGGAATCATTCAGCGCGTGAAGGCGCGATTTTTCTACGACAGAGGCGATGCTGTGAACCATGGTTTGAGAACCATAGGCGTGAGCTTGCTTGGCTTTGGTCTGCATTATATAAGGCACGTCCATTAGATGATCATAATGAGCGTGGCCGACTAAAATGGATTCTACATTACTAACATCAGGTAAGTAATGATCGATCATGTCAGTATCAGCGCTAATTGGCATAAACGGACCAAGGGCCAAAAAGTGTGGGTTGGTGATTGAGGGAGCCGTCATGATCGCGTATTCGCCAAAGCGGAATAATTGGCCACCCACCCCCAGGTATTGAATACTTAAGCTATTGGCAGGAAGTATCTCTTGAATTTTTTCTGGGTCGGGAGAATGGTAGGCCGATATGTGCTTAATCGAGCTACTGCAAGCGATGAGCATTAAAGTTACAGTGGTCAGCATTAAGTAGTTTAGAAATTTCATGATTTAGTATCGTTTTAGAGTAGTTATTGCTATATCAGACAGTAAGTGCATTCTATCAGTGCTAAGGAGAGAGTTGTAATATTTGTGGAATGAGTGGATGGTTGTTCAAGGTGGTTAATGGGTGATGCCGAGAATTTTGCATATATCGCGCGTAAATTAGCCCTTAAGGGATCTAAATAACAAAAGTGTGAACTAATACTAAGCTAATTATAAGCATGGTGCCTTAGGCGGTTGAAGTTCTGCGGTTAATCGTATATTTTTTAGTCAGCTACTTGGGGGCGCCTTATAAAAGTGCACGGTCTTGTGTATGCTGAGTTGCAAGTATGCGGATAGTATAAGATTAGAAAGGTGTTTTTATGAAAAATCAGGCTATTTTAACATTATTGATCGACAAGCAAGAGGTACTAAAAACTGGGCCGTATCAATTATCTCCACGAGGCTGTGAGTTTGTTTGTAATGAAGATCAGGTCGGTTTATTTCGCGATGAGGTTGATCAGAAAAGCCAGGGTCGTTATGCTAGCTTTCAAATTCGCCTTGGGTTATTTCCGCATTCAGGGCCTGTGCCTCAATACATTACTGCACTAGGTCAGATCATTTCGGTAAGACGAAGTACGCAAGATTGTTATTCTGTTACTTTGCATTTTGATCAGATCGGCTCAGGAGGTTATCGCCTGATTGCTGAGCATCTATCGGATTCAGTGGTCGCCCGTATCGACTCGGTACAAAGTAAGATTGCTTAAATCTGCATCTTCTGCAACGGACACCTTTAGTTCAACCTGCAATGAATACTCAATGCTTATGATCTCTCCTGCTAGCTGCTTAATTAAATAGCGTAACTGATGCTCTTGTTGAAACTGACAATGTAATAGGATTTCTTGTTTGGCTTCATACTCAATCCACTGCATAGATTTCAATACGCTACTGGCGGCTTCACTATAAGCTCTTGCAAGGCCTCCTGTGCCTAATTTAGTTCCTCCAAAATAGCGCACGACGATGATCGCAATATCAGAAAATTCTGAATGATCAATCACATTTAAAATCGGCATTCCCGCGGTACCACTCGGCTCCCCATCATCACTAAAGCCTCTTTGGGCATGGGTTAATGGGCCTATTCTGAAGCCATAACAAAGATGACGGGCATCGGGATAGTGTTTTTTTAAGCGGGTTAAAAATTGTTTGAATTCTTTGGGGCAACTTACTTTTTCGCAGTAAGTAATAAAGCGGCTGCGTTTCTCTACCAGCTCAAAAAAGCCGTTACTCGCAGGTTGCTTGTGCATAGTAGAATGGCCTAGCGATTTGAGGGCAGTGCATCGGTGCACTGATAAATAACAAATTTAGCATCGCTATTGAGTTGTTTAATGCTCTTAAAACCTTTTTTTAGTAAAGGAGCATACGGTAAATGACGATTGGCGATTACCAGTAGTTGGCCATCTTTACTGAGTAGCTTACTGGCTTGCTTAAACATACGCTCGGCGGCAGCGGTAGAAATACGATTGCCACTATGAAAGGGCGGATTACATAAAATGGTATCTGCGCGGACATGAACATTCAATAGTGCATCAGTATGATGGAATACAGCGTCTGAATAATCTCGGGCTAACAAGTTTTCGCGCGCTGAGTTTAAAGCAAGGGAGGAGTCATCGCATAATATAAGTTCGAGCGCTGACGCTGAAAAATAATGCAAGCAGGCTAAGCTTAATAAGCCATTGCCACAGCCTAAATCGATCACCTTGCCCGATAAAGTATTTAATTGGCTGATTTGCTGAATAAAAAAGCGACTGCCAATATCCATATGATCTCGGGAGAATACTCCCGGCAAAGCGCTAACGTCTTTATTGTCAGGACCAAGGTAGCTTTTGAGTACCGTTAAAGCAGGGAGTTTGTCTCCGAGCTTAAACGTCATTAAGCGTGATTTTTTCTTTATCGGATGCTGTTGATAATCCGTATTATATTGCTCTAACCATTTTAACCATTTGACGGGTACATGCTTAGCCATGCCGACTAATGAAATTTCAATACCTGGTCCTAGCTGTTTTAGGGCAAGGGTTAACCACCAGTGTAATTGATCGAACGATTTAGGGCATTGAATCCAGAGGCTGTTGGTAGCTTTAGGGAAGCAGGGGGTGCCTTGATCTAGGGTCAGTAGTGCAGGAGAGTAATCAAATTTTTCACTGTTATTACGAATGCCAGTTTGACCGCAGAAAGAATCCGTCCAGCTATAAACAGAATGTCCTTGCTGCAGTAAAAAACACGTCAGTACGCCCCATTGATCATTAATGACCGCTGGGTGGCTGCCGACGTTAGCGGATTCAATAAGGTACAGGTCACCAGCATCCCAAGGCTGCTGAAACTTAGCGCTCACCTTAGGATAACAGTCGAGATCCAATAGGGCATTGGAGGTGGTCAAAAGTGCCATTAAAGCGGACTCGTTAATAAATAATGGTTAATAAAAATCGTTGAAATTCTTATTGTCCAGTTGTCCTAACAAATCAGGTTCGCGTTCGTTATCTTTCTCTTCTTTTTCGGCTGGCACTTCGCGATCCGACTTTCTCGGCTTCGATTTCTTCTTCGACTTGGCTTTAAGTAGTTCAAGCGCTTCAAGCTTGGCTTTCTCTACGGCCAAGGCAGCAGCTTCTTGTTCTGGAGAAATCGGCTGCTGTTGTTTTTCAACCGCATCAGGATTCTCATCAAGATACTTTTGATAAACAGATTTAGGCTTGCCTTTGGTTTTCAGGCTGGCCTGGCGATCAGTGGTAGAATCGCGCTTAAGTTTACTGGGAGTACCAGTTTTTACGCTATGAATGCGTTTGAGGGAGCGGGTTTTCTTTTTGCGAGTCATTTTGCAGGTCGTATCTTAGGGACTGAATGTCGAATTTGTTTGATTGTACTTTAGGCATTCTACCGCAGTTTATGGTTTGATACACGGATTTGGGGATTTAAGTGGATTATTGGCAGCAGTTGGTTTTTGTAGGCTCGATTACATTGCCTGTATTTTCATTGGTTTTTATTGGTATTTGGCTTAAATGGCGCGGTAAAATCAATGATGATTTTACCGTTAAGTCATCCTATATTGTTTTTAACCTAGCCTTGCCTGTCTTAATGTTTGCCGCGATCGTGCGCACGGACATTGCTCAAATAGGAAATCCACGTTTAATTACCTTTGCTGTGCTCATGGCATTGTTAAGTTTTAGTGTTTTGTGGTTTGGTAGTCGTGCATTTATTGCTGATAAAAAGAATCTAGGTGTTTTTGTTCAAGGGTGCTTTCGTTCAAACTTAGGAATTTTAGGTTTGGCATTTTGCGTTACAACCTTTGCCGAAGACGGTTTGGCAGTGGGAGCTTTGTTATTAGCGGTTATCACTCCGCTGTATAATATACTTTCTATTTACGCACTCACCCATGCGGCCAGTGAAGACTCGCAGTTAAACTGGCTTGTTTTGCTTAAAGGTGTAATTACTAATCCTTTAATCGTCGCTATCTTATTGGCTTTGCCGTTTGCTTATTGGCAGATTGCTCTGCCTGACGTGGTTATGCGCAGCATTGATTATTTGGCGGCGATGACATTGCCGTTAGCATTAATATGCATTGGCGGCTCTCTTAGTTTTTCCGCCTTAAAACAGACGCAATGGTTATCTTGGGTTGCTGTCATAATAAAGCTATTACTTATGCCTGCTATTGTTTCTATCTTGGCTTATGCTACGGGCTTTAGAGGGGTTGAGTTAGGTTGCTTGATATTGATGTTTGCTAGTCCAACCGCTGCAGCTTCTTTTGTTATGGTACGAACCATCGGTGGGAATCATACTTTAGCCGCAAATATTATCGCTTTAACGACGCTAATTTCTCTTTTTAGCGTCAGTATCGCCATTTACTTGTTAAAAGTGTTTGCCTTAATATAAGGTATGGTGAAAAATAAACTCAGTGGCTAAAAAGAACAAATATAATGGATGAGAGGATTTAATGACGCAGACTAAGCGTTTTTTAGTGTACGTCGCATCAAACCATATAGGTTTAGAAAGTGAACGTTATGAAGTGACACGTCAGCTGGTGCGTATGGGTATTCTTTGTTGCGGTTTCCCGTGTCGTGAAGATACTTCTCCTTACGACTGGAATTTGGCGCGCTCTCAAATTGAAGATGCTGATCTATTTATTATGATTTTGGGTGATGAGTACGGGCCTATGGCGCCTACCGGTATTAGTTACTTACATCGTGAATTGGTGCATGCACAGTCATTATCTAAGCCTTCATTGTCTTTTGTTAAAAACTCGTTGCCGTCGCAGCAGCAAACAGAAGATCAGCGGCGCTTAGCGGGTTTTCATGCTGTTGTTTCAAAAAGTACTTTTCGTTTATGGCATCTTCGGGAAGAGCTGGTTTCTCATGTTAAAACTGCTGTGGCTAACACACTGAGTAATAAAACAGGAGGTTGGTTGAAGCTGGAATCTGCCGCAACGACTTCTGTGGCTCGTGTGGAAACTCAGGTGGCCAATAAAGTCGATAATAAGCAGTGGATGCTAAAAACTCGAGAGCTGATGCGAATAAACTTCTCTGCTAATGTTTATGAAGCAGGTAATAATACTCTAGAAGAAGTCCCTGTTACTTTACGCTGGGACGTGATCTTTGGCGCGGTAGGTGATGTGATGAAAGCCGCGAGCAGTGAAGATAGGTTGAGGAGTGTTTTGGAAAAATTAGCCGAAACTGAAGTAAAACGACGGTTGTTGCAGTTGCACTCGTCTTCTCATGCAGTCGATGATATTCGTGTTAATCGCCAGCAGTTTCAGGATCTGCTAATGCAATGGGCGGATCATGATTTGATCGAAAGCAACCAGCTTGGCGCGCGCAATACTTGGAAATTGACTGGAGAAGGAGGGCGTCGCATTGCGGTAATGAACTTGGCTAAGCAAATTGTTTAGTCAAGATTTGATTTATAGCTCAGAGACTCTAGCGGTGACAATAAAAGGTACCGCCGGAGAATTTAAATTTGAGATAAAAGGTTTTGTTTTGCCTCAAATTCTTCCTTCATGCTATTGCATACAGTATCGCATAGGGTGAAAATATACGGCGCAGCGATGCTGAAATAAGCCATATTACCTTCCTGTCGACGTTTCACCATATGCTGTCCACGAAGACTTGCTAGATGTTTTGATATGTTAGGCTGCGATGCGCCAATGCGCTCAACAAGATTTCCAACGCTGGACTCTCCTTGCTGCAGTTCATGTAAAATGCGCAAACGCATAGGGTCGGCTAATAAACGGAAACGCTGTGCGACCAGCTCAAGCATTTCTTCAGTCATTACGGTCATAATGTTCTCAACTGTTTTTCTCTATTCTAAAGCATACTGATAATAATCTACATGCACTTATACACATTTAGTCATGTCTATTGGGCGAGCAAGGGATGATTGTGATAAATTCGACGCTTATCTCAGTTTGTCATGGGTTCATTATTAACAATCCGTTATACTTACAATCATTCACTTCTTTCATTAATCTCTTTTTAAAAAGTAGTACTCATGGGCATTAACGCTAATATTCGATTATACGCTGTTAGGATAATCGTCTGCTGCAGTATCTTTCTAGCAAGTCTTCTTTTGAGTGGTTGTAATCAACCGCTAGAATTACAAATTAGTAAGATTTCTGGGCCGACAATGGGGACTGAATATCACATTAGTTGGGTCTCTGATAAACGCAATAGCATCGATTTAGCATCAGAAAAGAAGAACATACATCAACAAGTCGACCAGCTGTTGTTGGCTATTAATAAAAGCATGTCAACCTACGACCCTCAGTCTGAACTTTCATTAATAAACCATAACTTTAATCCCAAGTGGCAGACGATTAGCAAAGAATTGTATGAAGTATTGGACATGGCAGCTGAAGTTACGGCACAGTCACACAAGGCATTTGATGTGACGGTTGGGCCCCTCGTTAATTTATGGGGTTTTGGCCCTGATAAAAGCAATGACCAAATTCCTGAGCAGGCTAAAATTGATGCGTTGATGGCGAAAATAGGATCGGATTCGATTGCGCTGCGTCAGCAAGAAGGTCTATTTCAATTACGCTTGGGTGCGCCGCGGTATATAGATCTTTCCGCGATTGCTAAAGGCTATGCTGTCGATATTCTCGGGAACTTACTGCAAGCGCAGGGGGTCGATAATTACTTAATTGAAGTAGGGGGCGAGATAATTGCCCATGGCGTTAAGCCGCAAAAGCAACCTTGGCGTATTGCCATTGAAGCACCTAATGATGACGGTCGTAGTGTCCAGATTATTATACCGTTATCAAACATGGGCATTGCAACATCAGGAGACTATCGAAACTTCTTTGAGCAGGAAGGACATCGGTTTTCTCATACTATTGACGGTCGTACCGGCTATCCCGTTGAGCATAAACTAGCTTCTGTATCGGTATTGCACGAATCAGTGGCACTGGCCGATGCTTGGGCAACAGCCTTGACGGTTCTCGGTTCAGAACAAGGTTTAAAGCTGGCTGAAGAGTATAATTTGGCGGCCTATTTTATTGTTCGTGCCGAAGATGGGTATCGGCAACTCAGTAGCCGTCAATTTGAACAATTAAGACTAGACTAAAGTTGTATTAGAGAAATAGAGGTTTGTATGACAACATTATTGATCGTTTTTATCGTGATGGTACTTTTCATCGTGTTAATGTCTGCAGGGGTGTTATTGGGTGGTAAGCCAGTAAGTGGTTCTTGTGGCGGAATGTCCGCGGTAGGTATGAAAGGAGCGTGTGATGTTTGCGGCGGAGATCTTCAGAAATGCGAATCCAGCAAAGACCCTATTCGTCAAGAAGCCGAAGACTTGTTCTACGATGCTTCAAAGAAAAATGAAAATTAATTGAATAGGCAATTGAGTAAATTTGGTCGAGCGTTAAGTAGGGATTAGTGATGAAGGTCATCATGTTTACGTTGATTTATAACCTATAATTATAAGCAACAATTCTTTGCAGTAAGCTTTATCCAATCTGGCTCTTAATAAGAGCCAGTGCAGCGATTTATAAAAAATAAAGTAATCAAAATCACTAGCGTGATTGCAGCCATAAGGGCGGAATAATAGGATGGCAGATTTCCATTACGACGTAGTAATTATTGGATCGGGCCCAGCAGGGGAAGGCGCGGCAATGAATGCTGCTAAAAAAGGCAAAAAAGTTGCGGTCGTAGAAACCCGTAGCATGGTGGGTGGTAACTGCACTCACTTAGGAACAATTCCATCAAAGGCTTTGCGTCATTCGGTAACGCAGATCATTCAGTTTAATACAAATCCAATGTTTCGTGACATTGGTGAGCCTCGTTTCTTCTCTTTTCCTCGGGTACTACGCAACGCAGAAGATGTTATTGCTAAGCAGGTTAAAGTACGCACTGAGTTTTATGGACGCAATCGGGTTAATCTTTATACCGGTCACGCAAAATTCGTAGATCCTAATACGCTGGATGTTTTTAGCCCTGAGTCAACGAATCACGTGCGTTTGCACGCAGACCAAATCGTTATCGCAACAGGCTCTAGTCCATGGCGTCCAGACAATATCGACTTTAATCATGAGCGTGTATACGACTCCGACACTATTTTAAGCCTTGAACATACCCCTCGCACCATGATCATTTATGGCGCGGGCGTTATTGGTTGTGAGTATGCTTCAATATTCTCTGGACTTGGCGTTAAAGTTGATCTGATTCACCCCGGTGATCGCTTATTAAGTTTCTTGGATGACGAGATTTCAGATGCATTAAGTTACCACTTGCGCGATAAGGGTGCCTTAATTCGTCATAATGAAGATTTTGATTCTATTGAAGCTAACGATAAATTCGTTACTTTAAAAATGAAATCAGGCAAAAAAGTGAAGGCCGATGCATTTTTATGGGCGGCTGGGCGTTCGGGTAATACCAAAGAATTAGGATTAGAAAATGCTGGTCTTACGCCTAATTCACGCGGTCAGCTTGATGTAGATCAGAGCTATCGTACTGCAGTGGATCATATTTACGCAATTGGCGATGTGATTGGTTGGCCTGCATTGGCATCTGCAGCTTACGATCAGGGTCGTGCGGCAGCGGCTGATATCACTGATATGGAAGATTTCCGTTTTGTTAGTGAAGTTCCTACCGGCATTTATACCATTCCTGAGATTAGCTCTGTGGGTAAAAATGAACGTGAACTGACAGAAGCGAAAGTGCCTTATGAAGTAGGCCAGGCGTTTTTCAAAAACATTGCCCGGGCACAGATTACCGACGAAGGTGTTGGTATGCTAAAAATCCTTTTCCATCGTGATACGTTGGAGCTTCTTGGGGTTCACTGTTTTGGTGATCAAGCGGCCGAGATTGTTCACATTGGTCAGGCGATTATGAGTCAGAAGGGCGAAGGGAATACGTTGAAGTACTTCGTTAATACGACCTTCAACTATCCGACCATGGCTGAAGCGTATCGTATTGCTGCTTTGAATGGCTTGAATAAGCTGTAATAAAGCCAAGTGCTGGGCTGCAGAGAGTTATTTCTCTCTGCAGCTTATCTTTTCTTAGTACTTAGACATATCGATGCACTCGCAAGCTCGGTAAAAATACTTCCTCGCAAATCTTAAAATCACTTCTCGCAATGCGTGTTCTCGCGATAGGCGGCTGTTCATCTATTTGATTAAATACAGGTAATAAGCGGTTTTTTTCTTGTGGAACAAGTAGTGGCAGAGAAACATTCATCGCTTTACGTATCGTTTCAATATGGCCTTTTTCGTTTAATAATTTATATACCAAGTTCGCTCGAACGACAGGTACTTGAGTTTGAATCTGCGCGAGTATTTCATGCTCGGGTAGGGTGTTTAGTTTTTGCAGTTGCTGTTGTATATGTGATTTTTCTTCGCCCATGGCGAGTAGTTTCGTTTCAGCTTGTGCGACGGTTAGTTTTTTAATGCTGCGGCCATTACTGTACCAAGTAAAACCAATTTTCTCTGGACGATGAGTCAGAATCGGAATGTGACGATACAGTTGTTTTAAATGAATGCGACCAAGGCCAGTATAATAAAGTTGATTACGTAATGTTTTATGACGAGTATTCAATTGGGCTTTTTGACTTAACCAAAGATCTTTATCGGTTTTCTGTATTTGTTGCACCAGCGTCTTGAAAGTATCTTTGGCTAAATTAACGTCTTGCGCCAGTGAAATTATTTCTTCATTCGCCATGACTAGCCCATAACAGCTACGGGTTTCTCTGCCGTCTTGTTGGTCTCGATACCAGATGTCTTGGTAATAGCTGCGAGCTTTTTTAAGCAGGTTTAAATTTTGCTCGTCTTCAGCTAATGCAACCCAGCATGCGGGTTGCTGCTGGTTTAACGCATCACAGAATTTTGCTAAGCCAAGCGCAAGTTCATCAAACGCTAAAACAAGATCAGTGCTTTGAACTGTATTTAAAGTTAAATCTAATGATGAGGTCATTCACTGGCTGCTTTAATGCGATTTTTAGTTTGCATAAAATCACTATGAGAAACATACAGCAAATCGGCGATACGTCGCACCATGTGCTCTTCGTACTTGTCCAACTGCTTATCGCTGTAAGCTACTTTCCATAGTGACTCCACTAAACTGACTTTCTCTTCATAGCTGTAGCTAGTATTAATTACGCCGGTAAACTGAAAAAGATCGGTTGCTTCGTGAACCTCTTTCTTCGCAGTAGTCAGTAATTCATCGGCGACGTCTGCAGTAATAAATAAGGTATCAAACAAAATATTTTTAATGCTTTCAGTTTCATCGTCCGACAGTTGATGATCGGCATTCATAATCTCAACTAAGAGTGCTGCTGCGGCTAATTCAGGTTTATGTCCAGTTGTTTTCACTTCTTCTTGTTGGAAAAAGGCCAATAATTTGCTAATCATACAGTCTCCTGTTTTTCTTTAGCCCGTGGGTTTATTCACGGGTTACTTCAAGGTTTAACGAGCTGAAATTTAACGTGTCGAGTTAGCTGCGCTGTGAGATTTTTTTACTCAGCATGGATTCAAGTGTTACCTGATCGGCGGCGAATCGACGAATACCATCGGCAAGTTTATCGTGCGCCATTGGGTCGTTATTCATTGCCCAGCGGAAGCTAGCCTCGGTTAATAATTCAGGAGTATCTTTTGTTTCTTTTATTGGGAAAAGTTTCTGCTCTAAAGGGCTGGTATCGGCTTCTAATTGCGCAAGCAGTTCAGGGCTAATGGTTAAGCGGTCGCATCCGGCTAATTCTTCAATTTCACCGGTATTGCGGAAACTTGCACCCATAACAATGGTTTTAAAACCATGAGACTTATAGAAATTATAAATCTCGGTAACAGAAACAACGCCAGGATCCTCACTCGCTGAGTATTCGGATTGACCACTATTCGCTTTATACCAATCTAAAATTCGGCCAACAAAAGGAGAGATTAAAGTAGTACCTGCTTCTGCACAAGCCTGAGCTTGGGCGAAGTGAAAGAGTAGGGTGAGGTTGCAATGAATGCCTTCGGCTTCCAAAATCTTAGCTGCCTGAATGCCTTCCCAGGTTGATGCGATTTTAATCAGAATACGATCGGAATCAATGCCTGCATCTTGATACAAACGAATCAATTTACGCGCTTTGGCAACCGTCGCTTGAGTATCAAAAGATAAGCGTGCATCCACTTCAGTAGAAATAACGCCCGGTATACTGGTTAGCACTTCACAGCCAATATTTACGGCCAGTTTATCGCCAACATTCTCTAACGTTGTCTGGCTATTTTTATCGTTGCCCTTAATTTGTAAGGCCCAGTCGATGGCTTCTTCGATTAGATGCTGATAGTTGGCCAGCTTGGCGGCTTTTAAAATCAAAGAAGGATTGGTCGTGGCATCAACAGGCTTGAATTGCTTAATTGCTTCGATGTCGCCAGTATCGGCTACCACAGTAGTCATGGCTTTAAGTGCTTCTAATTTATTTTTGGCTTGTGCTGACATGTTAATCCCTTAGTGTTAATCGCTGTTTATGAAGCGGTCTCGGTTAATCGTTGGTGACTATAAATAGAGTTATACCGTTAACTTGTTTGTCAGCTTCTACTTTTTAGCGATTAGTGTCAAGGGGGCGATAAGTCTATGCGGGGAGGGAGAAAGTTTAACCATAGAAAGCAGGAGCGCTCCGTGCTCTCTATGGTGAGTGGTGAAGCGCTTTTAAATGCGTTTAATTAAGCCTGTTCTTGGTCAAAAGCTGCTCGGCGAACCAAAGCTTCCAAACGATTAGCTTCATTTTCAGCCTCGGTCGGCACCTTGCTCAATGCTGTGCGTAATACTTCAATACCTGAGCCAGGCTTATGTGCATTCTCACTAATATAGCGACGGAACTGACGCGCCCCTGGCTGTCCATGGAAGATACCCAGAATATGGCGAGTAATGTGCGACAAATAAATATCTTTAGACAGTTGTTCTTCAATGTAAGGCATGAAGTCTTCAACAATCTTATGACGAGAAGGAATTGATTTCTCGCGGCCATAAAACGCATTATCAACCTGCGCCATTATATAAGGATTGTGATACGCCTCGCGGCCAACCATCACTCCATCGACATGGTTAAGTTGCTGCTGCATTTGATCAAGCTGGTTTAAGCCACCATTAATCAAAATTTCTAAATCAGGGAAGTCTTGTTTTAACTGATAAACCCAGTCGTATTTTAATGGCGGCACATCACGATTTTCTTTAGGTGATAAACCTTGAAGAATGGCTTTGCGTGCATGAACGATAAACGTCTTGCAGCCCGTTTTAGCGATGGTGCCAACAAAGTTAACCAGTTCAGGGTAAGAGTCTTGGTTATCGATACCAATGCGATGCTTTACGGTAACATCAATATCCACTGCATCTTGCATCGCTTTAATGCCGTCGGCAACCAGCTGCGGATGGCCCATTAAGCACGCACCAATCATATTGTTTTGTACGCGATCACTCGGACAACCGACGTTGAGGTTTACTTCATCGTAACCCCACTCTTGTGCGTACTTAGCACATTCAGCCAATTCTTTTGCATTGCTGCCACCTAATTGAAGGGCGATAGGGTGCTCTTCTTTGCCATACCCCAAGAAGCGTTCACGGTTATTACCATGAATAATGGCACCAGTAGTGACCATCTCGGTATACAGCACTGCATCGCTAGTAAGGTGGCGCCAGAACTGGCGGCAATGGCTATCAGACCATTCCATCATCGGTGCGGTAGTGAATCTGCGATTCACGCTATTGCTGGCTTTGCTAGAATTGGCGGGGGCTGTAGCTGTTTTTGTGTTGTCGTTTGCTTGCGTCATTTTCTACTTTATTTGGTATGTTGTAACTATTGAGTGCGTCAAATGTGCGTAATAAACTCAGTATTTTCTCGTGGCACACCGCATCGTGGCGCACCGTATTTAAATCAGAAATTTTGAGTGGTGTTATGGCATCTATTAGAGCGCGTACAAATAAAGACGGCAGTATCTCATATCATGCTGAAATTCGCATTAAGTGGGCAGGAAAGTGCCGTTGTCGGCAGTAAATGCTAGCACGTTTGCTGGCGCTATGGCGCTACCAGGGAATTAACCGCTGGCCTTTGCCGATATTAAGATGGATCTGGATCTTGATTCATACAGCTGGAAGCTATCAGCAGATGTATTGAATCAGCAATCGATTGATCTAATAAAACCAGATGCGACTGGCAATAAAGAAGTGGCGGTTGAGATTAACGGCCATCGTTGGTCCTTCTTTGTACCGGCATGGTCGAGCAGTCGCAGCATATCGGGCGATGCTCTGAATAAACGCTACTCGATCACGGGTTGCAGTCGCGCCCAGTATCTGGGTTTACCGTACGCACCAAAGCGCACACGAAGTATTGACAATACCACTGCAGTACAGGCGGCTAATGATGAACTAATGGGTACAGGGCTTACATTAACTTGGGATATTGCACAGCTGCCCGATTGGGTTATGCCAAACAGCGTTTTCAGTTACCAGGAACTCGCAGTGCTTCCGGTCATTAAAAAAACCAGCCAGTACTGTTGGCGCAGTGCTGCAACCTGCGATAGATGCCGATGTGCTAACGGTTAACCGCTATGGCACATCAATTGTTACGTTACGATCAGGCCAGTCGTTGCGAGTGCGGGGCGATGGTGTAGCGGCCAGCAGCAAAGCGTTGATTCAAGGAGGGCGTATTATTGGTGCTGCACCGTCGTTGCCGATTCAGTCGATTGGCGTCTAGTTCAGCTCTGTGAAAAACTCGTGAGTATTCATGCTTTAGCTTGTGACTAATTTGAATGGAATTGTCAGAAAGGTACAGAATTGCAAAGTTGGTTGTACGAATAGTATTCATGTTTTATCAATAACATACCCAGTCTTATTAGTAGTTCATCATCCTTTTACAACTGACTTTGGTGATGATTGAGGGCTGGAATAATTGTTATCGAATATAAAAGGTTTAAAGGAATAAATTATGAACAAGAACTGTAAGCGATCAATAAACCCCATCTAAAATCCTTTGATCATCCTTGACATACTGCCCTCAAACTTTAATCGAGGGTAGAACATGAAAAAACTAGAGCTCTGGCAGTCAATCATTAATGAATGGAAATCAAGCGGGCAAACGAAGCAAGAATTCTTAAAACGAAAAAATATTAACCAAAGTACATTTTATTATTGGATCAAGAAAACCTCCACTAAGGATGCTGATGACAAAAAAGGAATTGATTCATTTATCGCGATACCTCGATCTAAACCATTGAACAAACTAAACACTGGCGAAGCTGAGATTTCTTTAGGTCGTGCAAAAATTAAAATGTCTGTCAGTGATACAGCTTCATTATTGATTTCACTACATCAGGCTGGGGTACTTCATGATCAGGCCTAGTAAGTCCACACCCGCTTATTTATATTCGGGGGTTGTTGATATGCGTAAGTCCATTGACGGGCTTGCAGGCATTGTCGAAAACGAGCTAGAACTCAATCCTTTAGAACCAGCTCTATTTGTCTTTTGCAATCGAGGCCGAGATAAAATCAAAATACTTTACTGGGAGAATAATGGCTTTGTACTTTGGTACAAACGCTTAGAAAAACAAAAATTCAAATGGTTAGATGATTTATCCACAAACCCATGCACAATTTCAGGGAGAGATTTAAATCGACTTTTAGATGGTTTAAATATCTTCACAGGCAAGCCTCACGAAGCATTATTTTATGAGGATATGAATTGATTCTGGTATAATCCATGGCATGAAAAAGACTCATTCCATGCGCACAAACTCGGCCAAAACCGCAGAGTTACCAAATGATGTACAGGCATTAAAACAGCTTTTACTTAAGGTCGAAGAAAGTGCGCGTGCAGCAAATGAAAAATTAGCAGAACGTGAGGCAACGGTAACTAAGCAAAAAACACACATCCGTTATCTAGAAGAAATCGTCAAACTATTCAAAGCCAATAAGTTTGGTAAAAGCAGTGAGAAATCACCTGATCAAACGGAGCTATTTGATGAAGTAGAAACCGAAGGCGGTGATAGCGAAGGGAGTTGGGTTGCTGAAGCGGTCGAAAGTGAAGAAAATTCTGAGCCAGAAACTGTACCAGCAACCAAGGCTAAAGCAGGTCGCAAACCCATACCAAAAGAATACCCGCGTATCATCATCGAACACGATGTGCCTGAAGATGAGCAGCGCTGCTCATGCGGATGTGAAAAACAACACATAGGTGATGAAGTATCCGAACAGCTCGACATCGTTCCAGCGGTTATTCAAGTATTGCAACATCGCCGTAAAAAATACGTTTGCAAAAATTGTGAAGGCCAAATTCAAACAGCTAGCTTACCAGCGCAGCCCATTCCAAAAAGTAATGCAAGCCCTGGCTTGTTAGCCTACATTGCAACAGCAAAGTATCAAGATGCCTTACCCTTATATCGAATTGAGAATATTTTATCGCGATTGAATATTCACTTGCCCAGAAACACCCAAGCCAATTGGATGATTAAAAGCAGTGAGTTGTTGCAGCCACTTTATAATTTATTGAATGATCAGCTTTTAGAAAGCGGCTATGTGCACATGGATGAAACGCCGGTACAGGTATTGAAAGAGCCAGGAAAAAAAGCAGAAAGTAAAAGCTATATGTGGGTCCGAAAAACGGGAGATCCTAATAAAAAAGAGTCGATAGTTTTATTTGATTACGCCAGCAGCCGAAAAGCGGATGTGGTGAAAACACTGCTGCCTGATTTTCAAGGGTACCTGCAAACCGATGATTACGCGGGCTATAATCATCTTGATACTATTAAAGGTGTTCATCATCTAGGTTGCTTTGCGCACGCACGAAGAAAATTTGTTGAGGCGCAAAAAGTAGCACCCAGTAAAAAAGGGGCGACAAGTAAAGCTGACATGGCCGTGAGCCTCATCCAAAAACTGTATGCGATAGAAAACAAAATCAAAGACTTTAGTCCTGATAAACGATTGGCAACAAGGCAGAAGGAAAGTGCTCCTCAACTTGAAAAATTAAAGAGCTGGCTAGATAAATCATTAGTGACCACCTTACCGAAAGGGAAAACAGGCATGGCTCTGAGTTATTTAGCGAAGAACTGGAATAAGCTCACTCTTTATGTAGAAGATGAACGTTTGAATATCGACAATAATACCGTCGAAAATGCGATTCGCCCTTTCGCAATAGGGAGAAAAAATTGGATGTTCAGCAACAGCCAGAAAGGCGCTAAAGCGAGTGCGATGCTTTACAGCATAATCGAGACAGCTAAATCAAATGATCTGAATCCGCACGCTTATTTACAGCTGTTGTTTACTAAGATGCCTCAGGTGAAAAGTATTGAGGAATACGAGCAGCTGCTGCCATGGAATGCTAAAGAGTTACTTGCCAAAAAAGTCTAGGGTGTGGTTTGTTGAGCGCTTACCAAGAACTTACCTGCTCGACTTGAAGAAACAAACCAGCGGTGGATTACAGGAATCGTCAACGGCAAGGTGCAAGCCATTACTCGCGTTGGGTTTTGTGCACTGGTGGTTACACCAGAGGAGCTGCCAAAATTGATATTAATGAAGGAGTGGATAGGGGATGAATTGGCGGATCAAATTAGATCCGCGCTCGATGATAGGTGATTTTAGGGTGTATAGTTCTTATCCAAGCCAATGCTGTGGGGCGCGGTAAGCGTCCCAGTCAGTTTATTGCGGGCTGTTAGTTTGACCGATTTAACGGTGGAAGCTCACCATATGTTTGGTAGTAATTTTTTAAATGTAGTTCTTCCAGTTTTCTTGGGTCATCACTTTCAATCAACTCTACATAAAGTGATGAATAAGGAAATTGTTCGGTTATGCCTTTATGCTGCTTGTGTCTTTCACCACACTCATGTGCGGAACTTCGATGAGTAGGGGAAAGACTTTTCTTGAGATTAATGACTCTATCTAAAAATGATGAAGCTTTACCAATATACAGAATGCCTTCCTTATCAATTCTGAGAAGGCGGCTGACAGGTCTTACAATATTGCTCTGATCATATGATTTAAGGATATACACACCTCCAGATGTATTAAAGCTCTCTTTTATTCGGTACCAAAACTCGTCATCTGATATATGAAAGGATTTCATTACTTTCTCGTTATTTGAAGTGCGTAACGCTTTTACAAGTGGTCGCCGTCTAAGTTATCCCGCTTGCTAAACTTTTTAAATATACGGCTAAATCGATACCTAGCGAAGCTTATATTAAACCAAAGCTCCGACCACTTTTTACTTAGCGGCATGTTCAGCTGTCTGTGTTCATACCTGATGCCAAGCAACATACGAAGATATGGGTCTTCAACAGGCTCTTCTATTGCCTCGCAAGCGTTTTCGTTTACTCGCTTCAAGGATAGGTATTCATTTTTTACTTTTTCAGGAGTGAGAAACCTCATTCTTTCCCAGTGTTCAATAATCACTGGGCTGAAAAGTGAAAGATTCTCGGTAACATGATTAAGTAAGCGATTAAACCGACCAGAAAACTCTTCATTATCTAAATGAAAGACTGGTGATTGATAGTTTATAAACTCCTCAAATGAACTGTTTTGTTTTTCTCTTTCAAATGCATAATATGTATCCCTGACTTTCTGATTAAACTCTCGCTTTTCGTCATCAGTTTTTAGTGAGTCAGGGGTGTGGATATTAAAGCCATAGGTTTGCTCTAGCCAATGAGCATTAGCATATTCATTTACTGCACGTTCTAAGTCTTTATCTATCGATGAGAATGGCTTTTCGGTTGCATTTTTATAATGAAACAAGAGCAGATCTGAGGCATCATGGTATACTTTATCGTACGCACGCAGCTGTTCATTCTTCTTATTAATCTTTGACTGCCTAACGGCAAAAAAAAAGCTTAAAGAAGAAACAGCTAAGCTTCCGAGAGATATGTATATTGCAATTTGTGATTTCTCTGCCATAAATTCCCCAGTGTATTTGACGAGGCCGTAGAAAAACCTCAATTACTTTTTGTTACGCGTACCTACGTGAATTAAATACAGATTCTAGATTGAAATCTACCTGCTATTCAAATACGGCGGCGATTTTCTGTTCACATTCATTTCCATAAATAAATATTAGCAATTAGTCTTCTTAGCCGCAATGCCAGCGATAAAGGACCTAGTTGCGTAGCAGTGAATGTCCAGTGTGCACGTTCGTTGATTGCCTGTTATAACTCATTCGCCAATTCACACAACTTAGCTTTGAATGCTTTGCAAGTAGAATCGAAATGTTTTTGTATTAAAATGAAATCTTGAGTATTTAACTTGTTTTGATTAGGAGAGTTTATTATATATGGTACAACTTTACTCCTGGCTGCATCTACTTTTTCATATTCAGAAACTAATTCGGGTATATGAATGTTTAATAACATTTTCAATTTTTGTACGTCGTTAGGAAGATAGTTGTCTTTCTTATTAGTCGCTTCTAATACTTGTTTGTATGTTATCTCACCTGTGTAAACCCTTAAATGATATAAGTAAATATTGGACGTGTTTGTTTCCCACTTTTCAAATAAAAGATAAAACTCTTCGATTTTTTCAAGTTTTCTCTGGGATATATCCCTTTGATGCTCAATGCTAGAATTTTGCTTTGATGCTTTTAAATGAAAGTGGTTGGTAATAAGTACAGCTGCAAGAGTAGAAAGGGCTGTAATTAGCCCGCTAACAATTGCCGAATAATCTTTGATTTCAAAGCCTTCCATTAATTACTTCCTGCTCTATAGAGACTTATAACGCCCGCGTCAATTGCCGGAGGTCAGATTGCTTTGCCTTATTAGGCTTCTGACTCACTTTTCTGGCACTTAGCTTGTTCAATTCTATTTAATACCTGCTTAAGACCAGGCCATTCAACATCGTTTTCTCTGTTGCCTTTTATTTTGTAAAAATCTTCAAACCTTCTTCGTTCTTTTTTTGTCATTAGCTGGAAAATCTTTTCCATTTCTGGAGATTGCTTACAAGAATGAATTTTCATACGCTCGCCTCTAACGGCATCATTGAAATCCAAAAAGTGTTCATGTGTTATTTCAAGCCTGCCAGGAGATAACTCCCAATCAAGAACCTCAAAACTAATACCCGTTTCGGGCACAATAGACTTATGATGGATTATGCAATGCCTGATCTTTCGCATATCCCCCATTATTGGGCAAATAAGATCTTTCGCTTCCATATTAGACGCAGCCGCTACACGATGACGGTACAGCTCGTCCCAAAGTGAATACATGGTGCATAGTAGAGATTTTCGAATTTCATTAGAAAATCCACTATTTTCTTTACACTTTTCAATGCACTCAACTGTTTTTATCCTAGCGTGCATTTTTGGATTGCTATCTAAATCTGAGCCAATCCACATTTGATGATCATTGCTAAATGAGCCTGCAGTTAGTTTTTCACCATACTCTCGGATGTCTTTCGTAGCAAAAGTCATACAAACCACATATTCATCAAAAGTATCAACGAGCTCATGCATAACATCTTGAGTTGATTCATTATTCTGCTTACTCATCCTACTTCCTATACTTTATTCGAAGCCTAACGCTTTTGTTGTGGGGTGGTGAAACGCAGCGAGGAGCGAGCGAAGTTTAATCGTCCCAGCCTCGGAGTGGCGTTCACCAACGGATTTTTAGGCATTTATTACTCGACATACTAAAAGTGTAATCAAAATAATTACTGACGCTATTCCTGAAGATATAGAAAGAAACCAGGGGATAAATCGATATTTAGTAACTAAAAATATAGCAGAACTCCTACCTCTAATCTTAACTCGAGATGCTATAAAATTCTCTATCAAGTTAGATCCAATTTTAGCATGATCTTTTATTGCTAGTGTGATGATGGAAGATTTCAATATTTCCCAAAACATAAACACTAGCGCCGATACGATCATCAACAATAAACTATATAAAGCATATTTCTCAGGCAGATAGTCCTTACTTAAACTCCACAACCCAAAAAAAGCAGCATAACCTGCAAGCTGTATAGTGCGAAAATACTGCTCCACTTTTTCATATGAACTTTCAATGAAGTCCCTTTGTGTAGCAAGCTGCGTTCTATCAGTTGTAAGCTGATCCTTCAAGCGCGCATCACTAGCCGACTGTGAATAAATGGAATTGAATGAGTTTTGTTTTTTTGTACTTGCTGATAAATAATTAAAGACTTCTGATAGGTCACTAGCCATTCTCTTTTGCTCTGGCGCAGAAAGAGGCTCTTCAGCTTCGGAAAGTGCCGACCAGGAATTATTAAATTTTTTAAATATTTCTTTAGGATCGAGTAATGACACGATTTCTCCTTGAATGCCTAACGCCGTAATGCGCGGATTTTAAAAGTGGAGGCGAAGCCGATTTTTTTTAAATTCAGAACCATTGTCTTGTTAGCTGTTTTCAAACTGATTCGACCATATCTTGCACAGAAGCCTTTAATACCTCCCATGATGTAGTGCATGTAGCTTCATCAAAATTAGCGCGGGTCGTAACATGAACCCAAGGATGTACTACATTTCTTGATTCACGAAGAGCATGACTGAACTTGCCACGATCAGTTTTTAGCCAGCCGCAATCGACTGCAACCTCTATAAGTGAGTTTAAATTCCAATCTTGGATTGCTGGCGTTTTTCCTTGTTTATTTTTTGGGGCCTTAGATGATTGATAGGCCTTATCTGGTGATGTGTTGGCTCTGCATAAAAGAAGAGCTTCCAATACACTCCCCATGAGAATTATTGCACCGGTATAAGCTTTAACGTGCTGGCATCTTTGTGCTTCTCTCCAGCGGCTATCAATCACCTCTTGGAGGCCGGGCATTATCTGAGTGATTTTACTGTAATCAGGCGGAGCTATAATTTGTTTCTTAGGCTTAGATACTCCGCCAGCTGCTAAGAACTTTACGGTACTACGGATGTACTCTGCTAATGTTTCAAGACGAACTCTACGGCTATTAGCTTCAAAGTTAGTATCTGAATCCATGTCTTTTACTAATGAGTCAGGTAGGCCACTGACACCACTTAGAATCATTCTGGTTTCTTTTACTTTTGCATCAACTACGCGAAGTCCACCAAAATCATCAGTTCTCGCAACACCTGGCGAAAATTCGATTTCAGATTGAATCCCTTTTAGTAAAGTTAGTGCTTGTTGAGAATCCATAAATCTCCGTATGTAGTACAGCTAGCGCCTTGTTCACCGGGAAATTGGGAGCGTAGCGAGTAATTTTCAGTGTGCAGTAACTTGTTACACCAAATGGTTAGATAGGAATCGTTCAACATCCCTAATCATCTCCTTGACTTCATCGTCATTAAACGAAGTCCAATCACCATGTGCCGCACTATTTCTAATATCAGCGAGAGCTGTAATTCTTTTCTGCTGTAGCTTGTTGTATACACTAGCTTTAGCTAGATCTGAATTCATTTTGTCGAGCTTTGCGTGTGGTATTGAGTTATCAGAACAAAGGTCACGTAGCGTTGTCTCTAAAACAACGCCTGCAACAACTGCAGCAGGTCCTTTATATCCATTACTAAGAAGCTCAGTAGCTTGCTCTAGCTCAGAATCGAATAATTCGGCTTGAACAAGATTTTTTACTGAGGAAAGAAAGCCGCCTTGAAAGTCATCTTTAGCAGCCATAAACACTGGCTTAACTCTTTTGAAGATACTATAGCTATCATCCATCGTTATAGGTACTTCAGCTTTTACAAAAGCTTTTATGTGCTCACCATCGTTGCCGCAAGTCTTAACAATTAGTGATTTCGCCTTTACCTTCCACTCATCAAACATCTCTTCGTTAACTTGGTCATAGTTCCCAAAGTCACTACGTTTTGTAACTTTAGTTTCTGCTATGCGTAGCACTTCATCTGCCAAGTCATCAAATCTTCGTGATAATTTTTTGATCAAGATTATGTCCTTTGAATCTAAGGGTGTAGCATTTTAATCATGCGCACGCGTGTTTGCACGGAAGTGTCTTTATGAAACTTCACGGCAAATGATTGATTTAACTTGGTAATTATTGAAATCCATATCCAAGCTCCAGATAAACGCGCATGCGCGTTTGCACAAATAACGAGGGTCTCGTTATGTCAGCGCTTTTATTGATAACGCACTGATTTTGCTACATTTTCCTGAATTGTTCCAGATAAACGCGCAAATATTACAAATATTTCCGTGCAAATGAGCATTGAAACGATCCAATATCAAAAATCAACTGTATGTATAGGGCCATAGTTCTAAATTGTTGATGTTAGGCGCTAGTGCTCGTAGTAATTCTGACTTACTCTATGAATTTTTTGCCCAATCAATAGGATTCGTTTCGGCTATTTGGCCAGCGTAGCTTGTGATTTGGTGTGCTAAAAGTGTGCATGGATATAATTATTTATTTCTAAGTTCTTGTTTTTATTATGAATTGTATTTGACACTGCGCTTATCCATCATCGGTGCAGTGGTGAATCTGCGATTCACGCTATGGCTGGCTTTGCTAGTAGAGGGGGTAGCAGTATTTAAGATGTTGTCTGGTGTCATTATTAACTTTTTTCGGATATCTGTGTAAGGTCGGCATTGTCTCATAATGTGCTGATGGGCGCATTAGGTGGGCATGAAAGATAGTTTGGTATCAGGTGTACCGAACTACGTATTATTTGTACGCTATGTTTATATAAGAGTTACTTGTTATTCAAAGACTGTTCAAAATTTTTTCTTCTTTATCCGTCGTATCCAGCATGAGATTGTTCAGATCTTCTCTAAGCTTCTTAATATCCTGCTGGCTTTTCGGTGGGCTGGGTGCTACGCCTTCTTCTGTGATGCCTGAATAGGGTTTAGTATTTGAGTCTGAAGAGCGTGCATTAAGTTGTTTTTCTAAAAGAAATCCAATCAGTAGAGCTGTGATTAATAATAAAACTAGTCTCATTATGGATGTTCCTTAATTATTATTGGGTTCTAAATTCTTCGTCATATACAACAAAATCATATCAGGCATTTACGCACTTTTTAGCGCTATCTGCTTTGTGCTATTTTCTATTATTTCCTGTTATTCACTCAAAGTACGATATTTTAAAATCAACTCTATGATTTCATGAGAGCTTGCGGTTGATTCTAAAGACTCATTTAAAGCTGATCTCTGAGGTAGGTAAATATTAAATTTATCTCGTAAAATCTGTACTACATCTTTATCAATTGTTGGATCAAAATCTTTCTCTGCGAAAATAAAAATTTTCTCAAGAATATTTTTTTTACTCTCCATGCGCTGTAACCTTTTTCATGTTTTTACTCGTGTTGTTATTTGATGCTGCACTGTCTGACATTTTAGAAATTAAAGTTCTAAATAAGTAGCAGGCGCATATTATATATGCCCAGTTTGGGCATGGACTAATGAAGTGGGAGCTTCAATAAGAGGGTGTTTCTCTAATAGTTTTTAATAATGACTTTTAGACGTAATGATTCGTTAATATTATGCAGTTAAGTTGTTTGTTCTTTTCTGCGCCATACTGCCAAGCAGTATCATTCTCAGCTGAGTAATTAATCGTTGCTGAATTAATATAAGTTCTTCAGGTTCTTTATCAATAGCTTCAATACTCGCAACAAGAACTTGGTTTACCATTATCTCTGCCGCGAGATCGATATTTACTAATCGTGTATCGCTGCTTAAGTCTTCATGAAGCTCATCTATAAAAAACTGCTTTTCTTTTTGCAGTGCTTCCCGAAAGATAAGTGGGCCACCAGTAAGGCCGCTTGTCAATAAGCGAAATAGCTCTGGGTTCTGCTGGCTAAATTCAAGCTGGGTAATCACAGAGGTTTCAATCACGCTGCCATTGACCTTAATACGTTGGCGCGCTTTGCGCATTAGTTGTCGTAAGGTTTGAGCAACCTTGTCGACTAATACGAGTCCGAGTTCTTCCATATCTTTGAAATGGCGATAGAAAGTTGCTGGTGCTATCTCTGCCTCGCGAGTCACCTCTCTAAGGCTGAGGGCAGGAAAACCTCTCTCTTCACTGAGTTTTAACGCGGCGTTAATAATTGACTGGCGCGTTTTTTCTTTTTGTTCTGACCTAATGCTCATGTTGAGTTCTAATTATGCGTCATTATAAAGGCTTACACTATAACAGGCATAGATATTTTTGGTTGGAAAATAATGGTGCATATTTAAGTTTTATGCGCACTTCTATAGCGCACCGCATAGATATTAGAGGGCATTTAGTTAAAAGATATAAAATTATGTGCGCGTCTTTTCTGCATTCATCGTGCATGTAGGGTGTTTTTTATAAGTTGGCATCATGGTTGCAAAGCCTAGGTAAAATACGCCATGTCATGATACTGGATCCTTATGGAAGAAGTGTCACGGAACGTGGCGGTTATTTAGATAACTTAGGATTTGAGAGTTCGACTATGAATAAGACCCGTGTAATTGTTGTTGGTAATGGCATGGTAGGCCATAATTTCATTGATGCTATAGCGACCTCAGAAACGGCAGATCAGTACGAAGTTGTTACTTTTTCAGAAGAGCCTCGTTTAGCGTACGATCGTGTTCAGCTTAGTAAATATTTTTCAGGTTCTACAGCAGAAGATCTTGCGTTAACCACAGAAGATTATTATCAAGAAAAGGGTATCAACTATATTCTTAACGACAAGGTTGTTGAGATTAATAGTGAAGAAAAATTCGTAGTCACTGCCGGTGGCCGTAAAGAGTCTTATGACAAGCTGGTGCTAGCAACGGGTTCTTATCCTTTCGTTCCTCCTATCCCTGGTAAAGATCAAGAGCATTGCTTGGTTTACCGCACTATTGAAGATTTAGAAGCAATTTCAGCCTCAGCGGCAGCCAGTAAAGTCGGCGTTGTTGTGGGTGGTGGTTTGTTAGGACTCGAAGCTGCAAACGCGGTGAAGCAAGCCGGCGTTAAAACTCACGTTGTTGAGTTTGCACCACGATTAATGGCGGTGCAGCTTGACGAAGCGGGCGGTGCTTTATTACGCACAAAAGTCGAGGCGTTGGGGGTGGAGGTTCATACGGGTAAAAATACCACTGAAATTATCGCGGGTGAAGCCTGTCGTTATCGTATGAATTTCGCAGACGGTACGTTTTTAGAAACCGATATGATTTTGTTTTCTGCGGGTATACGCCCACAGGATGAGTTGGCCCGTCAGTTTGATTTGAAAATCGGTGAGCGTGGCGGTATTCAAATTAATGATAACTGCCAAACGTCGAATGACGATATCTACGCAATCGGTGAGTGCGCGCTTTGGGGCGGCATGATTTATGGATTAGTAGCGCCGGGTTATAACATGGCGAAAGTTGCGTTTGATCATATTAAAGCCACCTCAGGTTCAGACGAAGCTAAAGGATTGGCGTTTAAAGGTGCTGATATGAGTACCAAGCTTAAATTGCTGGGTGTTGATGTTGCGTCGATTGGTGATGCGCAGGGTAATACGCCAGGTTGCTTAAGTTATGTTTACCAAGATGATATCAATCAGGTTTATAAGCGTTTAATTGTCTCGGCTGATGGTAAAAAATTATTAGGGGCGGTATTGGTCGGTGAAGCCGATGCGTTTAGTAATTTGTTGCAAGTTAAATTGAATGATATGGATTTACCTAAAAATCCAGAGGGGTTAATTCTTCCAAGTGTTGATGGTGCAGCCAGTGTTGGTTTGGGTGTTGACGCACTGCCAGAGACCGCAACGATCTGTTCTTGTTTCGACGTATCAAAAGGTCAAATTTCAGCAGCGGTTCAAGGTGGCTGTTGCACCATGGGCGATATTAAAGACGCAACCAAAGCGAGTACGGGTTGTGGTGGGTGCGCGGCACTTACAAAACAGGTTATGGACGCTGAGTTGTTATCGCTGGGGGTTGAGGTGAATAACGACCTTTGCGAACACTTTGCTTATACCCGTGCAGAGCTGGCCGATATTGTTCGTATTAAAGGCTTCAAAAACTTCCAAGAATTATTATCGAGTCACGGTAAGGGTCACGGTTGTGAAATCTGTAAGCCAACCGTTGGTAATATCTTAGCGTCTTTCAGTAACGAATATATTTTGAAAGATGAGCATATAGGTTTACAAGATACCAATGATGTCTATCTCGGTAACATGCAAAAAGACGGAACGTATTCAATTGTTCCTCGTATTGCTGCGGGTGAAATTACTCCAGAGAAGTTAATCGTTTTAGGGCAGGTTGCTAAAGATTTTGACTTGTATACCAAAATTACTGGGGGTCAACGTATCGATTTATTCGGTGCACAGTTACACGAACTCCCCGTTATTTGGAAAATATTAGTCGATGCGGGCTTTGAAACAGGTCACGCCTATGGCAAGTCATTGCGTACGGTTAAATCGTGTGTCGGTAGCACTTGGTGTCGTTATGGTGTTCTCGATTCTGTGTCGATGGCATTGGCTCTTGAAGATCGTTACAAAGGGTTGCGTTCTCCTCATAAAATTAAGTTTGGTGTGTCGGGTTGTACTCGTGAGTGCGCTGAAGCCCAGAGTAAAGACATTGGTGTAATCGCAACCGAAGGCGGTTGGAATCTTTATGTGTGTGGTAACGGGGGGATGCGTCCTCGTCATGCTGACTTGTTTGCGACCGATTTGGATGATGAAACATTAATGCGTTACATCGACCGTGTATTGATGTTTTACATTCGCACAGCCGATCGTTTGCAGCGTACATCAGTTTGGATGGAGAACTTAGACGGCGGTTTGGATTATCTGCGCGAAGTTGTGATCGACGATAAGTTAAATATTGGTGCTGATCTTGATAACGAAATGACAACGGTGGTAGGTACGTACCAGTGTGAATGGAAAACGACCATTGAAAGTCCGGAAAAACTTAAACGCTTTCAGCATTTTATTAATAGTGACGAGCAAGATAGTGAGTTGGCTTATGTGCGAGAACGTGGTCAGCGTCGCCCAGCAACAGAAGCTGAGCGGATTGAATTGGTATCGCTTGATTCCACAAACATTTGATAACCGCTATGCGACTTCAATCTAATCAATATTAGCTGAAAGTAAGAAAGGAATATTATTATGACAACCGATACTTTAAATGCCACTCAGTGGATTACTGTTTGTAGCGAATCAGATTTAACCGCAGATACTGGCTTATGTGCATTGCATGGAGGCGAGCAGGTTGCGATTTTTAAACCGGCATTAGCAAATCAACTTTATGCGCTGTCTAACTTCGATCCGTTTGGCAAAGCCAACGTCATGTCTCGCGGCATTATTGGTTCAATTGGTGAGAATCTAGTGGTTGCTTCTCCTCTTTATAAACAACATTTTGATTTGAAAACGGGTGAGTGTTTAGAAGACAGTTCGGCCTCGCTAAAAACCTATCAAGTTCGTGTTGATGCGGGCCAAGTTCAGTTGCTCGCTTAGTAAAGATGGGTTTTGAAAATCTAAATTCCCCCGTCATTGTTCATTCATTGATGGGTGTAATCGTTTAAAAATTATAGAGAATATTTATGTCGACTGAAAAATTCAATCTATTTAACTTTACGGGCAAGATGAAAACCTTGCACATGAGTTGGATGGCTTTTTTTATTACCTTTTTTGTTTGGTTTAATCATGCGCCGCTATTAATGGCGATTGCTAATAGCTTGGGCTTAGATTCTTCACAAATTAAAACGTTATTGATTTTGAACGTTGCTTTAACCATTCCCGCACGCGTTATTATTGGGATGTTGACCGATCGCTTTGGTCCTAAAATTGTTTATTCAGCGCTGCTGATTGTCTGCTCGATTCCTTGCTTTATGTTTGCCTTGGCTGATAGTTTTGCTCAAGCGGCGATCGCCCGCTTTATGCTGGGCTTTATCGGTGCGGGTTTTGTAATTGGTATTCGTTTAGTCAGTGAATGGTTTCCCGCGAAAGAACTAGGGACGGCTGAAGGTATTTATGGTGGCTGGGGTAATTTTGGTTCAGCTGCCGCGGCTTTCACGCTGCCTGTTGTTGCTTTAATGTTTGGCGGTGATGACGGTTGGAGGTATGCCGTAGGTATTACGGGTGTTATCAGTTTTATATTTGGCTTTATTTTCTATATGAATGTGAGCGATACGCCTAAGGGTTCTACTTATTTTAAACCTAAAAATATCGGCGCGATTGAGGTAACAAGTCAGGGGGATTTCTTCTTATTAATTATTATGAAGCTTCCTATGTACGCGGCATTAGCATTGTTAAATTGGAAACTCTCACCAGCAGGTGTTGAGATGTATAGCCAGGTAGTCGCAAGTGGCGCTTATGTCGGGTTGGTTTTATTGTTCATGTATGAAATGAAACATGTTTGGGCCGTGAATAAAAATATTTTTAAAGAGCCTGTGCCTGAACTGCATCGCTATAAGTTTAAGCAAGTTGCTGTTCTTAATGTGTTGTATTTTGCAACGTTTGGTTCTGAGCTAGCGGTTATTTCTATGTTGCCATTATTCTTCTCAGAAACGTTTGAACTAAGCCCTGTTTATGCAGGGATGGTCGCATCGGCTTATGCCTTTATGAACCTTATGTCGCGTCCTGGTGGTGGTTGGATTTCGGATAAGTTTGGTCGTAAACCTACCTTATTAATTCTTACCGCAGGCTTAGCCATAGGTTATTTTGCAATGTCTTTAGTCGATGGGACTTGGCCTTTATGGTTGGCAGTAGTGACGGTGATGGCATGTTCTTTCTTCGTACAGGCTGGTGAGGGTGCGGTTTTTGCCGTAGTACCTTTAATCAAGCGTCGTTTGACGGGTCAGATCGCAGGTATGACAGGTGCCTATGGCAATGTTGGTGCGGTGGTTTATTTAACCGTATTATCGTTTGTTGATTATTCTATGTTCTTCTCTGTGATTGCTGTTACGGCGGTCGTTGGGTTTCTGGTTCTGCTGATGATGGAAGAGCCGGGCGGTCAGATTGCTGAAGTAATGGAAGATGGTTCGGTGCAGATGATTGATGTGAGCTAAGGCAATTGTAAAAATGCTCAAAATTTAAAAGCGCTGGTAGGAAACTATGAGCGCTTTTTTATGCTTGATAATATTCCATTTGAGTTATATTGTGAGGTGGTATTTAAATCTGACATTATCTTTTGAGAGTATGATGAATAATATGATAAAAAAATTACTAATATTAATGACGGTGTTAATTGGCTTCGCAGTGCAGGCTGAGCCAGTGTACTGGATTGACGTTCGTACGGATGCTGAGCACAGTGCGGGGCATTTAGAGGGATCTGTTAACATTCCACATGGTGATGTCGCGAAAGAGATTGCCGCTGTTACAGAAGATAAAAATGCTGAAATTCATTTGTATTGCCGCAGTGGTGGTAGAGCGGGCAAGGCGTTGCGAACTTTAGAAAATCTAGGCTATACGAATGTCGTTAATGAGGGCGGCTATAGTAAACTTCTGGAAGAATCGAAAAAGAAAGAGTAAGAAGGCGACAATCCTCAGAAATTGATATTTCAACGTCTGAGGATTGTTCACGTTACATGATGTTTTGAGCGTTAATTTACGTCAGGTTTTACACCATCAAGAGGCTTAATTACCAGGACATCGCACGATACACGATCGACAATTCTTTCTGCCGTATTTCCTAGTAAAACTCCCGACCATCCTTCTCTTGCAACACTGCCTATTACCACAAGATCGGCTTCAATCTCTTTCGCCATTACTTCAACAACGTCATCTGGGTCGCCTTCGGTAATGTGGATGTGATCATCGTTGATATTGTACTTTTTAGCATAATACTCACATTCAGTTTTATGCTGTTCAGTTATGTATTTCTGAATGTCATCGGGCGCTGTCACTTCAGGCACCATGGCAAAAGCCAGAGCAACCATCGGGTAGGAATTAACTAGATGCAGGTCTGTCTTAAAATGGTCGGCTAGGTGCTCTGCAAAATCGAGAATGTTTTCATTAATCAATTTATGGCTTTCGTCGTGTGACGTTGCATCAATCGACGCTAAAATTCGATTATTCGCCCAAGGTTTGGAGGACTTAACCAATAATACGGGTGCTTGGCAGTGACGTAATAAGTTCCAGTCGCTGTGAGTGAAAATACGGTCGACAATGCTGTGTGGCTTAGTGCCTTTAATAACAAGGTCAAAATCTGACGTATTCATTGAGGCCATTACGGCATTGTGTAGGTTCTTTTGCCAATGAACTTCGGTGGATATTTCAATGCCTTGCTTTTCGGCTTCATCAACAAAGGTATCAAGCCACAGCTGACGATTGTTTATAAGGGCGTTTTTGATTTTGTTTTTTGTTTCGAGTTCAAGAGAAGAGCTTTCTTCACAGTAGGCTTCGTAGCAGCTGCCTAGAATCGTAATATCGGCTTTAACTGAGCTGGCGAGTGCTAGGGCACGATCAAAAGCGGGCTGCTCTGGGTGATCGCTATCTAAAACGACAAGAATATGATTAATATCTAGCATGGTTAGCTCCTTTAAATGCTTGTTTTATATCAATGTAATACATAACTCTAATGTATTACAGGTGATTGACAAATCGTTGTTCTAAATCAATAGTTTAAGCCTTTATTAGGGCGATAAAAGCTTTTGCGGCATTTGATAGTGTGCGATCTTGTAAATAAAGAAAACCTAGAGGGCGAGTGAGTGTTATTTGCTCAATCTTCAGTTCTGCTAATCCAATTTCTTCGGCGTTATCGAGCATAGACTCGGGCAATAAACTCCAGCCTAAACCAACAGAGACCAACATCTTTATTGTCTCTAAATAATTGGTTGGCATGGGGGTATGCAAAGTCAGATTTTGCTGTTTAAATTTCTCCACCAGCAGTTTAAAAGTAAAGGTATTCGCCTCCGGCAGAATGGCAGGGTATGTACTCAAATCCCTCAGCTGAGCATGCGCTAGCTGATTAAGTGGATGTTCTTTAGCGCAGACAAAGACCATTTTATCGTGCCAAAGCACTTCACTGATCATGCCTTCTGGAGAATTATTAGTATTCGATGTTTCTAATGTTGTTAATGCCAGCTCAACTTTTCTCTGAGCAACCGCTTGATAGGCAGACTCAGACCCCATAAAACTTAAATTAAGTTCAGCTAATGGAAACTGGCTCACAAATGATTTTAAAAACGGCGGTAGTCTGTGTAAGCCAATATGATGGCTCGTACCGAGCTTCAATCTGCCTTCCACTTGATGATTCATATTGCGCATCGAAAGCTGGGTATCTCTTACCAGCTGTACAATTTCTTTAGCTTTTGGCAGGAGTGAGTGACCCGTATCGGTAAGGCTTAGGCTGCGATTGTGGCGATCAAAAAGAGGGCTGTTGAGTTGTTCTTCTAATCCTTTGATGCGCTTGCTGATCGCGGGCTGGGTAAGGTGTAATTGCTCGGCGGCGAGTGAAAATGACTTGTGTTCGGCTACGGCAATAAAGGCTGTGAGGGCTTGTATATCCATGCGGGTCTCTCCATTCTTTAACATGCCGCGCAAAGTATTTCGACAGGTCTTTCTAGGAATATTTCTATAGGTATTCCTAATAGTAATACACTTTATGAAAAATATGAATTGGAGTTATTTGTGATTATTTCGTATGATAAAGCCATAAAAGAAGCATACAGAGACTTTTGTTGAAGAGTCTTATATTGAATAGACTTCTTATTAAAATTAATCATACAGCTATGAGAGAGCGCAATGACGGCTAAAACACTTTATGACAAGTTGTGGGATTCCCACATGGTCAAGCAACGCGATGATGGCACGGCTTTAATTTACATCGATCGCCAGTTATTACACGAAGTAACCTCGCCGCAAGCGTTTGAAGGTCTTCGTATCGCCGGTCGTAAGCCGTGGAAGCTTAGCGCTAACCTAGCGACCCCTGATCACAACGTACCAACGACGAAAACAGAACGCGCTGTTGGTATTCAAGGCATTCAAGATCCTGTGTCTAAAATTCAAGTTCAAACCTTGGATGACAACTGTAATGAGTTTGGTATTACTCAGTTCGATATGATGGATAAACGTCAAGGTATCGTTCACGTAGTTGGCCCAGAACAGGGCGCAACTTTGCCTGGCATGACGGTTGTTTGTGGTGATTCTCACACAGCAACACACGGTGCATTTGCGGCGCTGGCTCACGGTATTGGCACGTCTGAGGTTGAGCACGTATTAGCGACTCAGTGTTTGATTCAGCGTAAAATGAAAAACCTGTTAATCAAGGTTGAAGGCACCTTAGGCGACGGCATTACGGGTAAAGACGTGGTCTTGCATGTAATTGGTGTAATTGGCACAGCAGGTGGTAATGGTTGTGCAATGGAATTTGGCGGCAGCGCGATTCGCAGCATGAGCATGGAAGGTCGTATGACTATGTGCAACATGGCAATCGAAGCCGGTGCACGTGTAGGTATGGTTGCTTTTGATGAATTGACCGCTGCCTATGTCAAAGGGCGCGACTTTGCACCGAAGGGCGATCATTGGGAAATGGCCGTCGCGCAGTGGGCTGATTTAGTCTCTGATGATGATGCTGTTTTCGATAAAGTTGTGAACGTTAAGGCAGAAGATATTAAACCGCAGGTGACTTGGGGCACGTCTCCTGAAATGGTTACTACGGTAGATGGCTTTGTGCCGACGTTGGAAGACGCAAAAGACGATGTAGAGCGCAGTGGTTTTGCCCGTGCTTATGAATACATGGGTTTAACCCCGGGCCAAGCGATTACTGATATTAATCTTGATCGTGTTTTTATCGGTTCTTGTACTAATAGCCGTATTGAAGATTTACGCGCCGCCGCCGCTGTTGCCAAAGGCAATAAAGTGGCCGAATCTGTGATTCAGGCTTTGGTTGTTCCAGGCTCTGGTTTGGTTAAAGAGCAAGCTGAAAAAGAGGGTTTGGATAAGATTTTCATTGAAGCAGGCTTTGAATGGCGTGAGCCAGGCTGCTCTATGTGTTTGGCAATGAACGCCGATAAGTTGGGCAGCGGTGAGCATTGTGCTTCAACGTCTAACCGCAACTTTGAAGGTCGTCAGGGCTATGGCGGTCGTACGCATTTGGTCAGTCCAGCGATGGCTGCGGCTGCAGCGATTGCGGGTCACTTTGTTGATGTTCGTCAGTTTGAATTGGTTAAATAAGGAGCGTTATAATGAAAGCATTTGTTAAGCAAAGCGGTATCGTCGCTCCGATGGATCGCGCCAATATCGATACGGACATGATCATTCCGAAGCAGTTTTTAAAATCAATCAAGCGCAGTGGTTTTGGCCCAAACTTGTTTGATGAATTACGCTACCTTGATGAAGGTCAGCCAGATGCGGATAATTCAGGTCGTCCGTTAAACCCGGATTTTGTATTAAATCAGCCTCGTTATAAAGGCGCGTCTGTTTTGATTACTCGTGAGAATTTTGGTTGTGGTTCTTCGCGTGAGCATGCGCCTTGGGCATTGGAAGATTTTGGGTTCAATGTCATTATTGCCTCAAGCTATGCCGATATCTTTTTCAATAACAGTTTTAAAAATGGTCTATTACCGATCGTTTTAGAGGAAACTATTATTGATGGGTTATTTGCAGAAGTAACGGCGACTGAAGGTTATGAATTGACGATTGATTTAGAGAATCAAAACATCATTAAACCCAATGGCGATAGCATTCCATTTGATGTTGATGCGTTCCGCAAGCACTGCTTATTAAACGGTTTAGACGACATTGGCTTAACCTTGCAAGATGCCGACGACATTACTGCGTATGAAGTGACACGCAAAGTATCCTCGCCTTGGTTGTTTTAAAAATCATAGTGTTAAATTATTGAATAGTTAAGTTGGAATTAAGAATGTCTAAGAAAGTATTGATTTTACCGGGTGACGGTATTGGTCCAGAAATCGTAACCGAAGCAGAAAATGTATTGGTTGCTGTGAATGCAAAATTTAATCTAGGTCTTGAGTTTGATCATGGTCTAGTGGGTGGCGCTGGTTATGATGCTAACGGTCATCCATTGCCTGCTGAAACCATGGAAAAAGCCAGAACCGCTGATGCCATTCTTTTAGGTGCCGTTGGCGGACCTAAATGGGATGCGCTTGAAGATCGCGAAATGCGTCCTGAGAAAGGTCTTTTGGGTCTTCGTTCCGGTCTTGAATTGTTCGGCAACTTGCGCCCAGCGATCTTGTACCCACAGCTTGCAGATGCTTCATCATTGAAACCTGAAGTTGTTTCGGGTCTTGACATATTAATCGTACGCGAACTAACGGGCGGCATTTACTTTGGTCAGCCACGCGGCATTCGTACATTAGAAAATGGCGAGCGCGAAGGTTATAATACTTACGTTTACCGTGAGTCTGAAATTCGTCGCATCGGCAAGGTTGCTTTTGAAGCGGCTAAAAAACGGGGCGGTAAACTGTGTTCCGTTGATAAAGCTAACGTACTTGAAGTAACGGTATTGTGGCGTGAAATTATGACGGAAATGGCGAAGGACTATCCAGAAGTAGAGCTTTCGCACATGTACGTTGATAACGCCGCGATGCAGCTTGTACGTGCACCAAAGCAGTTTGATGTAATAGTAACAGGCAACATGTTTGGCGACATTTTATCGGATGCCGCGGCCATGCTAACGGGTTCAATTGGTATGCTACCTTCAGCGTCTTTAGATAAAGACAATAAAGGCATGTATGAGCCTTGTCACGGTAGCGCACCTGACATTGCTGGCCAAGGTATCGCAAACCCATTGGCAACCATCCTTTCTGCTGCAATGATGTTAAGATACTCGCTAGGTGAAAATGCTGCGGCTGACGCGATTGAGAAAGCCGTGAGTGACGTGCTTGATCAAAACTTACGTACTCCAGACATCTATTCTGAAGGCATGACAAAAGTAAGCACTTCAGAAATGGGTGCCGCCGTCGTAAAAGCGCTTTAATTAGCCAAGAATTTTATTTATCGAGCGTTTTAAAACCGCTATAGATAGGGAGAGAAAATGAAAACTGTAGGTCTAGTAGGCTGGCGTGGGATGGTGGGTTCTGTGCTAATGCAACGCATGGAAGCAGAGAACGACTTTGCTGATATCAACCCAGTATATTTTACTACCTCACAAGCAGGGCAAGCAGCTCCGGCTTTTGGCGGTAAAGAAGCGCCTGCGCTTAAAGATGCATTAGACATCGACGAATTAAAAGCGATGGACGTGATTATTACCTGCCAAGGCGGTGATTACACCTCGGCCGTCTATTCAAAGTTGATGGCCGCTGGCTGGAAAGGTCATTGGATCGACGCAGCATCAAGCTTGCGTATGAAAGATGACGCTGTGATCGTATTGGATCCAGTGAATAAGAACGTGATTAAAGACGCGCTGCATAACGGCACTAAGACGTTCGTGGGCGGTAACTGTACTGTCTCATTAATGTTGATGGGCCTGGGTGGTTTGTTTGAAAATGGTTTGGTTGAGTGGTTAAGCTCGCAAACGTATCAAGCAGCTTCTGGCGGCGGCGCTAAGCACATGCGTGAATTGTTGACCCAAATGGGCCAATTGAACTCAGCGGTTGCTGATAAATTGGCTGATCCGCGTAGTGCAATTCTAGACATTGACCGTATCGTTGCTGAAACTCAGCGTAACGGCACAATGGATACGACTAACTTTGGCGTACCGCTAGGTGGCAGCTTAATTCCTTATATCGACTCCGAGCTAGAAAATGGCCAGAGCCGAGAAGAATGGAAAGGGCAGGCCGAAACCAACAAAATTCTAGCCACTGGGAGTAATATTATTCCTGTTGACGGAAACTGCGTACGTATCGGTTCAATGCGCTGTCATAGCCAGGCATTCACCATCAAACTGAAAAAAGATGTGCCGATGGATGAAATTAACGCCATGCTAAACGAGCATAGCCAATGGTCTGGTGTTGTACCTAATACGAAAGAAGCCACTATTAGAGATCTAACGCCAACGGCCGTAACGGGTACTTTGAACGTTCCGGTGGGTCGCTTGCGTAAGATGAATATGGGTCCTGAATACTTGAACGCTTTCTCTGTTGGCGATCAGCTATTATGGGGCGCAGCGGAGCCGTTACGTCGCATGCTACGCATTCTTTTAGAAGATTAAATGTTAGCGTATTCGTAGGTAATAAAGCGAAATTCGCAAAATGAAGCATTGGACATTTTGAGTCATGATGTTTCGTTTTGTGAATGAGCTCACACTTTAGTTTTGGAAATTGGTCAAAAGATAGCCTGAAAGCCGCGTCAAACGTGAGTTATCGATTTTCAAACATTGCGAAAACTCTATTTATAATTGATACTTACGATTACTAATGAAAGGAATCTATACGTTTTATTTGAAACGGACTTAAGATTCATGAACTTAATTTGGTTTTATTGTTTGCAAAACCGGCATCAAGCAGCCTAATAACAACAAGGAAGCAGAGAATGAAGCGCACGCTTTTAAGTACTCTAGTGATCACCAGCACCCTTGGTCTAAGCACCAATGTGTTTGCACTGGGTATGGGTGAGCTTGAATTAAAGTCCACACTCAATCAGCCTCTACAAGCAGAGATAGAGCTGACCAATATTGACGATCTTACTGAGTGGGAAATCAAGCCATCTTTAGCTTCTGACGGCGATTTTGACCGTGCAGGTGTAGAGAAAGTATTCTTTTTAAGTGATATCGATTTTGAAATTAAAGGGAATCGTATCGTTTTAACCAGTGATAAATCTGTTACTGAACCCTTTTTAAACTTCTTAGTTCAAGTCAATTGGCCATCCGGTCGGGTATTAAGAGAATACACACTCTTACTTGATCCGCCTGTGTTTGATGATCAAATACAGCCTTTTACTGCGCAAGAAGCACCTCAGCAAGTAAAAACTCAAACGGTCGCAGCCGTAAAAACTAAGCCTGTGAATCGTTGGGAAGCTGAAGCAGCTGCGCCAGGTACTTACAAGGTACAAAAAGACGATACCTTATGGGAGATCGCAATTAATACGCGACCTAGTCGTAAGGTCTCGCCACAGCAAATGATGTTGGCGATTCAAGACAGCAACCCCGGCGCATTTATAAATGGCAATATTAATCGTTTAAAAACGCACCAAGTTTTGCGTATCCCAAATCAGCAGCAAATAGCGGCGCGTAATGATAGCCAAGCTGTTAATGAAGTCATGCGTCAAAACCGTGAACTTAAAACAGCAGGGGCTCAGATTGATGCAACGGCGAATGCGGGTCAGACCAATAAAGCCGAACAGCTTAATGAAGGTGGTGAGCTGAAGCTTCTTGCTAAGCAAAGCCAAGTTGCTGAGTCAGCAGGCGCAAGCGGTGATATCGAAAGTGGCGCAGCGGGTAATGGCCGTCAAGAAGGTATTCAAAACGATTTAGCGATTGCTTTGGAAACTCTTGATACTAGCACCTTAGAAAATAATGATTTAAAAGAACGCCTCGCATCTCTAGAAGAGCAAATTGCGACACTGCAGCGCTTGGTCTCTTTAAAAGATGATCAGCTGGCAAGTATCCAAACATTAGAACTGCAAAAAGAAGCTCAAGCTGAATCAGTGGCAGATTCTTTGCCAGAAGACGCGGCTGCTTCTATGAATGAATTGACGGATGCTGATACAGACTCGATCGTCGAGGGTGATGAAACGCTAACCGGCGCCGAAGACTTTAATTATGAAGAGCCGGCTACAGAGCCTAAAACAGAAGACGTTGAGACAGTTGCTGAAGTAGATCCAGCCTTAGCGGCTGCTCAAATGCAGCAACAAGCCGAAGATCGCTATAAGCCAAAAGGCTTTTTTGCTGAACTAATGGCAAAACCTGCGTTAATGGGTGGCATTGCTGGCGGCGTTGCATTATTGCTAGCGCTTATTGGTCTTGGAATTAAAAAACGCCGTGCAGCTAAAGAAGAACTTGAGGATCCTGCAATGGCAGGCTTCGATGAAAACTTTGAGTTTTCAGAAGGCGAACTTGATGGATCATCATTAGATAGTTTTGAATTTGATGAAGATGATCAAGCTGTTGCTGATAATAATGAGTTGAATGATGATTTATTAGACGGTATTGGTGGTTCTGATGAAGACGACGCGGAAGCTAATTTAGAAGAATCTGACACGGTTGCTCAGACGGCTGATATTATTGGTGAAGCAGAAATTTACATCGCTTATGGACGTTTTGATCAAGCAGCTGATTTGCTGAAAAACTCAATTGAGCAAGAGCCGAGTCGTGTTGATTTGCGCATCAAGTTGCTTGAAGTTTATTTAGAAACAGATGACGCGACTTCATTTGCTGAAGCCGAACTTGAGTTAAATTCAATTGGCGATTTAGAATCTAACGAAAAAGCCGTAGCCATGCGCAGTCGTTTAAGTTCACCTATATCGGGTGAAGATGAAACGTTGATGATGAACGACTTTGCTTCTGAAAATGCCGATGTCGGTATTAATATGGAAACGTTGGCAGATTCAAATGATGATTTTGCAGGTGGTATAGATTTTGATGCCGCTCTTGATTTGACCGAGTCAGATGATGCTACGAGTGATTTTGCATCATCTCTTGATGCGCTAGAGGAAGATGATTTAGACTTACCTAAGGAAGCAACTGCTACAGACGCTATCGGTACTGATACTGTTAATCTCGACACTGAGTTGAGTATTGATGAAGATTTCGATATCGAATTTGATTTTGATGATAATGCGTCAATACCAACACTTGAAGACGTCCCAACGCTTGATGCGGTTGAGGGTCTGGATGATCTAGAAAGCCTAGATGATTTAGAAAGTCTGGATGATATCCCTACACTGGATTCTGATGATGAATTGGCATCACTTGACGATATTCCGATGCTCGAAGAAGATTCAAGTGAGTTACTGAGTGATGAATTTGATTTGGCGGAGCTATCAGATATTGCCAGTGATGAGCAAGATGTCAGCTTATCTGAAGACGGAACAATTATTGATCTTGCGTCTATGGCAAGTGATGATTCCTCCGCTGAAATTGCTGAGCTAGCAAGTTTGCTTGACTCTGATGATGAAGCTGATGAAGAAGTTAGAGGACTGCCTGAGTTTGATCTTGATGAGACTGGGTTTGAAGCTGATTCATTAGACGGCGATTTGAAAGGGTTTGAAGCCGAACTTGATGATTTGCCGATTGCGGAATCTGAACCTTCTATTACTGAAGACGTTGCTGAGCTAGAAGATATTGCTGATTTTGAAGCGAATTCAGAATTCGATTTAAATGAACTTGAAGACTTACCAGACTTTACGACCGACCCCGGTTCTGAAGAAGTGAATGTTAATAAAGCGTCAGGGCAAGAAATTGACCTTGATCAGCTAGCCGCTGCTGACGATGAATTTGATTTCTTAGCGGGTACTGATGAGTGTGCAACGAAGCTTGATTTAGCCCGTGCTTATCTGGATATGGAAGATAGCGAAGGTGCCAAAGAGTTATTGCAAGAGGTGGTTGCTGAAGGTAGTGACCAGCAAAAGCATGATGCTCGCGCCCTCATGGATAGCATTGGATAAATACAGTTGACCATGCAGATTGACAGTAAAGAAGTCGTTAATACGCAAGACAAAGTAATCGTAAGAAATGCCGCAATTGTCGAATATCATGGAGCTCATTTCCATGGTTGGCAGCGGCAGAAGCATCATCCGGAGCCAACTATTCAGGCGGCTCTGGAGGAAGCTCTCAGTCGAGTTGCTAATGAACCTATTGCGGTTACTTGTGCAGGTCGCACAGATGCCGGGGTTCATGCATCTACCCAAGTCATTCATTTTGATACTCACGCTATTCGCCGACCTCATAATTGGATGATGGGTGTTAATACTTATCTTCCCGATGGTATTGCGTTGCGCTGGATTAGTGAAATTGATGCGTCATTCCATGCGCGGTTTGGGGCGACCAGTCGTCGCTATCGCTATTTGATTTTTAATAAAGAAATCAAGCAGGGGTTGATGCATGATCAGTTAACTTGGTGCAAATTCCCGTTGGATGAGCATAAGATGCATGAAGCGGCTCAGTCGCTTTTAGGTAAGCACGATTTTACCTCTTATCGCGCGAAAGACTGCCAAGCAAAAAGCCCTGTTAGAACCATTCAGGATATTTCAGTTCGCCGTTACGGTGATATTGTTATGATCGAAGTTCAGGCCAATGCGTTTCTGTATCACATGATTCGTAATATCGCAGGTGTATTGATGCCTATCGGGATGGGGCGCAAACCGATAGAGTGGAGTGGGGAATTGCTAGCGCAAAAGAATAGAGCATTAGGTGGTGTAACGGCACCTTCAGCTGGCCTATACTTTGTTGGCGTAGAATATCCTGCTGAATTTGCGATTCCTTCTCACGCATGGGGCCCTGTTTTTGTTGAGCCTTGGCTGTGTAAGTAAAGAAATTCTGTTAGACTCCACCTTCCTTTCCTATTATCAAAATTAAGTGTGCTTTTGTGAGTAAAGTGCGAATAAAAATATGCGGGTTAACCCGTAATCAAGATGTTCAAGTTGCTGTAGCAGAGGGCGCCGATGCTCTCGGCTTCGTCTTATATGCGCCTAGCCCAAGAGCGGTTACGGCGGAGCAAGCAGCGCTACTGATCAAAGACTCCCCAGCCTTCGTGACCACTGTCGCGCTTTTTGTTAATGAAAGTGCGGAAGAAATTGTCCGTGCCTTAACGGTCTGCAGTTTTGATCTGTTGCAGTTTCATGGTGATGAGACCCCCCAGTTTTGTCGCCAATTTAATCGTCCCTATATGAAAGCCATTCGTGTACGCAGCGCAGAAGATATTCATCGCGCAGTACAACAGTATCCGGATGCCAAGGCTTTATTGTTGGATGCCTATGTGGAGAACTTGCCTGGCGGAACTGGCCAGGCGTTCGATTGGCGATTAATTCCCGAATTATCAATCCCTTGGGTATTAGCCGGGGGCTTGAATGCAAATAATGTTGCTGATGCCGTGAACCAAGTACAGCCTTTCGCCGTAGATGTAAGTGGGGGTGTCGAGGCCAGTAAGGGCATCAAAGACAGACAAAAAATTAAAGATTTTATAAGCGAGGTTCGCAATGTCGAACGATAAGAACAATTCAGTAAGTGAAAAAGATCTACCGATACTACCAGATGCTAAAGGGCACTTTGGTATTTATGGAGGGCGTTTTGTTTCTGAAACGTTAAGTGCAGCACTTGATGAATTGGAAGCGCTATACAGTAAATTGTCAAAAGACCCTGCTTTTCAGGCTGAGTTCGATAATGACTTAGCACATTACGTCGGCCGTCCATCGCCTCTGTATTTTGCCGAGCAGCTCACTAAGCATTGTGGTGGCGCTAAAATCTATTTAAAGCGTGAAGATCTTAACCACACGGGCGCGCATAAAATAAACAATACCATTGGCCAAGCGCTATTGGCTAAGTATTCAGGCAAGAAAAAAATCATTGCAGAAACAGGCGCAGGTCAACACGGCGTTGCAACAGCCACGGTTGCTGCGCGTTTAGGTATGGAATGTAAGGTATTTATGGGCTCGACAGATATCGAGCGCCAAAAGCTAAACGTGTATCGTATGCAATTGTTAGGTGCCGAAGTTATATCTGTTGAGTCGGGTACCAAAACGTTAAAAGACGCCATGAACGATGCGATGCGTCATTGGGTAACGAATGTTGATGATACTTTTTATATTTTAGGTACCGCAGCTGGTCCACACCCATACCCAATGTTAGTGCGTGATTTCCAAAGCATTATTGGTCGTGAAACCATTCGCCAGTGTGAGGCACAAGTAGGTCGTCAGCCAGACGCGCTGATTGCCTGTATTGGTGGTGGTTCTAATGCGATTGGTATGTTCTATCCTTACCTGAATATGCACGATGTGCGCATGATCGGTGTTGAAGCTGGCGGTTTAGGCTTGCTGGGTAATGATCACGCGGCACCCTTATGTAAAGGTCGCCCTGGAGTATTACACGGTAACCGTACTTACTTAATGGAAGACGACAACGGCCAAATTATGGGAACCCATTCGATATCTGCAGGTTTGGATTACCCCGGTGTTGGTCCAGAGCATTCATGGTTAAAAGACATTGGTCGCGCTGAATATGTTGCTGCGACTGATGAAGAAGCGCTTGATGCTTTTCGTGCATTAACCCGCATTGAAGGCATTATGCCTGCACTAGAATCAAGTCATGCCATTGCTCATGCAATGAAAATGGCGAAAGATATGCGCCCTGATCAAGTCCTTGTTGTGAATTTATCGGGTCGTGGTGATAAAGACATTCATACCGTTGCTGGCATAGACGGCCTAGACGGCTATGACGCTTAAATAAAGTAGAGGAAATTATTATGAGTCGCATTGCTGCTTTATTTTCAGAATTAAAAGCAAACGGTAAAAAAGCATTAATTCCTTATGTAACAGCGGGGGATCCTAATCCTTCTGTTACGGTTGGTTTAATGCATGGGTTGGTAGAAGCGGGGGCTGATATCATTGAATTAGGTGTGCCTTTTTCAGACCCTATGGCCGACGGCCCGACTATTCAGTTGGCATGTGAGCGTGCCTTATTGCATAACACGTCGTTGCGAGACGTGATTGCCATGGTTAAAGAATTTCGTACCACGAATGAAAAGACCCCTATTGTTTTGATGGGGTATTTAAACCCCGTTGAAGCGATGGGCTATGTTGCCTTTGCAGACGCAGCTCAAGCGGCGGGTGTTGACGGCGTATTGATGGTCGATATGCCACCAGAAGAGTCGGGTGAGAACGCAAAAATATTCGCTGATCATGGTTTGGATATTATCTACCTAATTGCTCCAACAACAACCGACGCACGTATTAGTGAAATTGCTAAGTACAGCTCGGGCTATGTGTATTACGTGTCGATTAAAGGTGTAACGGGCAGTGCCGAAATTGACGTTGCAGATGTGAGTAAAAATCTTGAACGCATTCGTAGCCGAGTCGATATCCCTGTGGGTGTTGGCTTTGGTATTAATAACGGTACAGCCGCCGCGGCAGTTGCCACCGTTGCAGACGGCGTTATTGTCGGCTCAGCATTGGTTAATAAAATTGCCGCAAATGCTAACCAGCCAGAAAAAGCGATCATTGAAGTGAAAGCTGTTTTGGCTGATATGCGTAAGGCAATGGATGCTAATTAATAATGGATGTTGAGCAATAGTGAGTGCTAGACCAAAATGAAAATCGCTGGCGCAACTAAAGACCAATGGTTGGCTCACCTTGAGTCAACCCACCCTGCTGATATTGAAATGGGGCTAGGGCGCGTGACTCAGGTCGCGCAAACCCTGGAGTTATTCAAGCCCGCTCCTGTGGTTATTGTCGTAGGCGGCACAAACGGTAAAGGCACAACAACGGCTCTGTTAGGGCAGTTATTGGCGGAGAAGGGTTTAACCTCTGCGTGTTACAACTCTCCCCACATACACCAATATAACGAACGCATTAATCGCCGCGATTCAGCGACCAGTGCACGTTTATCGACCGATGACGAGCTATGCCAAGCCTTTGCGGCAATCGAGCAAGCTCGTGGTAATATTCCCTTAACCTATTTTGAATTTGGCACTTTGGCAGCATTGTGGCAAATTCAACAGTGGCAAGTGGATGTTGCGCTTCTAGAAGTTGGTTTGGGTGGACGCTTAGACGCTGTGAATATTGTTGATACCGACCTAGCCATCGTTACCAGTGTCGGGCTTGATCATCAAGACTGGCTAGGCGATACCTTAGATCTTATCGGTATGGAAAAGGCAGGTATTGCTCGAGCCAATAAACCGCTTATTTGCGGGCAGTTGAATGCACCTAAGGGTTTTGTTGATGCAGCCAATAGTCTTCAAGCGAATACTTTATATCAAGGCAAAGACTTTTTTATATCATCAAAAGACCCTCTATCATTAAAAAATTCGGGCTGGCGACTGGAGATGGGAGGTGGCAGTATTATCTTGCCACAAGGTCATATTCCCTATTTTAATATCGCGAGCGCTATTGCGGGTTTGCGCGCCATTAATTTATTACCTGATGGTGAAGGTATTAAAAAAGCGGTCAGTAATACTCGCGTAGCAGGGCGATTAAGTTACTATCCTTGCGAATACAACGGCCTTCCTGTCACTTTCATTCTTGATGTTGCCCATAATGCACAAGCGGCTGAATTTTTATCGGAGCAGCTCAAAACCTGTAATGTCGGGGTTCTGGCCATGCTAGCCGATAAAAATCCAGCCACAGTTGTGGCGGCATTACCGCAAATTGATTGCTGGCATCTGGCGGGCTTACAAGGTTATCGAGGGCAGTCGAGTAAAGCATTACACAGCCGTATTGAATCCTCAGGCTGTGATAAAAAGCTAAGCTGTCACGACACCGTCAAACATGCCATGATAGCCAGTCTGCAGGCGATTTATGAAAGTTCAGGTGATGAAAAATCAGACAGTAATGAAATCCTTATTATAGGTTCATTCCTAACCGTGTCTGCTGCAGAGCAAGCCTTAAGCAGTATTGAAGGTCTAAGCCAAACAAGTACATCAACAATCGAAAAATAGGCAAAGCGAGTGGTTGGATAATGGAGACAAACCTTAAAGCCCGGATGTTAGGTGCAGTTGCAACGGTGCTGGCATTGGCCTTGGTATTGCCTAATGTGTTGAAAGACAATCATTTAGATGAGGGTGATACAACCTTAATCCCTGTAAAGCCTGAGACCCCAAGCTGGGTCGACGAAAAACAAAGTAGTCGTGTGCGCATTGAATTGAATGCTTTAGAGACAGGCAGTTTTGAGCAAAAAATAACAGCCCCTGAGCCTCAATATGCCCTACAAGACGACCCCAAAGATCCTAATGTTGCAGGAGATCGCGCTGGCTTAACACCGCAAGGAGCCCCCATTGCATGGACCTTGCAAGTTGGCGCGTTCAAAAGCAGCAAAAATGCGATTGAACTAAGAGACTCACTCCGTACCCAAGGATATAAAGCTTATATTCTTAAGAACGGCACCGGGACCTATGACCGCGTCTACGTTGGGCCCATGTTACAGCGGGCAAAAGCAGAGCATGCAAAGGCCGAGCTAAACCAAAAAACAGGCATAAAAAACATTCGTTTACGGCAATATACGCCGGAATAGTAGCGGTAGCAGCATGGCTTTGTTAGAATCCGCGTCTTTCCTATACAGTCAACGAGTTGAGAAGCAGCATGACGAGTATTGACTGGGCTATATTAGCGGTTTTAATTGTCTCCGCAGCCCTTAGTTTACGACGTGGTTTTGTTAAAGAAGCACTGTCTTTAATAAGCTGGATCGCCGCATTTGTTGTTGCTCGCGTTTTCAGTGGAAATCTTGCCACCTTATTAGTCGATTATATCGACACTCCTTCAGCCCGTTGGGTTGTCGCTTTTATTATCTTATTTGCAGGCACCGTCACTATTGGTGCCATGGTTAATCATCTAGTCGTTGAAATGATCCGCATTACCGGACTTTCGAGCACCGACCGTGTCTTTGGCATGGTTTTCGGGTTTGTTCGAGGTCTACTTATTCTGGTTGCCATAGTCTATGGACTGCAATACACCGCAGTGCCTCAAGACCCTTGGTGGCAAGATTCGACACTCATGCCACACTTAGAAATATTAGCGGATTGGGCAAGAAAGATTTTGCCCACAGCCACTGATCATGTGATGTCATATACAAATAACTTATAGCTTAATTTGAGGTTTATTACGCATGTGCGGAATAGTGGGTATAGTTGCTAAGTCACATGTCAATCAGAGCATTTATGATGCACTGACGATCCTTCAGCATCGTGGACAAGATGCTGCCGGAATCGTAACTTGGCATAATGATAAGTTATTTCTTCGCAAGGATAACGGATTGGTGAGTGACGTTTTTCGTACTCGCCACATGAAACGCCTTGTCGGCCATATTGGCATTGGCCACGTTCGCTACCCAACAGCGGGTAGTTCAAGCTCAGCCGAAGCACAGCCATTTTATGTAAACTCCCCTTATGGCATAACACTGGCGCATAACGGTAACTTAACCAATGCGGCTGAAGTAGCAGAGCATCTTTATAAAGAAGATCTACGTCATATCAATACAACCTCTGACTCAGAAGTTTTATTGAACGTTTTTGCTCATGAAATGCAAAAGCAAGGCGAGCTGATACCAACGCCTGAGTCCATCTTCAAAGCGATTGCTAGAGTGCACCAGCGTATCCGTGGCGGCTACTCAGTGGTTGCCATGATTAATGGCTTTGGCTTGGTTGCCTTTCGCGATCCAAACGGTATTCGACCTGCGGTATTTGGCGTACGTGAACGCGAGCATGGTAAGGAATACATGGTCGCCTCTGAAAGTGTTGCGCTCGATGGTTTAGGTTTCAAGCTTGTGCGTGACATTGCACCGGGTGAATGTATTGTTATCACCAAAGAAGGCGAGTTTTTCAGCCAGCAGTGTGCTGAAGATCCAAAGCTAGTCCCTTGTATTTTTGAGCATGTGTATTTTGCTCGTCCAGATTCCATTATGGATGGCATCTCGGTTTATAAGGCCCGCTTAAAAATGGGTGAATACCTAGCGGGCAAGATCATGAAAGAACGCCCAGATCATGATATTGATGTGGTTATTCCTATTCCTGATACCAGCCGTACTTCCGCCTTGCAGCTTGCCAATCGCTTAGGGGTTAAGTATCGCGAAGGCTTTATGAAGAACCGCTATATTGGCCGAACCTTCATTATGCCAGGGCAGCAGCAGCGTAAAAAATCGGTAAAGCAAAAGCTTAATGCCATTGCTTTAGAATTTGCTGGTAAGAATGTTCTATTGGTCGACGATTCGATTGTTCGCGGCACAACGTGTAATCAGATTATTGAAATGGCACGTGAAGCAGGTGCAAAGAATGTGTATTTTGCCTCAGCAGCTCCAGAAGTGCGCTATCCGAACGTTTACGGTATCGATATGCCTGCTGTTGAAGAGTTGATTGCTCATGATCGCACGGTGGCGGAAATTGAAACGGCTATTGGTGCAGACTGGTTGATTTACCAAGACCTCGAAGACTTACAGCGTTCTTGCCTGAATGGTGCGAGTACAGAAGTGCAAGAATTCGATTGTTCAGTATTTGACGCTCAATACGTGACCGGTGACATCGATGAAGCCTACTTCGAACGCCTGCGGGTAGCACGAAGTGATGCCTCAAAGTCGTCGGCTAACTCAGCCGAAGATGTTGCAATTGATTTGCATAACGATCAAGAATAGCTCGGGTCAAGCATAACTTGATGTAAGCCATAAGCTTGATTCTCTCGCGGCCAGTTATCTGGCCGTTTTTTCGTTTGTTGTATAAAATCATGCGTATAGAACTGTTTGTATCAATATTAAAGGGTTAGAAGAGATCAGTATGGGTAAATTTTCCGATAGAGATTTTCGTTATCAGTCTGACTTAACGGATGCTGACTTTGAAACGTTAGCGGTGCGCGCTGGCCATGTTCGCAGTGCCAATGGTGAGCATAGCGAAGCTATTTATCTTACCAGTAGCTATGTTTTTAACTCGGCGGCAGAAGCGGCAGCACGTTTTTCGGGTGACGAAGAAGGGAATGTTTATTCACGCTATACCAATCCTACCGTACGCACATTTGAAGAGCGTTTAGCGGCGCTAGAAGGCGGCGAAGATTGTGCCGCAACAGCATCGGGCATGGCGGCCATTTATTCGGTCGTTATTGCGCATCTTAAAGCAGGGGATAGTATTGTTGTTTCCCGCAATGTGTTTGGCAGTACGAACGTATTATTCGAAAAATTTGTGCGCAAATTTAACATTGATGTGCGCTATGTAGACTTGCTTGATTTAAAGGCGTGGGCAGAGGCCATTGATAGCACAACCCGCATGTTATTCTTAGAATCACCTTCAAATCCCATGAGTGAAATCGCTGACTTACAGGCATTAGCCGATCTTGCTCATAAGCATGATGCATTATTAGTCGTCGACAACTGCTTCTGTACACCCGCATTACAGCAGCCACTGAAGTTTGGCGCTGATCTCATTATTCACTCAGCCACCAAGTATATTGATGGCCAAGGTCGTTGCTTAGGCGGTGCAGTGGTTGGCAGTAAACAACTAATTGAGCCTGTTATTGGCGTATTACGTTCTGCGGGTCCAACGCTTAGCCCGTTCAATGCTTGGGTGTTTCTAAAGGGTTTAGAAACCTTATCTCTGCGCATGAAAGCGCACAGCGAAAATGCCATGGTATTGGCACGTTGGTTACAGCAACAGTCGCAAATAACAAAAGTTAACTATTCTGGCTTAGAAGATCACCCAGGTCATGAATTGGCTAAGAAGCAGCAGTCGGCTTTTGGTGGTGTGCTTTCTTTTGAAGTGAAAGGTGGTCAGCAAGCTGCTTGGCAACTCATTGATGGTACGCGTATGATTTCGATTACCGCCAATCTTGGGGATACCAAAACGACGGTAACGCATCCAGCATCAACCACTCACAGTCGCTTAAGTCCAGAGGATAGGGCGAGGGCAGGTATTGGTGATGGTTTAGTGCGAATTGCGGTAGGGCTTGAATCTATTGAAGATATTCAGAAAGATATTGCGCTGGGCCTAGCAGCTATTGGTTGATGATGAAGATCCTGGCAGTATTTATGCTGAGTAAAGTAAGCCACTTTAAGCTTACTTTACTCTATTTAGAATTTCAGTCTTGTTCTTGTTCTTGTTCTTGTTCTTGTTCTTGTTCTTGTTCTTGTTCTTGTTCTTGACGCTGAGATTCTAAACAGCCTTATTGGGCTAATAATTTTTCTACGCGTGCGATATCATCTGGCGTATCAACACCATGACCCGGTGGTGTTGTGGTTATTCCCATGTGAATTTTCTCTCCATACCAAAGTGCACGCAGTTGCTCTAGGCATTCGGCTTGTTCGATTGGGCATTGTGACATGCGGGTATATTTTTGTAAGAACGATACGCGATAGCCGTACATGCCAATGTGACGATATACGGGCATGATGTCGGTAATTTTATCTTGGCCGTGTTTGTATAATTCACGATCCCAAGGTATTGCGGCGCGACTAAAGTACATGGCAAAGCCACGACCATCGAGCACTACTTTAACGACATTGGGATCAAACGCATCTTCTGCATTATCAATGGCGGTGCAAATTGAACTCATGCCGGCTTCTGGATTTAATAACAATCCTTGAGCGGTTTGTTCAATGAGTGCTTTTGGTACTAGCGGTTCGTCGCCTTGTAGGTTGACCAGTACGTCATCTTTATCCCAGCCTTTTATTTCAGCAACTTCTGCAATGCGTTCTGTGCCATTTTCATGTTCAGGGCGCGTCATTACTACGTCTGCACCAAAACTTTTTGCGACATCATAAATACGTTGGTCGTCGGTGGCGATTACGATTTCTTTTACGCCTGTTTCAAGCGCGCGCTCGTAAGTATGCTGGATCATAGGTTTGCCGCTGAGTTCAATCAGTGGCTTGCCTGGTAAGCGGCTGCTTGAATATCGAGCAGGGATAACGATTTTATAATTTGCCATGGTGTTAATGGAACCCTTTGTCTTTTTGTAGGCTTTAAATATTTATTGTCTTTTCGAATTCTGGCAGCATGGCCTTTATATAGGCTTCTTCTAGGGGCATTCTACTGCCTAGCACTATGTCGGCTACTTCGCGGGCAACGCCTTTGCCACCGGCGGCATCTGTGATGAGGTCGGAGTGTTCTTTGACTAGCCAAAAGCCATCGGCGGGAGTGATGCTTAAGCCAATGCGCTTCATTACTTTTAAGTCAATTACATCATCGCCGACGTAGCATACTTCGTTAGGCTCTACCCAAAGTTCGTTCATGAGTTCGCTGAGCTTTTCCCATTTATCTTTGCAGGCAGGATAGAAATGAGGAATATCTAAATCAGCAATGCGCTTTCTAAGGGGGGCGCTATCTTTTGCTGAAATAACTGCGGTGACGATGTCGTAGGTGTTGAGTAGCTTGATGCCTACGCCGTCTTTGACGTTGAAATGTTTTACTTCTTCGCCACTTTCGCTATAACTTAAGGTGCCGTCGGTTAAGACTCCATCGACATCAAAGACTACAAGTTTAATGTCGCGGGCTTTTTCTTTGATTGAGTTTGGAAGGTGTACCATAAGGCTCTCGAATGATTTATTATCTATCTATTGTAAAGCAATATGGCAGCAGCGAAAAATATTAAAGCTGCTATAATGCTGTTGTTTATAAAAAAGGAGGAATAATATGATCGATGCTGCTAATGATCGTAAGTATGGATACGCGGGTTTAATTCCTTTGGCCGTCGGTTTTGCTGGTGCTCTTTTTGCAGTATCAGGTTCTGTAGAAGTATTTTTGGACTATTCGCTTTTAGTTCTAATGTTCTTAACCGGTAGCTGTTGGGGTGCGTTGCGTACCAAAAAGAAAAAGGCTGAAGATTGGCAGTTAGGTTTTACTATCGCTATCTTTTTATGGGGCTGGTTTGCTTCATATTTGCCACAGAATATTTCTGTTTTAATGTTATTGGTCGGCTTTTGGATGCTTCGCTTCCTAGAGTCTGACAAAGTGTTTGGAAAGGTTTATACCGAGGCGTATCACGATCTTCGTCGTCAGTTAACTTGGGTTGTGAGTGCTCTGCACGTGCTGGTTTTTGTTTTAATTAATTATACCGATCAGTTAAACTTAAACTGATCTCGCTTTGGCTGTGTGCTTTTTAGGGCGCAGCCAAAGCTGTTTTCTTCTTTCTTCTGTCCATTCCTGCTTTCCATTAACACGTACGATTAAGTGGCTTACATGTTTAGCTTTTTCCCCTCTATAAGCTCTTTTGAGTCAGTCCAGAGTTTCTCAAATTCCGTACGATGGCGGCGCACGCTGTAGCGGTTGCTAAAGTTGCAATGGGTCGTCTGGTAGTCAAACCTTAAGTAACCTGATAGATCGAATAGTACTTGGTTGCTGTACACTTCTTTGTTGTTGAACATGTCTATAGCGCGGATCTTGAAGCGACTACTCATACGATGCTGTAGCTGAAGTAGGGGGTGTTCTGATAATCCTGGGGTTTCTTTATTAATTAAAACCCGCAGTTGAGTTTGCCGTGACTTTTTAATGAAGCTGGTTAGGTTGGAGATGCAGGCGGCATTATTGAAGAGTGGGTGTGTTAGATCATTTATTTGGATATTGATTTCACGTGAACACTGACTGCTGCCGATTTGAAACCAGACCGAGCTCGCGACTGCCAGGTTCGAAATATGGCTCTCATCGTCGGCTCCGAGTATGTAAGTCTTACTGGTCGGGTTTGGGCGTTTCAGTATTTTTTGCATTTGTATGTGGGGAATGCCTGCATCCCAAGACATTTCTTCGGTAGGGCGATAGCCATTTTTAAAGTAAAAATAGTAGCTATTGGCTTGGCTGCTGAGAAACATTTTACTCTTTTTCTTATCGAGTAAGTGCTCTTCTGCAGCGCGCAAAATACGACCACCCCAGCCATGTGTGCGGTAATCTTTTAGCACAGCAAGGCGGCCAAGCCGGCCATCTTTTAATAGTCGAGCGCAGGCAACAGGACGGTTGCCTTCTTTGCCTAAAAAGTGGATCGCTTGTTTGTCTAGGTGATCCCATTCTAGGTCTTCGGGTACTTGCTGCTCTTCAACGAAAACCTTTTGACGGATCAGGCGAAGCGCAGTTTGGGCATCGTCCCAGCTAACTATGTTAATTTCCATGTAAGCTCCTAGGCTATTCGGCGCTAAAGAAGTGACCGTCTTGCCATAAGCTTAGCAGCAGCTTTTCATTGTTTCGATCTTCGCAAAAACTTTGCAGTTGGCGTCCATTGTATTGGCGCTGCTGAGTGAGGTATTGTGCGAGTTTTAGGCTGGTTTGTGCAATGGGATATACCTTGCCACCGGCGTAGAAACTGAGGCTGTTTTCATTTTGATTAAAGGCGAATCTAGAGTGTAGTTCTCTTTGTATATCAATAACTTGCAAGTCATACTTAAGGTCGCTTATATGATATGAGTTTTGGCTTTTACCTTCATCATCATCGCGCTCTTGTGGGTATTTGGCTTCTGTCATGAGCTTGCCAATGGTATCGCTTAATAAGACAGGATCGGCGAGGGCTTGTGTCATAAATTGCCGTACTTGCTGCAATGCCGCTGCGCTTATTTCGCCGCTGTTTTCTTGCAGGACAAGCTCTGGATCGCCATAGCGTTGGTCCTCATTGCTGCTGGCATCGATTTGGTCGACTAGGCTGTGCATGAGTTCACTTTGGCTAGGGGCGCGGAAGCCAATGCTGTAGGTCTGGCAGTTGCCCTGAGAAATGCCATAGTGAGCAAGTCGAGGGGGTAAATAAAGCATGTCGCCAGGTTCTAATACCCAGCGATCAGTTTCTTCGAATTTGGCCAGTAAACGTAATTTGGTTTCTTTCAAGAACTCATCATGTTCGCTGCACATTTGGCCTACGCGCCATTCTCGCATTCCTTCGGCTTGCAGTAAAAATACGTCGTATTGATCGTAATGCGGGCCAACGCTGCCACCGTCTGTGGCGAAGCTGATCATGAGGTCGTCAATGCGCCAGTTCGGTATGAAATTGAAGTCTTGAAGTAGGTCGGCTGCTTCAGGTACCCATTGATCGACACCTTGAATAAGCAGGGTCCATTTATCTTTCGGTAGTGTAGTAAAAGTCTCTTCTTCGAAGGGGCCGCTGATTAACTGCCAAGGAGAGTTCGGGCCGTTCTCTATAATGATGCGGGATTCGACTTCTTCTTCAAGGCTCATGCCTGCCAATTCATCTGAGGGTATTAGTGGTTCGAAATTTGGGTAGGCTTGGCGAATCAAAAGAGGTTTTTTCTGCCAGTATTCTTTTAAAAATTGTTCTTTGCTGATGTTGCCTAAAATATCCACTTGATTCACCGTGTGCTGATTTGTTGATTGCGGCGAATAATACAGGTTTTAAGGATTTTTACCACGGAGTGCGCGGAGGCGTAGCCGCCTCTATGCCCACCGTGGTAAGTGCTGTTAAACCGCTTTGGCTTGCTCTGCTGCGTTGCCTACATAAGATGCTGGGGTCATTGCTTTAAGTTCGGCAATGGCTTCTGCTGGCATGTCTAGCGTTTCGATGAACTCAGCCATGATTTCTTTAGTGATGGCTTTGCCGCGAGTGACTGCTTTAAGCTTTTCGTATGGCTGTTCGATGCCGAAGCGACGCATGACGGTTTGTACTGGCTCAGCCAATACTTCCCATGCGTTGTTCAGATCTGCAGCGATGTTCTTCTCATTAACCTGAAGCTTGCTAACGCCTTTAAGAACGGCTTGATAAGCAATTAAGCTGTAGCCGAAACCAACACCCATGTTACGAAGAACAGTAGAGTCGGTTAAATCACGCTGCCAGCGCGAGATTGGCAACTTCTGTGCTAGGTGGCCCATGATGGCATTTGCCATGCCTAGGTTGCCTTCAGAGTTTTCGAAGTCAATTGGGTTAACTTTGTGCGGCATGGTAGAAGAACCTACTTCGCCAGCAATGGTCTTCTGTGTGAAGTAGCCATTTGAAATGTAAGCCCAGATGTCACGGTTGAAATCGATCAAGATCGTATTGAAGCGCGCCATGGCATCAAACATTTCTGCGATGTAATCGTGTGGCTCGATTTGAGTTGTGTATGGGTTGAATGCTAGGCCCAAGGACTCAATGAATACTTTTGCATTTTCTGCCCAGTCGATCGCAGGGTAAGCAGAAAGGTGAGCATTGTAGTTACCTACGGCGCCATTGATCTTGCCTAGTAGCGGTACAGATTCTAACTGAGTGATTTGACGCTCTAAGCGTGCCACTACGTTCGCCATTTCTTTACCAAGCGTGGTAGGCGACGCCGTTTGGCCATGTGTGCGTGAAAGCATCGGCAGCTCAGCGTAGGTATGAGCAAGACCACGGATGGCATTGGCTACTTTACGCATATAAGGCAACGCTACTTCTTCACGGCCTGCTTTAAGCATTAGGGCGTGAGATAGGTTGTTGATGTCTTCAGACGTACACGCGAAGTGAACGAATTCAGAAACCGCTAATAATTCAGCATTGTCTGCGAAGGTTTCTTTGATGAAGTATTCAACTGCTTTCACATCGTGATTGGTGGTTGCTTCGATATCTTTGATGCGTTGTGCGTCAGCTTCTGAGAAGTTGGTGACGATGGCATCTAGCTGAGCATTGGTTGCTGCACTGAAAGGTGTGATTTCAGTAATCTCTGTGTGATCCGCTAAGCGCTGAAGCCAGCGAATTTCTACTTCTACACGACAGCGGATAAGGCCAAACTCAGAAAATATCGAGCGTAACTCTTGAGTTTTGCTGCCATAACGGCCATCAATCGGGGAAATTGCGCTTAGTGCAGAAAGTTCCATGGGATTCGGTTCTCGTCAGTAGATTAATATATAACTGGAAAATTAAGGCGCGCATTTTACCTGAAAAGTAGGCTTTGTGCATCCTTGATGTAACGTTTACGGTTGAGCAGTAAGTGCCAGCGGCGGCCGCCGACTTGACGCCATAGTATCGCCGCTCGAATACCTGAAAGTAAGAGGGCCCGAACTTTGTTCGCATTATGGCTGTTTTGTAAAATTTGAGGGTTGCCCGTGACCTTGATGCGGAATGAAAGAGTGCTTAAGGTTTGCTGATAAGTATCGGCAAGACTGCCAATGACACTTTCGTGGGTGATATGAAAGTGATCGGCTTGGCGTACGCTGGCGTGAATGCTTTCGCCGAGCTGATTCATCATGTGGCTGTTTTTACGCAGGCGACTTTCTAAATGAACAATACTGAGTGCGTAGCGCATGACTTCCGGCTTTATATCTTGTTTTAACTTAGCGCTGTCGTTGCCCATTAATTTACAAATGCCGTGATAGCCCGCTTGTAGGTTAGGTCTGGAGCCGTATATTTCATTGAAATCATTAGGGTTTTGCTTAAATAAACTGGTTATTAATAGCTCTAGCTCAGGCGTGGGGATTTCTCCGGTGCGGGCGAGCTGCTCCACCAGGCTGGCGGCTTGAAAAATAGCGGCCAAGGCGATGGTTTGTTGTTCGTGCTTATTGATTTGACTCATGGTTTGTTATTTATATTTCCGACTAAAACTGTATTGGACGTTCAGGGTCAACCTGGGTCTTCTCGATAACACCGCCGCCTAAGCACACTTCGTCGATATAAAAGACGACACTTTGGCCTGGAGTAACGGCGCGCTGAGGCTCTTTAAATACCACGTGATACTCACCGGCCTGATCTTTAGTAATGGTACATACTTGATCACTTTGGCGATAGCGCACTTTTGCGGTGCACGTTAATGGCAGTTCTGGCTCTTCGTTAACCCAATAAATTTGCTGCGACGTTAAAGAGTGACTGAATAAAATGGGATGGTTCTTGCCTTGCGCTGCAATTAATACATTACGCTCAAGGTCTTTTTGTGCGACATACCAAGGAGCATCTGAATAACCATTTAAGCCACCAATACCTAACCCTTGGCGTTGACCTAGTGTGTGGTACATAAGTCCTTGGTGCTTGCCAATGATGTCGCCTTCTGGGGTTTCGATAACGCCAGGTTGGGCGGGCAGGTATTGTTGTAAAAAGTCTTTGAAGCGACGCTCACCAATAAAACAGATGCCGGTAGAGTCTTTTTTATTGTGCGTAATTAGGTCGTGCGCTTCGGCGATGCGGCGTACTTCAGGTTTTTCGAGCTCGCCTACAGGGAATAACGTTTGGGCGATTTCACTGCCCGCAACAGCATGTAAAAAGTAGCTTTGATCTTTATTGCCGTCTAATCCGCGTAATAGTTGTGCTTGTTCGCTGCCCGTATTTTTTACGACAGTATCGCGACGGCGAACATAGTGTCCGGTGGCGATGTAATCAGCACCCAAAACTTTGGTGTAATCTAAAAAGGCTTTGAATTTGATTTCGCGGTTGCATAGTATATCGGGATTTGGCGTGCGCCCAGCTTTGTATTCTTCTAAGAAGTGTTCAAAAACATTATCCCAGTATTCACTCGCGAAGTTGGCGGTATGCAGTTTCATACCCAGCTTGTCAGCTACCGCTTGCGCGTCGGTGAGGTCATCCATAGCGGTGCAGTAATCTGTGCCGTCATCTTCATCCCAGTTTTTCATGAACAAGCCTTCCACCTGGTAGCCTTGTTGCTGCAAAAGTAGGGCGGATACGGAGGAATCAACACCACCGGACATGCCGACAATGACGAGGGTTTCTTCTTTTGGCTTGTTAATCATTTCTGTCTTCTAACTCTTGAGATTTGTTTTCGTCATCAGTGTGTTCATGATCTGCATATTCATAAATCACGTCTAGCGGGTAATGCTTGCCATCTATATGGTCTTTTATGCAGCGCTTTACAAGGGGGCTGCGTAGATTATCCAATTGTTGGATTTCTTCCCAACTCAACCACTTCGCATCGAGTATACCATCATCAAGCTGGCTTTCGGCTTGATGCACTGTTGCTTCTGCTGCAAAACAGTATCTATGGTAAGTCACATTGTTCGCAGGAGCCGTGAATATATAAATGCCCACAAGGTGCTTTAACTTAACCTGCCAGCGCGTTTCCTCTAAGGTCTCGCGAATAGCGGCGGCCATGATAGATTCACCTTCATCCACATGCCCGGCGGGTTGATTGTAGACGATGCCAAAATCACCTTGCGAGTTAATTAGGCGCTTCTCTTCTACTAATAAAAACTTGCCGTCTTTTTCAACGATGGTGGCGACCGTTGCATGAGGCGTCCAGCGTTCAGGTTCGAGAGGCGTTGTGCTGGTCATTAGCGCTTATTCTTCTTGTACTTGCTGCGGGTTACATTACCACTGAATTTTTTATCAATATTTTTTTTGGTTGCGCCGCTGGTTGCCTGCAGTACTGATTCGCTGGGTAGGGCTACAGTATCGGTACGTGATTCGCCGGGCTTTAAACCTTTAATGCTCCACTCGCCGATTTGCATGCGAATAAGACGTAGGCAGGGTAGGCCAACGGCTGCAGCCATGCGGCGTACTTGTCGATTTCTGCCTTCTACTATTGTCACTTGGATCCAGCTTGTTATTTGACCTTCGCGCGGGCGAATGGGAGGATTACGTGGCCATATTTTTACCGATGCCATTTGCTTTACTTTAGCGGGTGCAGCCATGCCGTCACTAAGCTTTACGCCGCTGCGTAACTGCTCCAGGGCTTCTTTAGTTACCTCGCCTTCGACTTGAATCCAATAAGTTTTTGGCAGTTTATGGTTAGGGTGACTAATCTGATGTTGTAACGGACCTTCATTGGTCAGTAGCATCAGGCCTTCGGAATCATAGTCGAGGCGACCCGCAGGATGAAACCCTTTGGTTTTTATGAATTTCGCCAGAGTGATTTTCCCTTCGTGTGCTGAAAACTGCGACAACACGTTAAAAGGCTTGTTAAAAAGGATGAGATTGGGCATAAAAGACGAAACCTTGTAAAGAAACTACCAAATACTACAATATTGTATGAAAAACGCGCTATAAATGTAGAAAAACTACAGAAAGCCCTGTTGATTATACCATTGCGTGTTAAGATTCGTGCCTGCTATAACTCATAAAGTTGTATTTAAAACTTAATTGAGCCCAAAAAGGTGACCAAAAGTGACCTTTGATATGCCTGTCGGGCCCGAAGATACGAAGTCGACCAAAAGTCGTCTTTCTAAGGCTACTGGCGATACAGCCAAAGAATACTAGGACAAATAATGACTAAGCAAACTCCTAAGATTATTTATACCGAAACAGATGAAGCGCCAGCACTTGCGACGTATTCGCTGCTGCCGATCATTCAAGCATTTGCTAGAACTGCGAATATCACAATAGAGACTCGTGATATTTCTCTGGCGGGGCGAATTATTGCCAACTTCCCAGATAATCTTGCGCCTGAGCAGCAACGCCCAGATGCACTGGCTGAGTTAGGTGAGCTGGCTCAAACTCCTGATGCCAATATTATTAAGCTACCGAACATTAGTGCTTCAGTGCCGCAGTTGGTTGAAGCAATTAAAGAATTGCAAAGCCAGGGTTATGATTTACCTGACTACCCAGAAGATCCTGAAAATAATGCTGAAAAAGAAATTAAGACGCGTTATGGCAAGATCTTAGGCAGTGCGGTTAACCCGGTATTACGTGAAGGTAACTCTGATCGTCGTGTTGCTGATCCTGTTAAGCAATACGCTAAAAAGAACCCGCACTCTATGGGTGTGTGGTCGAAGGATTCAGTTTCACACGTTGCGCATATGACAAGTGGTGATTTTTACGGCAGCGAGAAGTCTGCGGTAATGTCAAAAGCCGATGATGTTCGCATCGAATTGGTCAAGGCTGATGGCAGTATAGAGGTCTTAAAGCCCAGTACGCCGCTAGAGTCGAATGAAGTGATTGATTCCGCGGTAATGAGCAGTAGTGCCTTGCGTGAGTTCTTTGAAGCTCAGATGCAAGATGCTAAAGCCAATGGCGTTATGCTTTCCTTGCACTTGAAAGCTACTATGATGAAGGTTTCTGACCCCGTTATGTTCGGCCATGCAGTGACTGTTTATTATAAAGAAGTCTTTGAAAAGTACGCCGAGCTGTTTGAAGAATTAGGCATTGAAGAAACTAACGGTCTTGGTGATGTTTATGCCAAGATTAAAGGCTTGCCTACTGCGCAAAAAGAAGAAATTGAAGCCGCTATTATGGCTGTTTATTCTTCACGCCCAAGTTTAGCTATGGTCGATTCTGATCGTGGCATTACTAACTTACATGTGCCAAGTGACGTTATTGTTGATGCATCGATGCCTGCTGCCATTCGTGCGTCAGGTAAGATGTGGGGTTCTGACGGCAAGTTACACGATACTAAGGCGATGATTCCTGACCGCTGTTATGCTGAAATCTTCCAAGAAACCATTCAGTTCTGTAAAGATAATGGTGCGTTTGATGTGAAGACGATGGGCAGTGTTTCTAACGTTGGCCTAATGGCTCAGAAAGCAGAAGAGTACGGCTCTCACGACAAGACTTTTATTCTTGAAGAAGCAGGAACTGTTCGTGTTATCAATCAAGCGGGCGAGACTGTTCTCGAGCATGCGGTTGAAGCTGGTGATATCTGGCGTATGTGCCAGACCAAAGACGCTCCGATTCAAGACTGGGTTAAGCTCGCGGTTAAGCGCGCTAGAGATACAGGTCAGCCAGCTATATTCTGGTTAGATCCAAAGCGTAGCCACGATGCGAACTTGATTGAAATTGTTAAAGGCTATTTAAAGGATCACGATACGTCGGGCCTTGAAATTCTAATTCAATCTCCTGTTGAAGCGATTCGTTATACTATGAATCGCGTTAAAGCAGGCCAAGATACTATTTCTGTTACCGGTAACGTTCTGCGTGATTATTTGACGGATCTTTTCCCAATTTTAGAGTTGGGAACGAGTGCTAAGATGCTTTCTATCGTGCCTTTATTGGCAGGCGGTGGTTTGTATGAAACGGGCGCTGGCGGTTCTGCTCCTAAACATGCACATCAATTAGCGGAAGAAGGGCACTTGCGTTGGGATTCACTCGGTGAGTTTTTGGCATTGTCTGTTTCTTTGGAAGGTCTTGGGCAAAAAACTGAGAATCCTAAAGCGCTGATTTTGGCTAAAACATTGAACCAAGCTACAGGTCGATTCTTGGATCATGACCGTTCTCCATTGCGTAAGGTTGGTGAGGTTGATAACCGCGGCAGTCATTATTATTTGGCGACGTATTGGGCAGAGTATTTGGCTGCTCAGGACGACGATGCGGAATTAAAAGCAACGTTCAATAAATTGAATGATGACTTAGCAGAGCACCATGCTGATATTATTGCTGAGTTAAGGCACGCTCAAGGTCAGAAGGTTGATTTGGGTGGGTATTATCACCTTGATACCGCTAAGGCGACGCATGTAATGCGCCCCAGTAAGACATTAAATGACATCATTGATGCAGTTAGTGTCTAGTTGAGGCGTTAGGTGTGCGTTTAACGCATACCAGATATAAAAAAGGCGAGCTAAATAGCTCGCCTTTTTTATATCTGGTTGTTTTTTCTTAACTCATTTCTTCTGCTAATTCTTGAGAAATATGTTCTTCAAGGGCTGATATGTTGATGGCATGGGTGCCGTTTTCAACCGCTTTGGTATCAAAGGCGACTGCTTGGCCAGCTTTTAGTGTTTTGTAACCGTCCATCGTAATGGCGGAGTAATGGGCAAACATATCTTCTTCACTCCCATCAGCCACAATAAAGCCGTAACCTTTGGCATTATTAAACCATTTGACGGTTCCTCTTGAAGAGCCGGTTGCTGTTTCTGTGGCTGTAACCATCATTTCTTCGACAACATTCCCTGTAGGCATAACTTTTCTCCCTGGCCGAACGACTAGAGCGAGACAACATAATACGAAAGCATTATTTTAGGTTCTTTCATATTAACTTCGCCAAAATAGGCTAATTAGTGAGTTTCCACAATAAAAGCCTTACTGTTAAAGGTCAAGAGTTCTAGGGCAATTGCTTTTGAGTTGTTATTATTTACTTTAAAGCGCGGGAATCACCCCCATATTATTAAATACACTAAGTGAAAGTCGGTAAGATGTTGAAATCTCAACTAAGATTACAAGAAGATGACCATTATGGTGATGGTAATTTGGCTGTCGAAACGGCAAAGCCTAAATTGAAACCACCTGCCATGTATAAGGTCTTAATGATGAACGATGACTATACGCCTATGGAGTTTGTCGTCGAAGTATTGCAAACCTTTTTTGCAAAGTCGGATGAACAAGCAACGCAAATAATGCTCGCTGTTCACAATAAGGGGGCTGCTATTTGTGGTGTGTTTAGCAAAGATATCGCAGAAACAAAGGCCGCTATGGTGAATGATTATGCCAGAGAGTGTCAGTACCCGCTGTTGTGTGAGGTTATACCTGCAGAAGATGATGATTAAAAGACCTATTACTCAGGAGGCATTATTATGCTGAATAGAGAGCTTGAGCAAACCTTAAACGATGCATTCAAAGAGGCGAGAGTTAAGCGTCATGAGTTCATGACGGTTGAGCACTTGCTACTGTCTTTGCTGGATAACGACGCGGCACTTATTGTGCTTAATGCATGCGGATCGGATATCGGTAAATTACGTAAAGATTTAATGGAATTTGTTAATTCCACTACGCCTTTAATTCAAGAACAAGATGACGAACGCGAAACCCAGCCAACACTGGGCTTTCAGCGAGTCTTACAGCGCGCTGTTTTCCATGTGCAATCCTCTGGTAAGTCAGAAGTTACGGGGGCTAATGTTTTGGTCGCTATTTTTAGCGAACAAGAAAGCCAAGCAGTTTATTTTCTCAAGCAGCAGAATATTGCTCGTATTGATGTGGTTAACTTTATCTCTCATGGTATTGCTAAGGTGCCGGGTCAAGATGAGCAAAATGAGCATATTTTAGAGTCGGATGATGACAGTCAGGAATCCGGCAGCAAGAGTGCACTTGAAGGATATGCGGTTAACTTGAATCGCCAGGCGAAAGAGGGCTTGATTGATCCGCTTATTGGGCGTGAATTTGAAGTTAATCGCGTTGTGCAGATTCTTGCCCGTCGTCGTAAAAACAACCCACTGCTAGTCGGTGACTCTGGTGTTGGAAAAACTGCCATTGCTGAAGGACTGGCTAAGCGTATTGTTGATGGCGATGTGCCGGATGTGATTGCTGATGCGGTCGTTTTTAGTTTGGATATGGGTGCGCTCCTAGCGGGTACCAAGTATCGTGGTGATTTCGAAAAGCGCTTTAAGGCTTTATTGGCCGAGCTTAAAAAGCAGCCGCATGGCATTTTATTCATTGATGAGATTCATACGATTATCGGCGCTGGTGCAGCCTCTGGTGGTGTTATGGATGCGTCTAACTTGCTTAAGCCAATGCTTAGCAGTGGTGAAGTGCGCTGCATGGGTTCTACAACGTTTACGGAATACCGCGGCATCTTTGAAAAAGACAGCGCACTGACGCGTCGCTTCCAGAAAGTGGATGTTGGTGAGCCGAGTGTTGAAGATACTTATTTGATTCTTAAGGGCTTGAAGTCCCGTTTTGAGGATCATCATGAGTTGAAGTATCAGGATAAGGCTTTGCGCGCAGCAGCCGAGCTATCTGACCGTTATATTACTGATCGTAATTTACCTGATAAGGCGATTGACGTGATTGATGAGGCAGGGGCTAGTCAGCGCTTGTTGCCGCCTAATAAGCGTAAGAAAGTAATTACGGTTCATGATGTCGAAGCCATTGTTGCGGCGATGGCTAAAATTCCACCAAAAAGTGTATCGGCTTCTGATAAAGAACTGTTATTCGGTTTGGAAGATAAGCTTAAAATGGTGGTATTTGGTCAGGATGAAGCCATTACAACGTTGTCAGCGGCAGTTAAGTTGTCTCGTGCAGGCTTGAATTCCCCTGAAAAACCAACGGGATCATTCTTGTTTGCTGGCCCAACGGGCGTTGGTAAAACAGAAGTTAGTCGTCAGTTAGCGAAAGTGATGGGTATGGAGTTGGTGCGCTTTGATATGTCGGAGTACATGGAGCGTCACACAGTTTCTCGCTTAATTGGTGCACCTCCTGGTTATGTTGGTTTTGATCAGGGTGGTTTGTTGACTGAGGCTGTTAATAAAAATCCTCATTGCGTTCTGTTACTGGATGAGATTGAAAAGGCACACCCTGAAGTCTTCAACTTGTTATTGCAGGTGATGGATCATGGCACACTTACGGATAATAATGGCCGTAAGGCAGATTTCCGTAATGTGATCTTGATTATGACAACTAACGCGGGTGCTGAGACGATCAGTCGACGCTCTATCGGTTTCTCTCATCAGGATCATACGTCTGATGGTATGGAAGTGATTCGTAAACAGTTTACGCCTGAGTTTCGTAACCGCTTAGATTCAATTATTCAGTTTGCTTCATTAACCCGCGACAATATTATGTTTGTGGTTGATAAGTTCTTAGTCGAGTTGCAAGCGCAGCTGGATGATAAGAAAGTGCATATGAATATTGATGACGAAACCAGAGATTGGTTTGCTGAAAATGGCTACGATGAGAAAATGGGCGCTCGCCCCATGAATCGTCTGATTCAAGAAAAGCTTAAGAAGCCGCTGGCTGAAAGGATCTTGTTTGGTGATCTAGAGGGAGGTGGTGAGGTTGATGTTTGTTTGAATGATGCTAAGGATGGTATTGAGTTGCACTTGGTTGAAGAGGTTGTTGCTTAGTTAGGCGGCTCTTCTCTTTCTCTGCAGTCATTGGCTTCGCTGATGGCTGTGGTGGTTAACTGGACTTATCTCAGCATGATTAAGCTCAAATTGCAGGCAAAAAAAGGGCCAGTTAGCAGTGCTAACCGGCCTTTTTGATTTTAACGTGCGCGGTAAGTAATACGGCCTTTACTAAGGTCGTAAGGTGTTAATTCCACCTTTACTTTATCGCCGGTCAAAATGCGAATGTAGTTTTTACGCATTTTTCCAGAAATGTGTGCTGTTACCACGTGGTCGTTTTCCAACTTAACGCGGAACATAGTATTCGGAAGGGTGTCTATAACCTCTCCGTCCATTTCAATGTGATCACCTTTTGCCATTCTTCACCTGTTGACATTATCTAATGCGGCGAATTCTGCCTTAAAAGTCACCAATAAGCAAAGGCTATCTTCATTTAGTCTCATTACTGATCAGTTTTCGCCATGTTTCACCATCAAATACCTCTAGCGGCTGGTAATCTGCTTTGTAATTCATTTTGCTGGAGTTTTTGATCCAGTAGCCAAGATACGTATAAGGAAGCCCCATTTCTTGGCCTTGACTAATGAGTGCAAGAACAATAAACCGCCCCAGAGAGCGCTTAGCCTGCTCAGGGTCAAAGTAACTATAGATAGCCGATAGACCGTCGTAGAAAATATCCACGACGCAGCAGCCTATAAGGCTGTTTTCACTGTCGCGCAACTCAAGAAACTTATGCGTTCCGTGGCCTTCAATTAAGAAACCTTTATATTGATCTCGGCTTGCCGGAAACATTTCACCGTTTTGGTGACGCTGAGCGATGTAATGCTGGTAAAGCTGATAATGCTCTTCGTTAAATTCAGCCTCGACCCATCGCAAGCGAATATCTAAGTTGCGTTTAATGGCTTTTTTTTGATTTTTACTGGCCCTAAAGTCGGCATTAATAATACGAGAAGAGTGGCAGGCATTGCATTCAGGGCACTGGGGGCGATAAACAAGTTTTCCGCTGCGACGAAAACCTTGTAGGTGAAGTAGGTTGAGCTGATCTAGGCTGGGCTCGCTATCAGGATCAATAAAAATGCTGTTGCTTTGTAAGTTGGGAAGATAGCCACAATTGCTGTCTTCAGTATGACGATAAAACATTAACGATGAATCACTCATGGCGCATTTCAGTATTGTCTGTTAAAAAAGTAGGGTAGTTAATCACGAGTGGCTGGTCGACGGCGTCGTGTAATAAAGTTTCAAATTCAATGCGGTCGATTTCACTAGCGCCAAATTGCGCCATATGATCGCTGTGCATTTGGCAGTCAATCATAATAATGCCTGAGTCAAATAAAAATTGGGCGAAATAGGCAAAGACCAATTTTGAAGCGTTACTTTTACGGCTAAACATGGATTCGCCAAAAAAAACTTTATTGATCTGTAATCCGTAAAGGCCGCCAATAAGTTCTCCTGAGCAACTCCAACACTCAACTGAGTGACTAATGCCATTATCATGGAGGTGTATATAAGCCTGCTCCATTTCTTCTGTGATCCATGTGCCATCTTCTCCGTCACGCGGTTGAGCGCACTGATAAATGACGTCAGGGAAGGCAAGATCACAGCTGATTTTGAAATCACTTTTTTTCATTAGCTTACGCACGGTCCTGCCCAAGTGAAAATCTTCGGCTTTCAATACCATGCGCGGCGCCGGGCTCCACCAAAGAATGGGACTGTCATCATCATACCAAGGAAATATGCCCCGACGATAAGCGGCTATTAACCAAGCAGGGGTGAGTAACCCTCCTGCGGCTAATAGTCCGTTGGGCTCTTCCTGAGCAAACTTTGTATCAGGAAAGTAGGGGGCTAAATCTTCTTGTAACCAATCAATCATGGGTCTCTATTTTTTCTGAAGCCCAGCATAAGGCTATATTGTAAGAAAATGCGTGATAGACTGTGCCAATCTATTGTTATGATTAAGGATACCTGCTTTGGGAGCAGAAAAACTAGAAAAAAAGAAACGTAATTTTAAGCAAGACTTGGCACTGTTATCCCTTACAGCCCTCTGCTTGTACCTTCTTTTATCGTTGGTCACTTATTCTCCTCTTGATGACGGTTGGTCTACCGCAGGTGCGAATAATAGCTTCAATAATGCCGGCGGCCCTGTCGGGGCTTATCTTGCCGATGGTTTATTGCATGCGCTAGGTTATCTAGCTTACATCATCCCTTTGCTTGCAGCAGGGAAGGTGGTTCAAATATTCAGAACTCATCAGTCTCAAACCTCTGGCGCAATTTGGTTATTACGCTTACTGGGTTTCTTTTTGTCCATATTTTCTCTTGCCGCACTGATCGAGCTTAGTGTTTTTACTGCCTCAGAATTACCCGCTGGCGCTGGGGGGATGATCGGGCAAAGTCTTACAGCCGTTATCGTGTCTTTATTCAGCACAATTGGTGGGGCGATATTACTGACACTTTTACTTTGCATCGGCTCCATGCTTTTTTGGGAGTTTTCTTGGTTGGCCGTATTTGATGCTATTGGCCGTTTTATATTGAATACCTCAAAGCAGTTTTCACTCTTTTGCCAGCGATTGCGCTTAAAGATGAAGTCCAGTGCAGTTAAAAGAAAAGAACTGAACATGGAGAAGTTATCGTTAAAGCAGCGCGTTGAGCCAAATCTGCAGGGGCAGCATCATTCTCGCCCTCAGGTTCGTGCCATAGCGGCTCCTGTTGTGGAGGCAGCTGCTCAGCCAAAAACTGAGTCGACCGTGCTAGAGCCTATCAAGTCAGCACTTAAAGCCAGCGGAATCATCCCTAAGCTAATTAAAGAAGTGAAAATTGAGCCATTAGAAAGACGTGAATCTAAACCCAGCGAAAGAGCGGTGCGCGATCTTCAAGGTAAGCTTTTTTCTGAAGAAAACCCATTGCCGTCTATCGCTTTGCTTGACCCTGCGGATGAAAATCAAGATTTGGGGTATTCAAAAGAACGCTTAGAAGAATTGTCTGTTCTGCTCGAAATGAAATTAGCAGATTTTGGTATCAAAGCTGAAGTGATGGCAGTAGCCCCAGGGCCTGTTATTACTCGTTTTGAAATCCAGCCTGCTCCTGGCACTAAAGCCAGTAAAGTATCGGGTATTGCTCAGGATTTAGCCCGCTCGATGGCAATGAATAGTGTGCGTGTGGTTGAGGTAATTCCGGGCAAGTCCGTTATGGGAATTGAGATTCCTAACGAACATCGCGCCATGGTGCGCTTGTCTTCGGTATTATCATCAGAAGATTTCGACAAATCAAAATCGCCACTGACCATCGCCTTAGGCCACGATATTGCTGGTAATCCAGTGGTGACTGATTTGGCTAAAATGCCACACTTGCTAGTCGCGGGTACTACAGGCTCAGGTAAGTCGGTAGGTGTGAACGCTATGATCATTAGCTTGTTATATAAATCGACCCCGGATGAAGTGCGCTTGATCATGGTCGATCCTAAGATGCTTGAACTGTCGGTTTACGAAGGCATTCCACATCTTTTGACGCCTGTAATTACAGACATGAAAGAAGCTGCCAATGGTCTGCGTTGGTGTGTTGAAGAAATGGAACGTCGCTATCAATTAATGGCTGCGATGGGCGTGCGCAATGTGGCAGGCCATAATGCGAAAGTAAAAGCGGCCATTGCTGAAGGTAAGCCGATTCCAGATCCTCTTTGGCGAATTGATCAGAGTTTTGATACTACGCCTCCGACGTTGGAGCCTTTGCCTTATATCGTTGTGATCGTGGATGAATTCGCGGACATGATGATGACGGTCGGTAAGAAAGTAGAAGAGCTGATCGCACGAATTGCACAAAAGGCCCGTGCAGCCGGTATTCACTTAATCCTAGCCACTCAGCGACCTTCTGTTGATGTTATTACGGGTTTAATTAAAGCCAACGTGCCGACTCGTATTGCCTTTCAGGTTTCGTCTAAAATCGATTCTCGTACTATTTTGGATCAAGGTGGTGCAGAGCAGTTATTAGGCCATGGTGATATGTTATTCCAGCCTGCAGGCACGAGCATTCCTATTCGTGTACACGGTGCTTTTGTTGACGATGATGAAGTTCATCGAGTTGTGGCTGAGTGGAAAACAAAAGGTGAACCAAATTACATTGAAGAGATTACTCAGGTTACTGAGCAAGCAGGACTAACCTTAGAAGGCGGTGATGAAAAAGACGACCTGTATGATCAGGCGGTTGAATTTATTACCGAAACCCGAAAAGCGTCGATCTCTTCTGTACAGCGTAAATTTCGTATTGGTTATAACCGCGCTGCGCGCTTGGTAGAAACCATGGAGGCGAGCGGGGTGGTTTCTCCGCCTGCGCATAACGGCAGTCGTGAAGTTATTGCTCCACCGCCGATTAATCGCTAGCCGTAAAAGGTTGCTTGTTAACAGCAGGTCGCTATAAAAATTGATTATTATGTATTTGGAGAGATTGTGAAACGTACTCTTATTAGGGGTTTTAGTTTGGCTTGTGGTCTTTCATTGTCGGCCTTAGCGCTCGCCAGTGAAGTCATTAAAGTGTCTAGTCAGCCAGTGGCGAATACGACTCACGCGGTTGAAAATCTACAGAAACAATTGGGTTTGATTAATAGTTTTTCTGCCAATTTTGTACAGCTAACACAAGATGGCTTAGGCAATACTCTGCAGCGAGTTGAAGGCTTTATGCAGGTAGAAAAGCCGGGTAAGTTACGCTGGAAAACGGAAGGTATTTATGAGCAGTTGGTTATTTCTGACGGCAAGTCTTTGTGGATTTATGACGCTGATTTAGAGCAAGTTAGTATCAAGGATATGGATAATCGACTGTCTGAAACACCCGCGTTATTACTGGGTGGTGATGTGAGTGCTATTGGAGATGATTTTATTATCACTCAAGCGCCTGGCGAGAATGCCATTCGATTCATATTACAGCCGAAAGATACCAGTCAGTTATTCGATTCGTTAGAGTTGGACTTTAACAAACTGGATGAGCAACAGTCGCTAACGCAGATGATTATTCGTGACGCGTCCGGACAAGTTACCAATATACGTTTTACGAATGTACTGAATAACCCCAAGCTGAATCAGGATCTTTTTAACTTTAATATTCCAAAAGGTATTGATGTTATTGATGGTCGACAAGGTAAGTATTAGTCGATGTCGGGTACTGATCTATTTTCCCAACAGGATGCCGATCAAGCGCAGAAGTATGCGCCATTAGCGGCGCGTCTGCGCCCAGCATCACTTGCTGATTATTTTGGCCAGGCGCACCTTTTAGGACCTGCGGGTCCTTTGCGCTTGATGCTGGAACAAAAAAGTCTGCATTCCATGATTCTGTGGGGGCCTCCTGGTGTTGGTAAAACGACGCTGGCGCGTTTATTAGCCCAGAATGAAGACTGTGATTTTTTAAGCCTCAGTGCTGTTATGGCTGGGATTAAAGAAATCCGCGAAGTTGTGGCGAAGGCGAAACAAAATCAAGCCCACCAGCGGCGAACGGTATTGTTTGTGGATGAAGTGCATCGCTTTAATAAAAGTCAACAAGATGCGTTTCTACCTTATGTAGAAGACGGCACCTTTATATTTATTGGTGCGACTACTGAAAATCCCTCTTTTGAATTAAATAACGCGTTATTGTCCCGCGCCCGGGTTTATGTTTTAAAATCCATGGCGAGTGATGTTTTGGTTGCCGTTCTTGAGCGCGCATTGAGCAGTGAATTGGGGTTTTCAGGTCGGTTTAATGTTGAGGAGGGCGTATTAATCTCTTTAGCCAATGCCGCTGACGGAGATGCCCGTACGGCGTTGAATTTATTAGAGATCGCCAGTCAGCTCAGTACGGACTACGTTATTACTGCGGATGTGGTGGCGGCCAGTTTGCAAAATAGCTTTCGTCGTTTTGATAAAGGCGGAGATGCTTTTTACGATCAAATCTCGGCTTTGCAAAAGTCGGTTCGCGGCTCAGATCCCCAAGGGGCTTTATATTGGTTCGCGAGAATGATTGACGGCGGTTGCGACCCTCTTTATATTGCCCGCCGTATTGTGCGTATGGCGAGCGAAGAAATTGGTAATGCCGATCCAAGAGCATTGACGGTTAGCTTGAATGCCTGGGATGTTCAGCAGCGCTTAGGTTCTCCTGAAGGTGAGTTGGCGATTGCGCAGGCGGTTAGTTATTTGGCGTGCGCTGCCAAGAGTAATGCGGTGTATAAAGCCTATAATACGGCGTTAGCCATGGTGAAGCAGCAGCCGTCTTATGATGTGCCGCTGCACTTGCGTAATGCTCCCACTAAGCTCGGTGCAGAACTGGGTTATGGTGAAGATTATCGTTATGCTCATAACGAAGAAAACGCATTTGCTGCAGGTGAAAACTACTTGCCAAAAGAAATCAAAGATACGCGTTTTTATGAACCGGTGGCGCGAGGCTTAGAGCTTAAGATCGGCGAAAAATTAAAATACCTAGAAGCTCTGAATAAAGCTTCTCCTAGGCAGAGATATCCTGAGGATGGTGACTATTAATACGCTATTATGGGTTGGATTAGGCGGTGCATTGGGTGCTATGGCTCGTTTTAGTCTCGCCACTGCAATATTTAAATGGATCGGTAAAGCCTATCCTTATGGCACACTGAGTGTGAACCTGATAGGCTCCTTTGCTATTGGTATGGCCTATATTTGGCTGGTAGAAAACGAGTTAGGGGGTGATGCCTCCCGTCATTTTATTATGATAGGTTTTTTAGGGGCGTTTACGACCTTTTCCACTTTCTCGTTAGAAAGTTTAACCCTATTGCAGCAGGGTAGAATGACGGCATTTTTGACTTATATTGCCCTCAGTTTGATTGGCTGTATGCTGGCGACAGCGCTTGGTATGATATTAACAAAACAATTGGTTTAGAAATCACATGCTCGACATTAGAACTATCCGCGACAACTTAGATGATGTGGCTGCGCGCCTTAAAATTAAAGGCTTTGATCTTGATATTGAAAAATTCCAGCAGCTAGATAAGGCACGCAGTGCAGCCCTTACAGCCGCCCAGCAGTTACAGGCTGAGAAGAAGAAAGCGTCGAAGCAGATTGGGCAGCTAATTGGTCAAGGTATGACACCCGACGAAGCTAAGTCTCAAGTGATGGGGTCATTGAATGACAACATCGCTGCTGAAGAGCAGAAAGCAAAAGCCGCTGAAGCTGACGTTAAAGAATTTTTACTGTCGATTCCGAATATTCCGCAAATGGATGTTCCAGCGGGTAAAGACGAAGACGATAATATTGAAGTGATGACTTGGGGCACTCCAAAAGAATTTTCTTTCGAGCCAAAAGATCATGTTGATCTGGGTGAAGCCAATGGCGGTTTAGATTTTGAAGCGGGCACCAAGCTTACTGGTTCGCGCTTTGTTGTGATGAAAGGGCAGATGGCACGCCTGCATCGCGCACTCGCTCAATTCATGTTAAATACGCACATTGACGAGCACGGTTATGATGAGGTTTATACGCCTTACTTGGTTAATAAAGAGTCTTTATTTGGTACAGGGCAGCTTCCTAAGTTTTCTGAAGATTTGTTTAAAATCGAAGGTGAGCAAGAATTTTACCTGATTCCAACGGCTGAAGTTCCAGTGACTAACATTGCCCGCGATAGTATTTTAAATGGTGAATTACCGCAGAAGTACGTTTGTCATACTCCTTGCTTCCGTAGTGAAGCAGGCAGCTATGGTCGTGATACTCGTGGCATGATTCGTCAACATCAGTTTGATAAGGTTGAATTGGTTCAGTTTGTTCATTCATCTCAATCTGATGCAGCATTAGAAGCATTGACGCTAAATGCTGAAGCGATCTTGCAGAAGTTAGACTTGCCTTATCGTAAAGTAATTCTGTGTGGTGGTGATCTAGGTTTTTCAGCTGCTAAGACGTTGGATTTGGAAGTTTGGCTTCCGGGACAGCAGAAGTACCGTGAGATTTCATCTTGCAGTAATTTTGAATCTTATCAAGCTCGTCGTATGCAGGCGCGCTGGAGAAATCCTGAAACAGGTAAGCCTGAGTTAGTTCATACCGTTAATGGTTCTGGCTTAGCAGTCGGCCGTACTATGGTTGCGGTATTGGAAAACTATCAGCAAGAAGATGGTTCCATTGTTGTTCCTGAGGTTTTACGCCCTTATATGGGTGGCCTTGAAGTGATTGCAGCGAAATAATTTAAGGCAAAACAATGAACTGGTTACCTCTGCTTCACCGCTCAAACGATGTTAAATTCATTATCTTTGGCGGTGGGCAGGTAGCCCACCGCAAAGTTCAAACCCTTATTAAATTTACCGAAGCCATTACCGTGGTTTCTCCTGAGTTGGACTCTCGTTTACAGGCATTGGTAAGCAAGGGGCGTATTCAGCACATTCAGTCTTTGGCTCAGCAAGAACATGTATTGGTCGGTTATCGCATTGTTGCGGCAACCGATAATGCAAAGGTCAATCAGCAGATTGCATCTTGGGCTAAAGCATTGTCTTGCCCCGTTAGTATTGCTGACGATCCTAGCCATAGCGATTTTATATTCCCTGCGATTATCGATCGTAATCCCGTCATGATTGCTATCTCATCAGCTTCCGAGTCGCCAGCGTTAACACGTTATTTACGCAATCAATTGGATGCGGCCTTATCATCTAGAATTCCTCAGCTTGCTCAATTTACTGCCAGTCTGCGTCGTAGTATTCGCAGTCGATTTGATGACAGTAAAAAACGTCAGCAGCTTTGGCGAACATTAATGTCTAGCGCGATGCCAAATTTAGTATTAGCAGGAAAAGAAGATCAAGCCCAAGCGATTTGCGATGATGTTATTGCTGGTAAGGGCCATAACGGGGAGGTGTTTCTGGTCGGTGCTGGTCCAGGCGACCCCGAGTTATTGACCTTGAAGGCTGTGCGCTTAATTCAACAAGCTGATGTCGTATTCTATGATCGTTTGGTATCGCCAGCCATTTTAGAATATTGTAATAGCAAAGCTGAAATGCACTATGTCGGCAAAGCTAAGTCTGACCACGCGGTGCCGCAAACTGAAATTAATCAGCTGCTGGCTGATCATGCGAAAATGGGTAAAACGGTTTTACGTTTAAAAGGAGGAGATCCTTTTATTTTTGGCCGTGGTGGGGAAGAGATCGAGCTTCTAGCGGACCAGCAGGTGCCTTTTCAGGTTGTGCCAGGAATTACAGCGGCCTCTGGCTGCTCTAGTTATGCAGGAATTCCTCTAACTCATAGAGACTATGCGCAATCTGTTCGTTTTGTTACCGGGCACTTAAAAGACGGCAGCGCTAATCTTCCTTGGAGTGAGTTGATTCACCCTCAGCAGACCTTGGTTATTTATATGGGGTTAACAGGCATTAGTCATATTAGCCAAGAGTTAATGGCGCATGGAATGAGTAGTGATACACCCATAGCATTGATCGAAAAAGGAACATTGCCTGAACAAAAGGTTTATACCAGTACGCTGGCAGACATTTCAGATGTTATTGCTAATAATTCCATTTCAGCACCTACCTTAACCATTGTTGGTGATGTCGTAAGGCTTCACAAAAAACTAAGTTGGTATTCTTAATACGCTTCTAGATAGCAGCCCTTAAGGTCTTCTTAAGGGTAATGTTTATTTTTTGAGGCAATCTCAGTAAGTTGATCTATTCTATATTTAACGAGTTGTTATAAAAAATAGGATTATTATGGGTTTATTAAGCAATATTAGCATTAAAGTCAAAATCATTGCTTTAGCTGGCGCTGCCATTGTTGGCTTTATGATCAGTCTGGCGGTCAATACCAGTATCAATTCACAAAATAGTGAGCGAATACAAAAAGTTCGAGATGTGTATTTCCCTGTTGTGCAGAAGTCAGACGAGAATTTGGTTAAATTACTGCAAATAAAAGAACTCCTTAATACTGCGGTAAGCACCGGTGAGGTCGAGTTCATTCAAAGTGCTGATGCATTGCAAAAAGAAATTCTGAGTAATTCTGAAACGATTATTATGTTGTGGGCTGACCGCAGTAACGATAATAAGCTGTTACGTGATCAATTCAAAAAATACTATGCGCTTGCTCACGAGGTCTCTGCTGGCATGCTATCAGGAACTCTCGATATGAGTAGAATGTCGAGTAAGATTGATAATATGAACAACGCATTAGCAACGGTAAAAGCTTCTATGGAAAAGCTAAGCCTTAGCGCTCTTGCTGAGTTTAATCAGACAGTGGATGTTTCCATTTCTGATGCTGAAAAGGCGCTCACGCTTGGGATGCTTGCCACAGGTGTTACTGTTGCAATTTTGATATTACTTGGCTGGAGTATTGTCAGCAGCATTGGTACAGCACTTGGAAGTCTGTTGGTATCATTAAAGGATATTGCGAGTGGTGATGGTGATTTAACTAAGCGTATTGAGAAAACATCCAATGATGAGCTCGGTGATGTGGTTGACTGGTTTAATCAGTTTGTCGACAAACTTCATAATAGCATTACCGACGTTGTTAAATCCATTGAACCCTTGACGTCGTTATCTTCTGATTTAGGAAGTCTTACGCGTGAGACTTTAGCCATTTCCGCGAATCAAAACCAAGCAACAGAAGAGGTATCCTTGGTCGTGGAAGAAATGGTTTCCAGTGTAAAGGCTGTTTCTAATAATGCCAATTCCGCATCAGAAGCGGCCAATCAAGCGGATAGAGCCGCTAAAGATGGGCGTGATATTGTAACTAAAACTGTTGCGAGTATTAATGGTTTGGCGGAAGAGGTTGAGCGTGCGGGTGAGGTTATCCGTAAGCTAGAAGCCGATACCGGTAATGTTGGCACCATTCTAGATGTTATTAAGGGCATTGCTGAACAAACGAACTTATTGGCGCTTAACGCGGCGATTGAGGCAGCTCGAGCGGGTGAGCAAGGAAGGGGCTTTGCTGTGGTTGCGGATGAAGTAAGAACCTTGGCGTCTCGAACACAAGATTCGACGCAAGAAATCCAGAAAGTTATTGAAGAGCTACAGACTGCGGCGCGTTCGGCGGTTGAGGTGATGGGGCAAAGTAAGCATCGGGCTCAAGAAAGTGTTGAGCATGCAGCTCAAACGGGTGAATCGTTAGCAGCGATTACCGAGCGAGTTTCAGCGATTACCGAGATGAATAGGCAGATTGCATCAGCAGCGGAAGAGCAAGAGCGTGCAGCTTATTCGATTAAAGAGAACGTTTTAGGTATTAAAGAAACTTCTGAGACGGCGATGCGCAGTATTCAGAAGGTCGAAGAGGCAAGCTTGTCGCTGGTTGATATCTCTGGCAATTTGCAGCGTGTTACCGGGGAGTTTAAAGTTTAGTTCGTATGAATCGGTGATTTTAAGGTCTAGGTTTAGGTGCTGTCTTTAATAAAAAACCCTCAAGAAAATGTTCTTGAGGGTTTTTTTATGCGTTTTTTACAAGCCAATTAACTAAGTCAGATTAACTAAGTCAGATTAATTGAATGCTGATTTATTGCGTTTGTTCCATAAGTCCGTTGCTTTTACTAAGGCTTGAGGAAAATCTAGGACTTTGTCTTTCAGCATCAGTACGGCTGCGGTCGTTCTTAGTGTTGCATGGTAGCCATACTCATCCACCTCATTCTGCCAGCAATCCAGTAGGGCCTGTTTATTAGGCTCGGTATGTTTACCTTCGAAATGTGGCTGTATCCCAGGAATCTTCTCAATGTCATCCCTATGAGTAAAAATACACTGAGTTGTACGCTCAGGATTGATCTCAAACTCACCGCCTTCGCCCTTCATAATTAAGGCCTCTTTGCCAATCAAAGCACAAGCGGCTTGGTGCGTTTTGCCGTAATTGGGGTGGAATACACTTTGTACCCCAGCACAGTTATTAGGGGCAATTAGACGCAGTAGGGTATTGATTGGAGAGCGAAGGCCTAGGGTATGCTTGGTCATGAGCCAATTTTGAAATTCTTCGTGCAGTAGGTTGCAGGGCAAATAAGCAATCTTTTCTTGCGCGATTAAGGCTGCAGCTTGCTGATGGCTCGCCGCAATCTTAATACCAAAATCTTCGCATATATCAGCGCTGAATTGGCGATCGGCAGTATGGCTATGGGCGCCGTGCATTAAGATACTATAACCAGCATCTTTGATTAGCTGCATGCTCAACAGGTACCATAATGGCTGGCGGCGCTTACCTGCATAGCTAGGCCAAATAATATCAGCTGATAAGCCTTTCCATAACGGGGTGCATGCTTGCGCGAAGCCCGCAAGTTCTTCCGGCGACTCTTCTTTTACGCGCATGAGCATAAAGAAAGCCCCCAATTGCTCGGGTAACGCTTTTCCTTCAAGCAGTAGTGTCATCGCGTGCTTTGCTTCTTCTTGGCTCATGTCGCGGCTGGCGTTGCGGCCACGAGCTAGAATCCGAACGTATTGTGTGAATTCATTGTGTTCGGTATTGGTGATGATCATAAGCAATTCTCAGGTCTGGGTAGTCCGGCGATTTTTGCGAGATATTTCGCTGGGCTTTGTGGAAATAGTTGCATTAAATAAATACTACTGGCTTGTTCCGGCCCTAAGTGAAGCTTTATATACTTCGTTAAGGGTCGCATAGCAGGTGATATATCGAACTCTTGATAAAACTGTCGTATTAAGTGAATGAGCTGCCAGTGATTCTGGGTTAGATCAATGCCTTCATTTTCAGCTAATTGCTGTGCGATGTCTTCATTCCAGTTGAAGTGATTGAGTAAGAATCCATCATTATCAACTTCAAGAGTTATAGCTTTCGTCATAGTTTTATCATGTTTAGCCATGGCAGGGCCATTACCAAGTCGTTGATTGTGGGTGGCTGCGAGTGAGTAGAGCCCATTCTTTGAAACTGAGCATTTCTACGCCTAGGGCATCAGCTTTAGCGACTAGTCCGCGCATTTTCATGTGATCTGAAAGGGCGGCAACCTTGTCGAAACTTTTTTTAGCTAATGTGTATAAGTAACAGCCATCTTCTATCAGAAGTACTTGGTCATCGTCTTGATAAATTCGCTCAATTTGTTGAATGGCAGAAGCTTGCCCACTTTTGATAATATGTAATGTCATTAGAAAGTCACACAATGTTTGGATTGTTGTATCAATTGTTTTATCTCATCGTCAGTTACTAGTCGGCAAAATGCCTGTAAGTCTTCAACCTCTAATGAAAGCTGCGCTAAATCACTTTGGCTTATCAATATTTCTTCACAGTCATACATTGGCAATACCGAGAGTACCTTTGCAGCGGCTTTACCCTGTGGTTTTTTTTCTTGCTGCAGCCGATTCGCATGATAAATACCTGGGCCCAATAAGAGAAGCTTAGGGTTTTGTTCAAAGGCCGCTAAGGCCAGTAGTAGCTCAACCGGTTCTAAATCAGGTGTGGGAGCGGTTTTGAGTATGATTAGTGTCATTGATTTAAGATCATTTAAGTGAAACAGTTAATGGCTACAGGCGAATTATGCGGTCAGATGATTGACAAGCTTCGGCAATCTCTCCAAGACCTGAAAGTTGAAAACCTGCTTTTAAATTAGCGCTTTTAGAGTAGCGTGTCGCTTCTGTTTCATCGAGAATGCCGCGGCGTAAACTATTCGCAATGCAAAGCTGAAGCGGAAATTGTTGTATCTCCTGTAATTCCAGCCAACCTTGATAGCTTGTTTCTAACCCTTGTCCAGGAACCTGCGACTCCAAGCCTATATAAACAGCATCTTGGTAAAAAAATACTCTATCGATTGTATCCCCAGCGTCAAGAAGCTCTGCTACTAAAGATTGAGCCGTTAGGTTGCTCTCATGCTGAACGGGTGATTGAGTTAATATGAGGGTGTAGCTAAGAGTTTTCGACGGCACGTTGGATTCATCCAAATCTTTAAGCGAAAGTAGGGCTGCAATAATAGGGGGGATGGGCGCGTTTTAAAAGAAAATTACAGTCTTGTTTAGTTCTCAGGGCTAGCTTGTTGATTTCATTGAAATAAATATACAAAAAAGCTTGACGTGAAATTATTCCAATGTATTATACATCTCAGTTGCGGAGGGATGGCAGAGCGGTCGAATGCACCAGTCTTGAAAACTGGCATAGGTTTATAGCCTATCTAGGGTTCAAATCCCTATCCCTCCGCCATTTTACACACAGGAATCATTCCTAATCTCAGTGTAAAGTTATACAGCAACAGCCTTGTTAGAACTTATTAGTTTAAAATCATTAAAAAAACAAACAGTAGCCAAGTCATTAGACTGGCAATGGCAAACCATTCAAGTTTAATAATATTTCTATAAAGATTCTTTAGCGACACTTCGTGAATCTTATGTGCAGTGTTCGTTAATATTAAATTCAGCATTCTTTCCTCTCACAAGCAAATTACCTATATCTTTAGGTTGCCAGTATTCGTGCTTATGAGTTGAAGTCTTTTGTGGTTTTATTGTTGCGCCGTGTAACTCATTCTTTAAATGCAATAATGAACTCACTGCAAGACGCTGCGAGTGCATCTAAGTTATAACCACCTTCGAGTACAGCCAGTATTTTATTGCTGGAACCTTCTTTGTTAATCTCAGAAAGAAAGCCTCCTAGCCAGGCATAATCATCCTCTGTCCAATTTAGTTCGGCCATGGGATCGTCTGTGTGAGCATCAAAGCCCGCGGAGATGATGGTTAGCTGAGGTTTGAAATCTTGCAGCTGCTTTAGCCATTGAGCTTCTACGGCTCTGCGCATTTCTAGTCCGTTACTGTACTCATTAAGTGGGGTGTTGATGACATTGGAGTAGATATTTCGCCAGTGCGAAAAAGGGAAGCTAGGGTGTTGAAAGCTGGAGCAGATTAAAAAAGCAGGATCATTCGCTAAAATATCAATTGTGCCGTTACCTTGATGAACATCGAAATCAATCACTGCAATACGCTCTAAACCGTATTGCTGCTGTGCTTTTTTAGCGGCAATGGCGACATTATTGAGAAAGCAAAACCCCATGGATTTATTTCTTTCTGCGTGATGCCCAGGTGGACGAACAGCGCAAAATGCGCGTTCGACTTTATCTTGCAGTAAGTCGTCTAATGCCTCTACGACACAGCCTGCTGCTTGATAAGCAGCACCAAGAGAGCCCACGGCCATAGGGGTGTCGACACTGGCTAAAATACTGCCATTGGCGGGACTCATTACAAGTAGCTGCTCTACATACCCCTGCTTATGTGCACGCAGAAGGTCTTGTTGAGATACGTGGTTGCATCCACCTCTGTAAGCGTCTTGTAAAATGCCAAGTCGCTCAAGTTGATGATTGATGGCAATGATGCGCATGGGGTGCTCTGGGTGCATATCCCCAACATCATGATCAAGGTGTGAGGTGTAGCTATAATAGCCAAGCTTCATTTTATTATTCTGCTGAGTCTGTATTATACTGATTGTATTTACCTAGTGTAACGATTAGATCAATTTTGATCCATATAATAAAAAGGCAATAAGTCATGGGGACGCGTGCGCTTGAGCAAATTTTCACACCTTCTTCTATCGCTGTTATAGGGGCTTCTGATAAGTCGGGTAGCTTAGGAGGGGCTGTATTGCGTAATTTGCTGGAAGGAAAGTTCGAGGGGGATATTTATCCTGTGAATGCTCGTGGCTATAAGCAAGTATCTGGACTGAAAGCCTGTGCTCGCATATCACAGTTACCTGCTGGCGTTGAACTTGCCATTATTTGTACGCCAGCAGACACTGTCGACAAAATTATCACATCATTAGCCAAGGCCAATATTCCTGCTGCAGTTATTATGACAGGAGGGACTGCGCGCGTGCGCTCTGGGCTCTTTACTCCATCTCGTAGTCGTTTACTTGCGGTGCAAGAACAGACCAAGGTTAGAATACTAGGTCCTGATTGTCTTGGGGTTATCAATCCAAATCATAAATTGAATGCCAGTAATCTGCATATTCCTGTGAAGCCTGGTCATATTGCTTACTTGGGCCAATCAGGCGCTATCGCTAATGCCATTACTGATTGGGCGATAGCTCGTAATATTGGATTTTCTCACATACTGACTCTTGGGCAAGGGCAGGATATCAAATTGGCAGATGCGGTTGATTATTTAGCCTCTGACAAAACAGCTAAAACACTGCTTGTCCATCTTGATGATTTTAAAGAGGGCCGTATTTTATTGCGCTCTTTGCGAGCTGCGTCGCGTAACAAATTGGTATTGGTCGTTAAGAGCAACCGTTTTCCTGCATCACCACTTAGCAATAACATTCATACGCCTGGTATTTTAAATAGGGATGCTTTAATTGATCACGCTCTGCAGAGAGCAGGTGTGTTGCGCGTGGGCGCAACGGATGAAATGTTTGATTGCATTGATACCATTCAGCAAAAGAAGCAGCTCAAAGGAGATCGGTTGGCCATTATTAGTAATAGTCGTGGGGGGGCTATATTGGCGATTGACAGGTTGCTGCATGATAAAGGTACATTAGCGGACTTCTCTTCAGAAACACAATTGCAATTATCAACAATATTGCCGGAATATACCTCTGCCAGTAACCCAGTATTATTAAATCCCGAATTAAAAGCGGAGCAACTTAAAGCCGTCGCAGCCTTATTACTTAAAGATAACAATATTGATGCCGTGCTGGTTGTGTATATTCCAGGGCTGGGCACCGAACCAGAAGAAAATGCCTTGGCACTGACCCAATTACTCTCACAAACGAACAAGACACTTTTTTGCAGCTGGATGGGAGAGCATAGTGTGCAGGGTGCTCGCGCCTTGTTTGATCGCCACTCGGTGCCTAATTTTGAAACCCCCGATAATGCCATTAAGGCATTTATGTACATGGTATCGCATACTCGTACCCAGGAGCTGATGCGTGAAACCCCAGAAAGTATTGAAACCTTAGCGGGATATTCAGATCTTATCGCTCAGCAATTGCCGATTAATGATGTTATTAATCCTCAACTGGCGTGGCAGCTATTAAAAAGCTATGGTTTTGCTTCTGTCGACAATTACTTCACTCAAGATGCTAAGCAGCTGGCTAAAATGAGCGAAGAGGTTCCGCCTCCTTGGGTCGTAAAAATACACCACAAAGAGTATTTAAAACCCTTTGCTTATGGCGAGAATGCTCGTCAGCGTTGGCGCAGCGTGGGCTTAAATATCACGAGTAAAGGCCATCTTAAACAAGAAGTTGTGCGTTTAAATGGTGAGTTAAAAGACCGCTTTCCTGACAGTCCTGTAATGGGTTACAGCATACAAACAATGCATCGTGCACTGGACAATCTACAAATTAGTTTAGGCTTGGGGCGCGATGAAGAAGTTGGGCCTTTCATCTTTTTTGGTGGGGGTGGCAGCACTGCTGATATTTTAACCGACCGACAGGTCGCTATTCCTCCTCTGAACACCGTATTAGCCCGACATCTTATTGAGCGCAGTCATGCGAGCCAGGTTATGCGCGAGCGCAGTGATAATTATGCTCAAGAGCTGATTATCTTAAGTCGTTGGCTTGTCGCCATTTCTCAGCTTTCCAGCCAATATCCTAGTATTTCGGGCTTAGAGCTGAATGCCATTCGTGCAAATAATGGTGAGTTCCTAGTGCTGGGTGTTGCTGGGCAAACGGCTAGTAGTATTACTCCTACGTTTAAAGCGTACCCTGTGGAGCTCGAGCAAACGATACGCAACCATAAAAATCGTATCTTTAAGATAAGGCCTATTAAAGCTGAAGATGAAGGGTATTTAGCGGATTTTTATCATAAGCTAAGTCCTGATACGTTGCGCTTTCGTTTCTTTAATTCACGTCAAAACTTTGAACATAAAGAGTTGGCCCGCTTCTCTCAAATAGATTACGACCGAGAGATGGAGTTTGTCGCCTTTGATAGCAAAATAATTGCTGGTGTTGTGCGCAGCTGGATTGACCCAGATAGTATTACGGCTGAATTTTCAGTATTAGTGGGTGATGATCAGGTTGGTCAGCAGCTCGGGTTTATACTAATGCAGAAAATGATCGACTATCTGGCGCATCGTCGCGGTGTTCTTCAGCTCGTTGGCAGTGTTTTAGTGAATAATCATCCAATGCTGAAACTCGCACGGCGTCTTGGATTTAGTGAAAAAGAAAATCAAAAAGAAGGATTTGTTGAGATTGTTTTGAATCTAAATCCTGCAACCCAGAGCTGGCAAACTAAGCGTCTCTATATACTTGATTGATTATTTCGTTAGAATACCCTCATTAAGTGTGTGTAATGCTCTTGAAGTCGTAATGTATTGAGGTGTTGTGTGATTAGAGTATTAGTTGTAGATGATCACGATTTAGTACGATCGGGCATTGTAAGGCTTTTGGCGGATAGTGATAATATTGAAGTTATTGGCGAAGCTAATTGCGGAGAAGATGCCGTTAAGCTTTGTCGCGAGCTTGTACCTGATGTTGTTCTTATGGATATAAATATGCCGGGTATTGGTGGCTTGGAAGCGACACGCAAGGCTGTGCGCTTTAATCCTGACATTAAGGTTATTGCTGTGACAGCGTGTGATGATGGCCCATTTGCGACTCGTTTAATGCAGGCTGGCGCTGCGGGATTTATGAGCAAGGGCGCCGAAGTCAATGAGATGGTTCGCGCTGTGTTGAAGGTTCATTCAGGTCAACGCTATATTAGCCCTGATATTGCTCAACGCATGGCGCTGAAGCCTTTTCAGAAGGGAAGTGAATCACCGTTTGATGTACTTTCTGAGCGAGAAATGCAAACGACATTAATGATTGTCGGTTGTCACAAGGTTCAGGAAATCAGTGACAAATTATGCGTTAGTCCAAAGACGGTGAACAGTTATCGTTATCGCATATTCGAAAAACTCGGAATTGATGGCGATGTTGAATTAACAGTGCTCGCAATGAAGCACGGTATTCTTGATACCCAGTCTGCTACTTAATTAGAAATCACTATGCCATTTGATGCGCCATCTTTTTTAACAAACCTAACCCAGCGCACTGGGGTTTATCAGATGTTTGATGAAAAAGGTGAGCTGATTTATGTTGGTAAGGCAAAAAACCTTAAACAGAGAGTGTCTAGTTATTTTCGTGCTCGAGGCCTTAATGATAAAACGATGGCTTTGGTGGCGCGTATATTTCGCATCGAAGTCATTATTACGCAAAGTGAAACCGAAGCGTTAATACTCGAACAGACGCTAATTAAGAAACATCACCCCCAGTACAATATTCTACTCAAAGATGATAAATCCTACCCGTATATCTACATCAGCAAACATAAATTTCCGCTTATTGCCTATCGTCGCGGAAAGACCGTAAAAAGCGGCCAATATTTTGGCCCTTACCCCAACGTTTACGCAGTAAAAGAAAGCCTAAGCTACTTGCAACGTATCTTTAAGCTCAGAAATTGCGAGGATTCGTATTTTAGCAACCGCAGTCGCCCTTGCTTGCAGTATCAGATAAAGCGCTGCAGTGCGCCCTGCGTAGATCACATTAGCACCGATGATTATCAGCAGGACATTGATCACGCCATTCTTTTTTTGCAAGGCAAAAGTAGCGCCCTCACCAAAGAGCTTGAGTCGCAGATGGAAGCGGCGGCTGAACAGCTATTATTTGAGCGCGCGGGAGAAATACGAGATCAGCTGTTGTATTTACGTACCCTACAAGAAAAACAATACGTCAGCACAGAAAAGGGCAGTGTTGATTGCTGGGCTAGCCACAATAGCAAAGGCACTATTTGCATTCAGCGCCTCAGCTTTCGAGAGGGCGCACTCATTAATAGCAAAAGCTACTTTCCAGATAATAAACTCGATGAAGAAGAGAGTATTGTACTGAAAGACATGCTTGCGCAATATTACCTATCAGATGATCCCAGTAATGGCTTTCCTGACCAGATACTGGTTGAGCTGGAGCAAGAAGCTGGTGAAATATTACTTGCCGCCATCAATGAAGTTAGCAAAAAGATAGGTTACTGGTTGCAGCAGCCTAAAACCGATAAGCGCAAATGGCTGGGTATGACGCAAGAAAATGCCGTCAATGCGGCTACCAGCAAATCTTTAGAAAAGAACGCTTACTTTGAGCGTTTTCAGGCCGTACAGGCTATATTTAATCTGGCTAAGCCTCCTAATCGGATTGAGTGTTTTGATATTAGTCATTCGAAAGGGGAGGCGACGGTTGCTTCTTGCGTAGTGGCTGATCAAAAAGGCGCAAGAAAGGATTTGTACCGTCGCTTTAATATAAAAGACATCACGCCGGGTGATGATTATGCCGCGATCAGGCAAGCGGTTTATCGCCACTTCTCACGTTTAAAAGAACAACAAGATTACCCTGATGTATTGCTTATTGATGGTGCTCAGGGGCAGGTGAACCAAGCTCACAGCGCTCTCATTGAGCTCGCCATACCTGACGTACTTATTGTAGGTATCTCGAAGGGAGAGACTCGTAAGGCGGGTTGGGAGTTTCTTTGGCCGCAAGGAGAAACAACACCTATATTGCCAAGTCAGCATGATCGCGGTTTTTTACAGCTGCAGGAAGTGCGCGATGAAGCCCACCGATTTGCCATTACGGGGCACCGAAAGCAGCGGGCAAAAGCGCGCACTATCTCAGGTCTAGAAGCCATTCCAGGCATCGGCGCAAAAAGAAGGCGTGAATTACTACGTCATTTTGGTAGTATGAGCACGCTTAAGGGAGCCTCTATTGACGAAATTACCAAGGTCGCAGGCATTAGCGTAGGACTTGCGTCGGATATACATGCCGCACTGAACAACGAATTGAAAGATTAAATTTTAGCATTAAGAGACGTTATGAACTTACCCAATATAATCACCTTGTCCCGCATATTTATGATTCCAGTCATGATATTTTGTTATTACTACTGGCCAGCAGACAATGCTCATTACATTGCAGCATGGGTGTTTATGATCGCCTCGTTCACTGACTTTTTTGATGGTTATTTAGCACGAAAGCTCAATCAATCGACACCGCTTGGTGCTTTTCTTGATCCGGTTGCCGATAAATTAAGTGTTATTATTGCACTGTCGTTACTGATAGAACATTACTCAACCATTCTACTGACGATACCTGCAATTGTTATTATCGGTCGTGAAGTTGTTATCTCTGCATTACGTGAATGGATGGCTGAGCTTGGCCAAAGTGCAGAAGTGGCTGTTTCTTATATCGGCAAGGTAAAGACCTTTTTGCAAATGTCCTCAATCACTATGGTGATGGGTTTTGCAGAAGATCACTGGATGGGAATTTTAGGAATGATCGGTTTATACGCTGCTGCAATTTTAACAGTCTGGTCAATGGTTCAATATTTACGAGCAGCTTGGCCACAATTAACAGCAAAGTGATTAAACCTTAAACAACCTTGTGTGTTTTTAAATAAAACTCGTAAGTTATTTAAAAATAAGGAAAAAAGCTGTTGACAGGATTTTAAAATTCGCCATAATACGCACCAAGTTCAAGGGGAAAGCAACATCAACCCGCTAGAACAAACTGAGAGATCAGTTAAAACATCAAGTATTTTGCGGAAATAGCTCAGTTGGTAGAGCATAACCTTGCCAAGGTTGGGGTCGGGAGTTCGAGTCTCCTTTTCCGCTCCATTTTAAAACTACCAGTTTAAAATGGCATAGAGATACAGGAAGGCGTGATAGCAAAGCGGTTATGCAGTGGATTGCAAATCCATCTAGCCCGGTTCGACTCCGGGTCACGCCTCCATCCTCAAGATCGTAAGATCTTTTAGCGAAAGCTAACATTCGATGCCCGGGTGGTGGAATTGGTAGACACAGGGGACTTAAAATCCCCCGGCAGCAATGCTGTGCCGGTTCAAGTCCGGCCCCGGGTACCATCCTTCCCTAGGCTCTAGCCATGGCGGAAGTGAAAAATAAAATTTAATAACCCATGCTTTGCTAAAAATCTAAAAAAACTATTATTTATTATTTTATTTAAAAATCCTTCCCAAAGACTCATATTCAGCTTGATTTCAGTTTCGCTCGTTACACTTTGACGAAATCTGTATCAGGAAGAAACCTATATGTTATCGAGAAGTCATGATTTTATTAGAAACTTTCTAATAAAAATAGCGGGAGGTACAAGTCTAGGAATTGGCTTGACTGCTTTTTTGACCCTGCTCTCTACCCCCTCGCTCGCCGAACCCGAACATTCTGCTGCTTCCTCGTTCTTTATTGCCACAGAATCATCGGTCGTCACTAAGCAATTGCTTGAAACAGCTTGGCAGCTAATGCCTGAACAGGCTTTGTTAGGACAACTAGAGCAGGCTAATCGGAATCAAGGCAGTCACTGGCTGTGGGATAGTCCAAATCTGAGTTTAGACTACCAAACGAAGAGCGACCCTGGATCAACGTTTGATTCAGGATTGCCTGCAGAGTGGCAGCTAGGCATTGAACTGCCTTTAGCTGGGCCTAGCTTGTGGCGAGTGCAATCAAATATGAAACAGGCTCAGATAAACCTGATTAATGCAGAGCAACAGATGTTGCGCTGGCGTTTAGCGGGTGAGTTAGAACAACTAGCTTGGACTATTCAGTTAAGAGAAATTCAATCTGCACAGATGGGTAGGAAGCATCAGTTTAGCCTAGAACAAGTTAATTGGCTGTCTAAACTAGAGGGTTTAGGCGAGCGCTCTCAAGATGAAGTCTTGCAGGCTCGGCAACAACAAATCTGGGTGCAAACTGAATACTTACAACTGCAGCAGTCGTTGCAACAAAGCCAGATACGCTGGAAGCAGTTAACGGGATTAGATTTTGAGCATACTAATAAGCTTTTGATTGAGCCTGCCCATTCCTTTAAGGTTGAACGGGCTCAGTCCCCATTGCTTAGCTGGCGCCAAGCCCAATTAGAGGTAGTTAGATTAAACTTACAGCAAAATAAGGGAAGAAATCGCGCCGCAACCCTGCGAATAGGCTTGAAGCAAGTTGAAGAACTAGGTCAGCAGGAGCAGCATAATAGTTGGCAAATTGGTGTCAGCTTACCTTTTGGCTCAAACCCTGTTAGTAGGTGGCGTAGCGGTTATCGTGCTATTGGCGAGGCCGAGGTCCAGTTAGAAAAAACTCATCGCATGATCAAATCGGAACAGAAGAGAATTACCTTTGCAATCGAGACAAAGAGTCTGCAATTATCAGCACTCAGACCTTTAAAAATTGACCTGGAGGCTAATTTCTTACCTCGCTATCAGGCTTATAAACAGGGGATGATTAGTGTTTTAGAATGGCGTCCTCTGCAGCAATCTTATTGGGACACTCAGAAACAAGTGAGTCTGGCCGAGATCGAACTGAAAGCACTGCAATCACAACTTAATCACCTTAAAGGGGGGGTGCTATGAGCCTGCTTATATTGAAATCATTATTTTTTCCTTCGCATTTTTCAAAATTTTCTCAACTTAATCTGTTTCGCAGCAAAGAGGCCTCATTGGTTATGAAAGCAAGGTTATTTATGAAGGCAGGATCATTTGTGAAGGTCGGGTTGTTGGGATTGGTGGGCTTACTGCCAATAAGTGCACTTGCTGAGGACCTGGAGCAAACAGACGAAAATTTACCTGCTATATTGAAAATCAGTGCGGTGCAGCAGAGTAGCTTGGGCTTAAAGTTTGGAGCGCCGAAATCTTTAGATCAGAGTTTTGGAGCGGAGTGGCCAGCGCGTGTAACGGCACCTTTCGAGCTAGTGCAGGCATTCAGCTTGCCAGTCGATGTCATGGTAGAGCAGTTGTTTGTATCGCTAGGTCAGTCGGTTGAAAAGGGACAGCTGTTAGCGCGCCTTGATAGTCGCCAATTAAGATTGTGGGCGAATGAATTATTGGTTGCTGATGAGCAACAGGCGCAATGCTTACGTGAACTGGAATTATTGAATCAGAGGCTAGAGCTTGGGTTGAGCAGACAAAACGAGGTGGTACAAAAGCAAAGTGATTGCCGAATACTGTCTCGTCGTCTCGATAGTGCAATGGCATCACTGCGCCATGCTGGATGGAGTAATGCGAGAATCGAACAGTTGCAAGCTGGGGGCGTTTTACAAGAAAGCTTAGAGTTAACGGCTTCTGTTAAAGGTGTGGTAGCGGAACTGGCCATGACGCCTGGGCAGCATCTTGAAGCGGGAGTAACCTTGTTTGAATTATGGCCACTATCTGAATTACGTATGCAGGCGAATATTCCTGATTCATTAGCCTCTTTAATTCCGTTGCAATCACAAGCCTTAGTTTGGCCTAGGACGCAGGGGGACCAGTTTGTAGCGCATGTTGAACGTATCTCAGATCAAGTGGATCAGCAAAATCGTCGCAGTGTGTGGCTGAATATAGAAGGGAATAGTGTCAATTCTGGTGCTGCCTATAAAGTTCGTTTTTCACAGCAGGCAATGCAAGGTGAGACTCGTTCGACTTGGGCTGTGCCGACTAAAGCCGTGGTTCGAGAAGCGAATCATGATTGGGTATTCATTCAGGTGCCTAAAGGGATAGAGGTTCGACAGGTCAGTGTGCTCGGTGTGATTAAGGGAGAGCTGCAAATCATCGCTGATCTGCCGACGGATGCTCGTATTGCAGTGACCGCAACAGCCGCATTGAAAGGCTTGTGGCTTGGAATGGGGGGCGAGTGATGCTAGCGCGACTGATTCAGTTTTCTTTAACTCAGCGGTTATTAATTTTAGTCATCAGTTTTGGCGTATTGCTTTTGGGTGTATCTCGGTTGATGCAATTGCCGATTGATGCTTTTCCAGATATTTCACCGACTCAAGTTAAGATAATTATTAAAGCGCCGGGGTTAACACCTGAAGAGGTCGAGAATCGAGTGACTTGGCCCGTAGAAGTCGAGCTGTTAGGTATTCCTGAACAGCAAACTCTGCGTTCGATTGCTAAATATGGTTTAACCGATATTACCTTGGACTTTAATGATGGTACTGATATTTATTGGGCGCGCCAGCAGGTAGCAGAGCGTTTGGCGGCGGTATGGGAGTCGTTGCCTGAAGATGTCAGTGGTGGTATAGCCCCGATGAGTACACCTTTGGGTGAGTTGTTTATGTTTACTCTAGATGGACCTTACAGTTTGGAGCAAAAACGCCATATTCTTGATTGGAATATCAGGCCTGTGTTACGGGGTGTTACCGGTGTTGCAGATGTTAATGTGTTGGGTGGACGGGTAGAAACCTTTCAAGTGAGTCCTAAGCCGTCTGCAATGCAGTTATTGGGGGTGGATTATCAGGATTTAGAGCAAGCACTGATTGAAAATAATAGCAGTGATGGCGCTGGACGCTTAGATGCAGGAGAAGAAACCTATCTGGTTAATACCGGTGGACGTATTCATAACCTGCAGCAATTGCGCAATCTGGTTGTTTTGGAGCGGGAAGGTAATGCCATTCGCTTAACCGAAATTGCAACGGTGACGCTGGGTAGTCTGACACGATACGGTTCGGTAACGGATAGCGGTAAAGGCGAAGCCGTTCAGGCTTTAGTGGTTGCCCTGCGGGGTGCCAATGCCAGTGAAGTTATCGCGGGTGTACAGCAAGCTCTTGAAACGTTGAAACCTTCGTTACCTGCTGATTTAAACCTTCGTACTTTTTATGATCGTAGCCAACTGGTTGATCGTGCCGTAAGTACGGTTAGTACCGCGCTCATGTTAGCAGTGCTACTTGTATTAGTGCTTCTGGGTTTATTTCTAGGGGATGTTCGAGCAGCGCTGGCGGTTGCTATCAGTTTGCCTATGGCGGCGATGGTGACGTTCATTTTAATGGATCAGTTCAATATGTCGGCCAACCTGATGAGTCTGGGTGGTTTGGCGATTGCAATTGGGATGTTGGTTGATGCTTCTGTGGTCGTGGTTGAAAACTGTGTGGCACGTCTTGCGACTGCACCGAAGGCATTACCCAGATTACATATTATTTTTCGGGCGGTGCGTGAAGTTGCGGGCCCTGTGGTTGCGGGAACGTTGATTATATTATTGGTATTCGCCCCCTTAATGACCTTGGGAGGGCTGGAAGGAAAACTGTTTATTCCGGTTGCTCTAACGATCATATTTGCTTTGGCTGGTAGTTTAGTTCTGTCTCTGACGTTAATTCCTGTTGTCTGCACTTGGTTACTGAGCAGTGAATCGGCAAAAACACCCGCTTGGGTTGAAGTTTTGCAAAGAGGATACCGTGCCGGATTGTTGAAGGTTATCGACAGCCCAAAAGTGATCTTATTACCCACGGCTCTTTCTCTGGTATTGGCTATTTTTGCCTACACTCAGGTCGGTAAATCCTTTATGCCAGAGATGGATGAAGGGGACTTAATTCTGCAGATCGAAAAAATCCCCACCATCAGCCTAAGTGCGTCTCAAGCAGTGGATAATCGAGTGACGGCGGCATTGGTTGAGCAGATACCTGAAATTCAACGGGCGATTGCTCGCAGTGGTGCCGATGAGTTAGGAATGGATCCTATGAGTTTGAATGAAACGGATATTTTTCTGCAGTTAGCACCCCGCGACGAATGGCTATTAGAAAACAAAGATGTCTTGAAAGACCGCATTCGTACCATGATGTTGGATTTCCCAGGTATTAATTATGCGTTTACTCAGCCGATTGATATGCGAGTCTCTGAGATGATTATTGGTAGCCGAGGGGATGTTGCGGTACAGGTTTTTGGCCCAGAATTGAATGTGCTGCAACAGCTTGCATCAAGGGTCGGTGAAATCTTAACGCCTTTGGAAGGCAGTGAAGATGTTGTCGTTCAGCAATCTGATGGTTTGCATTATTTACGTTTGAAGCCTGATCAGCAGGAAATTGGTCGAAGAGGTTTGTCTCTGCATCAGGTACAGCGTCAATTACGCGCTGCCCTAGACGGTTTGCAGGTCGGAGAAATTCAGCGTGAGGGCGATCAGGCCGGTATTCGTTCACCTTTGGTTATACGTTACGAAAAACCTGAAGACTGGCGCAGTTTATTAGCCAGTCAGAGCTTGCCTGATGCTAAAGGTAATCCTGTTTCCCTGTCGGAGTTGGTTGCGGTAGAGCAAAGTCAGGGACCCGTATTGATTCAACGCCAAGCTGGTCAGCGTTTTGGTCGGGTGGATATTTATGTTGGAGAGCGTGCTTTGGTTGATTATGTAACGGATGCTCAGCAACAGATTGATGAACAATTAGTATTACCGCAAGGATATTATCTACAGTGGGGCGGAGAGTTTGAGAACCAGCAGCGCGCTAGTGCCCGTTTGGCACTTATGGTTCCTGTCGCGATTGCGCTGGTATTCTTGGTATTGTTCAGCACTTTTGGCAAGGTATCCGAGGCGCTATTGGTGCTTGGAAACATTCCGTTGGCCTTGATTGGCGGCATTCTTGCATTGTGGGCTTCGGGTACTTATCTGTCTGTTCCGGCATCGGTTGGCTTTATTGCTCTGCTGGGTGTGGCGGTGATGAATGGCGTTGTTCTGGTTGATCAGTTTAAACAATTACAGGCTCAGGGCGCAAAGGGACTGGATGTAATTGTAGAGGGAGCTGTGAGGCGCTTACGCCCAGTTTTAATGACGGCTACAACGGGGGCATTTGGCTTGTTGCCATTGCTGTTTGCCACTGGGCCAGGCAGTGAAATCCAAAAGCCTTTGGCTGTGGTGGTAACGGGGGGATTGGTATCATCGACTCTACTCACGTTGTTCTTATTGCCACTCCTGTATCGGAAGTTTATTTATAAGGAGATAGAATCATGAATCAGGCCTTACTTACTTTATCGACCGCTCCAGGGTTTGAAGATGAGCTGGTTGATTGGTTGTTGGTTTCTCAGATAAGTGGCTTTAGCAGCTGGGTCGGTTATGGCCACGGGGCTGATGTCGCTACGCTCAGCATTGCAGAGCAAGTCGCAGGCAGGCAGAAGCGGGTGTTTTTCACGCTGGAGGGTGATTCAGAAAAATTATCCGCGCTGATTGAGCTGTTAAGTGCAGATTATCCGAATGCGGATGTTCATTACTGGTTACAGCCTGTGTTGATGTCAGGGAGAATTAAACGCTAGAAGGGTAAGGGATCTGAACACATACTTGGAGACCGCCCTTGTCTATATTACTGAAGATACATTGGCCATCATATTGTTTGATGATATCTGCGACGATGGCCAACCCTAGGCCATGGCCTGGGGTAGTTTCATCCAGACGTTCTCCTGGATGCTGCAAGCGGACAAGCTCGTGGCTTGGAACACCAGGGCCATCATCGCCAATACAAACTCGAAGACACCTTGTTTTATTGTGATCTGTCTTTTTATCAGATGCTGGAATGATATCAAGTCGGATCATAACTTGGCTTTGAGCCCATTTACAGGCGTTATCCAGCAAGTTGCCAAATAGCTCCATCATATCTTCACGATCACCAGGGAAGTCCAGTTGCGTCGGCGCGATAAGGTGAATTTGTCGTTGAGAATGAAGTTTGTTCATCGTCATTGTAAGCTGTTCAAATAATGTGATCATATCTAAGGCTTGGCCACGACTCATTAAGCCTGCAATGCGTGCGCGTTTTAATTCCCGTTCAATCAACCCTTGCATAATTTGAAGCTGTTGCTGGCATTCTTTTTGTTCTTGCTCCCCTTGGGATGATAACGGTAAATCAAGACGGTTAGTGATGATACTCATTGGTGTTTTTAACGCATGAGATAAGTTACCACTGGCCAGACGAGCACGCTCTAAGCGTTCACGGGTGCGGATACCCAGATGGTTGATTTCCTGAACCAAAGGTTGAAGCTCTTGCATCGGCGAAGGGGTTAGGTTTTCTCGTTGTTGCTCTGTGAGCTCTTGCAGTTGAGTTTTGATCTGCTCGAAGGGGCGTAAGTGCCGTTTTAACAGCCCTTGTAGAATACCGTTCCAAAGTAGGGCAATCGTGATAAAAATAATTAGAAGAATAAAAAAGGCCCAGCCAAACGCGCGCTCTATTGGAGCAAAGTCTTCCGCGACGCTAATATTAATGGTGATTTCTTTGGTATTTTGTATCGTGCGTTTTTCATTATGGCTGAATAAGTATAAATGTTGATCGCGGGGAAAGTCCAGCCAGACAAATTGAGGAGCTCCGTCTTCTTGCAGGGCTCTCTTTTCTTGAAGAATGTTACTTTCAGTGGATTTGATAGAAGAAAAAGTGAGTGTATTACCCTCTAATGACTGGGAGTTCAGGTTGATTTTTTTGTGTTGCGGGCTATGAATTTGAATTTGGTAATAGTGACCTGAAAAAGGTTTGCGAAAAATAGGCTGGTTGACGCCATCGGCCAAATAAATGCGTTTATCATCAAAACGTAAGGCGCCCATCAACATTTCTGCATCATGCTGTAAGCGTGTTTGAAAATAGCGTTCTGCCGCATGATTTAGCGAAAAATAGACACTAAGACCAAATAGACTGATCATGCAAATTACAGTAATAAGCATCTGTAGACTTAAGCGACGTCTTAAAGACCAAGTGTTCATCTAACGCTCTCCTAGCATATATCCCTGGCCTCGATAGGTTGTGATGGCCTGCTTGCCGAGTTTTTTTCTAAGTTTACGAATATAGACTTCTACCAAATTTTCACTTTTCTCTTCTTGCCAGTCATAGCAGCTTTCAAGTAGTAGTTGTTTGCTGACCATTTTGCCCGAATGCAGCATAAGAGTTTTCAGCATGCTAAATTCTGTGGCTGTCAGAGTCAGGCATTCGCCGGATTCAAGGCAAGCTTGTTGCTTGTCTTCATCGAGATATATCCCTGCTGCTTGCAGTTGCGTATGACCTTGTTGTTGATCACGTCGGCGCAGGGCTTCGAGTCGGGCGAGTAATTCAAGCATATGGAATGGCTTGCACAGATAATCATCAGCTCCAGAGTTAAGCCCATCGACTATTTCCTGCCAACTATCTCGAGCCGTTAGGATTAATACAGGCGTCAGGATATTATGTCTACGCCAATATTTTAATACTTCGATGCCATTTTTTTCTGGCAATCCTAAGTCGAGAATCACCATATCAAATCTATTTGAGTTTTCGTGATCTTCCAGCAGGTAGCTCTGGGCCCAATCACCACGATCAATGTGGTCGCATTTATGTCCTGCGGCTTGCAGAGCAGTTATGATGTCCTGACTTAAAAGAGGATCATCTTCAACGACTAAAATCTTCATAGGGTGCCGTATGTTGTGTAGTCTATGGCTGGAGTGTGCCCTTGACCTCCACTGGTCGTCAAGTCAGTAATATTAATTAATTACTTTTCTCGCTCAGACAATACGGCCAACTGACCAGCCACTATTTACAGTAAATCCTTAATTAACCCAGCGCTAAATAATTACCTGATGTAAAATTATTTCATTATCAAATCTAGGTATTTTCAATGCTTCAATATATAGAACCCGTTTTTCGCCCCCCTAGTGAAGGTCGTTCTTTAATTCTACAAGTTACCAATGGCTGCTCATGGAACAAATGCACATTTTGTGACATGTATACGCAGCCACAAAAGAAATTCAACGCAAAAGCAGAAACTGATACTTTAGCTGAAATTAAAAAGGCCGCTGCTGGCGGTCCACAATTCGACAAGGTATTTTTGGCCGATGGTGATGCACTGGTTTTATCGACCAGGCGCTTGATTGAAATACTCAGCGCCATTAAGCACTATATGCCTTGGGTCCGTCGGGTCAGTAGTTATTGCTTACCACGTAACATCCGCAAAAAATCCGTCGAAGACTTGAAGTCACTGCAAGAACTTGGGTTTGGCATGGCGTATGTCGGTGCGGAAAGTGGTGATGATCAGATTCTGGAGTTCATTAATAAAGGCGAAACTTACGAATCTACCTTGAGCGCACTTATTAAGTTAAAGCAAGCAGGCATCAAAACCTCAGTCATGATTCTAAACGGCATGGGCGGCATGAAATACAGCCAGCAACACGCTGAAAATTCTGCCCGTTTAATGAATGAGGCGCAACCCGATTTTCTATCAACACTTGTGGTTAGTTATCCTCTAGGCGATGAGCGCGTTCGTGAAGGCTTTAATGGCGAATACGAGTTGCCAGATCAGCGTACGTTGTTTATGGAAATGCGCCATTTAATCGAAAAGTTAGAGTTAAAGAATACAATTTTTCGCAGTGATCACGCCTCTAACTATGTGACATTAAAAGGCACTCTAGGGGCAGATAAGCAGAGTTTCCTAGATCAGCTGGATGATGCCATTGCGGGTCGTATTGCGTTGCGTCAAGAATGGCAAAGAGGGCTTTAATATGAGTAGCGATAAAGATCTTTTCAAACTACTGGGCAAGTTTGAGCGCGAACAGAAAATGCCTCCGGTCGAAAACTGGGATCCTAAGGTTGAGAGTGACATTGATATAGTGATTGATTCACAAGGGCGATGGTTTCATGAAGGCGGTCACTTTGACCGTCAAGACCTTGCACGTATGTTTGCTTCAATATTGCGCAAAGAAGGGCAGTCCTACTTCTTAGTAACGCCTGCTGAAAAGCTAAAAATAACGGTTGAAGATGTTCCTTTTAGTATTGTATTAATGAAAGCTGAAGTCATTGGTGATCAGCAACAGCTCACTTTTATAACCAGTCTAGGTGATGAAGTCGCTGCCAGTACAGAAAATAAAATTGAGTTTAGGGCGAATGAAGCTGGCGATCAGATACCTTATATAGAAGTGCGTAATAATCTCTGGGGTAAGTTGAATCAAAGTACTTATTATGAGCTTATGGATCTTGTTGAAGAGCGGCCAGAAGGTTTTTTCCTCACAAGTGGCGGTTCAGAAGTGAAAATTCCTGATTAAAAAGGTTTTCACTTCTATTTCCTATTTTTTATGGCTTGCTTTTTATTCGCCTGCCGTAATGGGTTTACTAGCAATAAAAGCACCGCGAATATCACCCACGCTATAGCCCGTCGCTTTATCATTCGGATAAAGCTCAGCCAATTTAGCCTTAACATCTACCGCAACATTGCTGCCATGGCACGCTAAGCAACCTGCTTGAGTAGGGATGGCTTTAACAAAATAATACTGCCCATCACGAATTTCGCTGTGCGCGATTGCATTCACGTCTTCGCCTTGTTTTTTTCTGTCGTCAAAATCTTTTAATACTTGCTCAATCCACGCTTTAGGCGCATTTGCCGGGCTTCTGAGTTGTAGTGATGTTCTGCTAATCGTCCAATCAGAGGTGCCACTTTCTGCAGAGGATGCTTGAGTAATAAGTGGCGCTTGAATATTGCACAGCTTTACCGAAGCCGCAGCCCCGTCAGCCTTCATTCCATGCTGAAGCGTTGATTTAAGCGCAACTGCCAGCGTTTTAATATGAGTTTTTGCTTGATCTACTAAGGGCTGATTGTCGTTTGCTTGCACCGGAAAGACTTGTAAGCACAAAATGGACAGCGACGTGATGATTAATTTTTTCATGGGTATCCTCAACTCAATATAACTATATAGGAATACTATACTCATATTCTGCATTGCACAATGTGGTATTGCGTAGGTTAATTAATAGGGTGTCTTAGCTTGTCGCTGGAGGTTTCTATATAGCAGGCATAAAAAAAGCGGCCGAAGCCGCTCTCTTTTAATAATCCTTATTTTTCTATAATAGAAAAATCAGATTACATGTTTGGATAGTTCGGACCGCCAGTACCTTCTGGAGTTACCCAGGTGATGTTCTGTGCTGGGTCTTTAATATCACACGTTTTACAATGTACGCAGTTCTGAGAATTGATCTGGAAGCGCTTCTCACCTGCTTCTTCAATAATCTCATAAACACCTGCAGGGCAGTAACGCTGTGCTGGCTCATCATACTTATCTAGGTTAGATCCTAGTGGAATTGATGCATCTTTTAGGCGTAAGTGGCATGGCTGATTTTCAGCATGATTTACGTTCGCGATGAATACCGAGTCAAGCTTGGCGAAGCTCAATACACCATCCGGCTTAGGATAAACGATCTTTTTGCATTCTGAAGCAAGCTTCAGTGTTGCGTGATCGGGTGTAGTGTCGTGCAAAGTTACTGGGATCTTGAATAAATTCTGATCAATGAAGTTGAACGCTGCACCTAAGTACATGCCAAACTTATGCATTGCAGGGCCGAAGTTACGGCTGTCTTTCAATTCGTCATAAACCCAAGATGCTTCAAACGCAGCCGTGAATTCAGTGATTTCATCGTTAGCACGATCTGCTTTGATCGCCTTAACAATTTCTTCAGCAGCAATCATGCCGCTCTTCATTGCTGTGTGAGTGCCCTTGATCTTCGCAAAGTTCAGAGTACCAGCGTCACAACCCACAACTAGGCCACCCGGGAATGTCATCTTAGGAAGGCAGTTCAAACCACCTTTAGCAAGTGCGCGAGCGCCGTAAGATACGCGCTTACCGCCGGTTAGGTGCTTAGCTAATACTGGGTGATGCTTTAAGCGCTGAAATTCATCAAATGGACTAACGTGTGGGTTAGAGTAAGATAAATCAGTAATCAGACCACATACAACCTGATTATTTTCTGCGTGGTATAAGAAGAAACCACCCGTAGAATCAGATTCATTTAAAGGCCAGCCAGCACCGTGAACAACCAAGCCTTCTTGGTGTTGCTCAGCAGGGATGTCCCATAATTCTTTAATGCCAATGCCGTAGTGTTGAGGATCTTTACCTTCGTCCAATTTGAACTCAGCGATCAACTCTTTACCTAGGTGTCCGCGACAACCTTCAGCAAATACCGTGTATTTGCCACGAAGCTCCATACCTTGCATGTACATGTCGGTATGTTCGCCATCTTCACCGACACCCATATCGCCAGTAATGATGCCTTTAACGGCGCCATCTTCAACAATGTATTCTGCGGCTGCGAAACCTGGGTAGATTTCTACACCCAGTGCTTCAGCTTGCTCGCCCAACCAACGAACAACATTACCAAGACTAACAACATAGTTGCCATCATTATGCATTGGCTTTGGAATTGCCCAATTAGGTGTTTTAACACCACCAGTGTCACTGGTCAAAAAGTAAACTTCGTCTTTCAATACTTCAGTATTTAGCGGTGCACCCATTTCTTTATAGTTAGGGAACAGCTCAACTAAAGCACGATCTTCGATTACCGCACCGGATAAAATGTGGGCGCCGACTTCAGAACCTTTTTCAACCAAGCATACGGTTAGTTCTTGTTCGTTTTCTTGTGCCAATTGCATTAGACGAATTGCAGTAGACAGGCCTGACGGGCCTCCACCAACAATAACGACATCATATTCCATCGATTCACGTTGCATAGTGTGATCTCCTCGAAAATAAGCTGGGAGCTAATTACAGTTGCTAATAGTACTAGCGATTTATTATAGCGTTCTAAATTGAGGTCGCATTATACGGTTGTGATTTCTATATACCTAGCTTTTGGCGCTAATTTATTGATTTTTCACCCTTTGTGGACAAAGAAATGGCAAAAAAGACGCATAAATAAGAGGAATTCCCATTACCTGCATAGTTTCTATTGACCTTCGGTGCAAAGATACGAATAATATTGCGCGCTGGGAGAGAGTCATTGACAGTTTTTAGATTCAATGAGAGGCTCTCTTCAATCATTCACTAGACGAATACGGAGAATCTATGAAGGTTCTTGTTGCTGTAAAGCGCGTAATTGACTACAACGTCAAAGTACGTGTAAAGCCTGATAATTCTGATGTTGATCTAAATAACGTCAAAATGGCTATGAACCCTTTCTGTGAAATCGCGGTAGAAGAAGCGGTTCGTTTAAAAGAAAAGGGCGTAGCTACTGAGATCGTAGTGGTATCTATCGGTCCTAAAGTTGCTCAAGAGCAAATTCGTACTTCTTTAGCGCTTGGCGCAGATCGCGGAATCTTAATTGAAACCGACGAGAAGTTAGAATCTCTTACTGTTGCTAAATTGCTAAAAGCCGTTGTTGACAAAGAACAGCCACAGCTAGTAATCCTTGGTAAGCAGTCTATCGATAGCGATAACAACCAAACAGGTCAGATGCTTGGTGCATTGACTGGTTTACCTCAGGGCACATTTGCTTCTGAAGTTGTTGTTGACGGCGATAAAGTTAACGTAACTCGTGAAGTAGATGCTGGCTTACGTACTGTTGGTTTAAGCCTTCCAGCTATCGTAACAACTGATCTACGTTTGAACGAACCTCGTTACGCTTCTCTTCCGAACATTATGAAAGCTAAGCGTAAGCCTCTTGAAGTTGTTTCTCCTGCTGATTTGGGCGTTGAAATCAAGAGCACTCAAACGATAGTTAAAGTAACTCCTCCTGCTCAGCGTTCTGCTGGCATCAAGGTTGCTGACGTTGCTGAGCTTGTCGACAAACTTAAAAACGAAGCGAAGGTACTGTAATAATGACTATTCTAGTAATCGCTGAGCATGATAATACTGCTTTAAACGCAGCGACTCTAAACGTTGTTGCTGCTGCTAAAGAAATCGGTGGCGACATCGATATCTTAGTTGCTGGTGAAGCATGTGGCGCAGTGGCTGAAGCGGCTGCAATAATTGACGGCATTAGCAAAGTAATCGTTGCTGATAACGCGGCTTACGCACACCAAATCGCTGAAGCAATGGGCGATTTAGTAGCCGAGCTGGGTGCTGGCTATAGCCACATCTTGGCTGCTGCAACAACAACCGGTAAAGACTTCTTGCCACGTACAGCAGCATTGCTTGACGTAAATATGATCTCTGACATCGTTGCTGTTGAAAGCGCTGATACGTTTGTACGCCCAATTTATGCGGGCAACGCAATCGCAACCGTTCAAAGCTCTGATAGTGTTAAAGTAATCACAGTTCGTGGTACGGGTTTTGATCCTGCATCTGCTGAAGGTGGCTCTGCCGCTATTGAAGCAACTGCAATTGTTAAAGCTTCTGCCATTTCAGCTTTCGTTAGCGAAGAACTAGCAACATCTGACCGTCCTGACCTTGCTGCTGCTGAGATTGTTATCTCTGGTGGTCGTGGTATGGGTAACGGCGAGAACTTTGAAATTCTTTATAAAGTTGCTGATAAAATTGGCGCTGCTGTGGGTGCATCTCGCGCTGCAGTTGATGCTGGTTTTGTGCCGAACGACATGCAAGTTGGCCAAACGGGTAAAATCGTTGCACCTAACCTGTACATCGCTGTTGGCATCTCAGGTGCGATTCAGCACTTGGCCGGTATGAAAGAGTCTAAAGTGATCGTTGCGATCAACAAAGACGAAGAAGCGCCAATCTTCCAAGTTGCTGACTATGGTTTAGTTGCTGACTTGTTTGACGCGGTTCCTGAGTTGGAAAAGTTACTTTAATTGTTTAAAGTATAATCAACTCGAAAAAGCCCAGCTCTGCTGGGCTTTTTTTTGCCTACAAATCCCTCGAGATAACCCCAAAACAGCTGCAATGCGCTTGTCATTTTTTTCAGTTAAGGTAGTTTAAACGCATAATTTACAGTGCCAGTGTTTAGGGTTATTGATTCGCACTACGCGGATATGGAAATAGGGAAATAGACGTTTTGGATATTACAGTAGTCGGAACAAACTACGTGGGCTTAGTCAGTGCTGCTTGCTTCGCCGAAATGGGCAATTGTGTTTTATGTTTAGGTAGTGATGAAATCAAAATACAGCAGTTGCAAAAGAGCAAGACCCCACTGTATGAACCTGGGCTAGACAGTATTCTTAACGACAATTTGCATGCAGGTCGCTTAACATTCGGCTGTGAATTTTCGAAAATCTCACCTCAGTGCCAAGTATTTTATATTTCTGTAGACACGCCAAGCGCGCGCGATGGCAGTGCTGATCTTACCGAATTATGGCAAGCTGTTGACGAAATTTCAGGACAGATTAAACAAGACTCTTTTATTATTACTGCTTCGACAGTGCCTGTGGGAACCTCAGAAAAAATAAAGAGCAGAATACTTGAGCAGCTAGAAAAGCAAGGAAAGTTCTTTAACGTAGACATAGTTGCAAATCCTCAATTCTTAAAAGAAGGATCAGCCGTTGCTGATTTTAATCGCCCAGATCGAATTATTATTGGGGTCGAAAGCGATAAGGCAAAACGCCTAATGAGTGAGTTGTATAAGCCGTTCTCTCGAAGCTTTGATAAGTTAATGTTTATGGGCATTCGCGACGCGGAGTTAACAAAGTACGCCGCCAACGCCATGCTAGCGACTAAAATCTCGTTTATGAATGAAATGGCCAATCTTGCAGAAAAGCTTGAGGTCGATATCGAACATGTTCGCATGGGCATTGGTGCAGATAGTCGCATTGGTTTTTCTTATATCTATCCAGGCTGCGGCTATGGTGGATCTTTTTTTCCTCATGATGTTAAAACACTAATTAATATGGGGGCAGAGCATGGCTATCAAGCCAATATTTTGCACGCCATTGATGATCGTAATGAGTTACAGAAACACCGCCTATTCGAAAAACTGAATGACCAGTTTAAGGGTGACTTAGCAGGAAAGACCGTTGCCGTTTGGGGGCTTGCCTTCAAGCCTGGCATAGACGACTTATGCCAAGCGCCATCGCTAGTGCTTATTGAGGCGCTACTCAAAGCGGGTGCAAAAGTTCGCGCTTATGATCCAGTTGCGATGGATAACGCCCGCGACTATTTCTCTAAACTGAACATTGACGATAGTCTGATCACTCTTGTCGACCATCAATACGATGCATTGAAAGATGCTGATGCTATGGTGCTTGTCACAGAGTGGAAGCCTTTTCGTCAACCTGATTTCAATGCAATGAAGCGTCTTATGAAAAATTTAGTTATTATCGATGGCCGCAATCAATACGACCCAGCAACATTAAAAGCCGAAGGCTTTCAATACTCTGGTATAGGGCGAACTATTTAATGATTTTGCGTTCAGAACAAAACAAGCATCAACACAAAAGCCAGGCAGCGCTAAGATACTGATATGACAGATAATGCAGTGCAACATGAAGAGGCTGTCGCAGTACAGCAGAGCTTAACCATTCCACGCTTGCCGTTTTCCTTCGCTAAGCGCTTTGGTATCGTATTGGATAATCGTCCGACAGGCTTTGTCGCAGCGCACAAAGAAGGCTTGCTACCCCATGTATTATTGGAAGTTCAGCGTTTTTTAGGAGAAGCTTTCACACTTGAAGTCGCCAGTAATGATGACTTTGAACGTATTCTCGGTCAGGTCTATCAAACAGACTCATCCGGAGCCATGGGTATGGTCGAGGGTCTTGGTGATGAGATGGATCTTGCCAGCCTGGCGGATTCTGTGCCCGAAACAGAAGACCTACTAGAGCAAGAAGATGACGCGCCGATCATTCGTCTTATTAACGCTTTATTAACTGAAGCCGTAAAAGACAGCGCTTCGGATATTCACATTGAAACCTACGAAAAACGCTTACTTGTGCGCTTTCGCGTCGATGGCGTTTTGCGTGAGGTCGTACAGCCTAAACGTGCTTTAGCGCCACTATTAATCTCACGCATTAAAGTTATGGCTAAGTTGGACATTGCCGAAAAACGTGTCCCGCAAGATGGTCGCATATCATTACGCATTGGCGGTCGCGAAGTGGATGTACGAGTGTCAACTATGCCTTCTAACCATGGTGAGCGCATCGTAATGCGCTTGCTAGATAAGCAAGCAGGGCGTTTAAATGTTCGCCAGCTAGCGATGGCGCCTACCGATTTAAACAACTTACTTTCAGCTATCCAAAAACCCCACGGCATTATTTTAGTTACTGGACCTACCGGCTCAGGTAAAACGACGACCTTGTATGCGTCACTGAGCGAGCTCAATGACGCGAGCCGCAATATTCTGACAGTTGAAGATCCTATTGAGTACAGTCTGCCTGGTATTGGTCAAACTCAGGTGAACAGCAAGGTTGAGATGACCTTCGCTAAAGGCCTGCGGGCTATCTTACGTCAAGACCCTGATGTGGTCATGATTGGTGAAATTCGAGATTTAGAAACCGTTGAAATTGCCATTCAAGCATCGTTAACGGGGCACATGGTTTTATCTACGCTGCATACCAATACTGCCGTTGGTGCCGTTACCCGCTTACAAGATATGGGCGTCGAGCCGTTCTTATTATCGTCTAGCTTAGTCTGTGTATTAGCTCAGCGCTTGGTGAGGGTTTTATGTGAAGACTGTAAGCAACCGTCTATCGCCAGCGATGCTGAATGCGAACTGTTGGGAGCTGATAAGCAACAAGCCCCAACTATATACCACGCCAAGGGTTGTGAAAAATGCAATCAGTTAGGTTATCGTGGTCGACAGGGGATTTATGAGATTGTACCCGTTGACGAGAAGATGAAATCACTTATTCACGATCGTGTCGGCGAGCAAGCATTAGAAGCGCATGCCCGCACCTTGTGCACCTCAATTCAGCAAGATGGCATTCGCAAAGTGTTGTTAGGCACCACCACGATTGAAGAACTATTAAGGGTGGCAAAAGGGTAAACCTTTTGAATAATTATGGCTGCATTTGAATACCAAGCCTTAGATGATAAAGGCAAACAGCATAAGGGCGTTTTGGAAGCCGATAGCGCGCGTCAAATTCGACAGCAACTCCGTGATAAGGGTTGGATGCCACTGTCGGTTGATGCTACCAGCGGCAAGCAAAAGAAAACGGGATTTCTTGCTCAGTTTTCCCAAGGGCCTTCGCTTAAGACCGCAGACCTTGCCTTGATTACACGACAGCTCGCGACGCTCATTGCGGCGGGTTTGCCAATTGATGAAGCTCTAAAAGCGGTTTCTGAGCAGAGTGAAAAGCAAGTTGTTAAAAGCATGGTGCTGTCTATTCGCTCGAAAGTACTTGAAGGCCATACGTTAGCGGATGCGTTGAAAGAATTTCCACGAGCGTTTCCGCACTTGTATCGTGCAACTGTGAGTGCTGGTGAGCACGCAGGGCATCTCGATGGTGTACTTAACAAGCTAGCGGATTACACCGAATCGCAACAAGCGGCTCATACCAAAATCAAGCTGGCTGCAATGTACCCCATTATATTGGGTATTGTTGCAATCGGTATCGTTGTCGGACTATTAACTTACGTCGTGCCAGACATCGTCGAAGTTTTTGTGCGCAATGGTCAAGAGCTGCCCGGGTTAACTCAGTTAATGTTGGATATAAGCCATATCATCACTGACTATGGTTTATTCATTGGTATCGCCATCGCATTAAGCTGGGCATCCTTCATCTACGCACTGAGTAATCCGAAATTCAAGTATCGTTATCATCAATTTCTACTCACTGCGCCAGGGATTAAAAGTTTCACTAAAAGCGCCAATACCGCTCGCTACGTAAGTACGCTGGCTATTTTAACCAGCTCAGGGGTGCCATTGGTTGAAGCGATGCGAATTGCTTCACAGGTCGTTGAAAACTTACCCATTCAAGCAGGTGTAAAAGAGGCGACCACGAAGGTAAGTGAAGGCGGCAGTTTGAGTAAAGCACTCACGGCAACGGGGTTTTTCTCCCCGATGATGCTGCACATGATCGCCAGTGGTGAAAGCAGTGGTGAATTGGATGATATGTTGACTCGTACATCGGCTCAGCAGCAAGCTAGTTTAGAAGCAACGATTGAAGCGTTAGTTAAAATGTTTGAACCACTTATGCTATTAACCATGGGCGCCATTGTTGCGACTATTGTTACCGCAATTATGTTGCCTATTTTAGAATTACAAAACATGGTCCAGTAAATGGGCTTAAACTTTCAAAAATTATTCATTTAAATTTAGGAAATTGTTATGCAAAGAATGTCTTATAAGAAAATTGATCGCGCAGCAAAACAGTCAGGTTTTACCTTGATTGAAGTTATGGTTGTATTGGCCATTATTGGCGGCATGTTGGCGTTAGTCGCTGGCAATATTATGGGTAATGCTGGCGAAGCCCGTATTAAAACCACTAAAAGCCAAATGTTCTTAATCGGCAATGCTCTTGATTTGTATAAGTTGGATAACTACACCTACCCAACAACCGACCAAGGACTAGAAGCCTTGATCACTAAGCCAAGTGGCAGCCCAGAGCCTAAAAACTGGAAGTCTGGCGGTTATTTAAAAGGTGGCAAGCTTCCTCAAGATGCCTGGGGCAGTGAGTTTGTCTACTTCTATGAAGAAGGTAGCTATACCATTTTATCCTTAGGGGCTGATGGTCAAGAAGGCGGTGAAGAAGAGTTGGCCGACCTAGAGCACCAAGGCTGATTTTGATGTCTAATAGACTCTCTCGTATGCGAATGATGAACCGCACCAGTGCTGGCTTTACCTTGCTTGAGATAATGGTGGTATTAACCATTATTGGTCTCATGCTAGGCATGGCGACCTTAAGTGGTGGCGGCAACGAGCAAAAGCAAGAAGCGCAGCAGCAAGCGCTTCGCTTTGTTGCCCAGTTAAATGCTTATCGAGATGAAGCTGTTTTTCAAAACATCGACCTAGGCTTGGCAATGGACGGCCAGTCGACGCAATTATTGAAGTACGTTGATGTTAATAATGCCAGCCACATTGATGGCAAAACAGTAGAAGAAGTTTCAAAGCTGAAAGACCTTCCTTGGGATGCTTATCAAGGTAATCTTAAAAACTCTATGGAATTGCCTGAGCAATTATCTATGGGACTTATATTAGAAGATAAAGAAATAGATTTTAGTGAGCTCATTAATAGTGATGGGATTAAACCTGCCATCTTGTTTTTATCATCAGATGAATACACGCCGTTTAAAGTAGTTATTAATCACCAGTATGATGAAAACTTCAGTATATTTATTGAAGGCGATGGCTTTAGTCGCTTTCAAATGACAACTGAGCAATATGAAGAATAATCACACGAGTATGTTTAACCGCAATCACTCATCAAAACGCGGATTCACCTTAATTGAAGTGATGATTGCGCTATCTATATTTGCCGTCATGGCAGCAGCCATCAGTCGAACCGCGAGTCAAAATGCGGATACTGTATTGTATTTAGAAGAAAAAACTCTGGCCTCATTTGTGGCAGAAAACCGTCTTAATAAGCTAAAGCTATCGGGTTACCCTGCGGCGACGCAAACAAAAGATGACGAAGAGATGGCGGGGCGTGAGTGGCATATAGTCACCAAGGTCGAGGATACACCGCTGCCCAACTTTCGTCGCATAGAGATTCAAGTGGCTAAAATGACCGACAAAGAAAATTCGTTAGTCAGTTTAACGGGCTTTATGGGTAAGTATTAAATGGAAAGATACTAATGCGCAGTCGATATCTCAATATGCATAAGAGTTTAGGCTTTACCCTATTAGAAGTTATGATCGCTATTTCTATTACGGCATTAATCGGCATTGCTTCGACCAACTTACTCAGCAATATTATTGAAACTAAAAAAATAACGGACATTCGCTCAGATCAACTGACCACGCTGCAGCGCTTTAATCAGTTTGTCAGCCGTGATGTTGAGCAAATTATTAACCGGGGTATTCGTGACCAATATGGGGATCCTCAGCCCGCCATCATTATTGATGGCCCAGACTATTTAGCGGAATGGACTCGGCTAGGATGGCGAAATAGCCCTATCAGTGAAGACCCAAGAGCCATTATTCAGCGAGTTGCTTTTCAAATATTTGATATTAACGATGAAGAATGCGAACAAGCCAAGCTGCGCTTGCAGGACTGGGGAAATTTAGAGCCAGAAGGCTATTGCTTAGTGCGCTATTTCTGGCCTGTACTTGATCGTGCGGGAGATACCGAGGCCAAAACTCAGATTATTTTGGATCTAGTAGAATCTTTAGAAATTGAAATTTTAGCCACAGAGAATATTAAAGCGAGCAGTTCTATTAATGCTCAAGCTCAGCCCGCTGCGAGCAACTGGTACAGTCAATGGCCTAATTTACAAACAGGCACTAACCCTGAAATCCCCACCGCCATGCGTTGGAAATTAACGTTACCCAAATTGGGTGAAATCGAACGCTTATGGCTACTGGCTTATGATGATCAATAACCTTACTCAGCCGCGTGCGATCAGTCAGCAAGGTGGCCTAGCACTGATATCGGTACTGCTGATTTTTGCTATTGTCTCTGTGCTTGCGACCTCAATGATTGAGCGCCAAAGCTTAGATATTCAACGCAGTGGTAACTTACAAGCCCTGCAGCAAGCAAGGGCTTATAGTAGTGGTATTGAGTATGCTGTGCGCTCAGGATTACGCTTAGATTATGATAACAATGCGGAAGTGGATCATTTATTAGAAGAGTGGGCGACCCCGCATACTTACCCGCTGCAGCCCGGTAGTGCTGAGATTCAAATCATTGATGCTCAATCGCGCTTTAATCTTAATAGCCTGCATAAAACGGCGACCAATAGACCCGCTCAGATTCAAAGATTCAAAAACTTATTGAACGAGCTAGGCCTAGATCCAACGATCGCGGATCGCACCCAAAAATTCATGGATGAAGACAGCATGGTTGATAACGATTACTTGGCGGCAGAGGTCCCGTACCGAGCAAGCTATGCGCTGTTTAAGCATCCGTCTGAGTTATTACTCATAGAAGATGTTGACGCTCAAAGTTATCGTAAGCTGGTGCCTTATATTACAGCCTTGCCAGTTGCCGCAACGATTAATATTAATACCGCCAGCGACAAAGTCTTGGCGGCACTTTCGACTAGCTGGTCTTTATCCGATGCAGATACTGTTATTGGCAACCGTGGCGAAAAAGGCTTTGCCAAGGTTGATGATTTTTGGTCCTCGGCCGAAGTTCAACCATTCACCGGCAGTGCAAATAATAACTCAACCTCTGGTAATCAAAATACCAAGGAAGTATGGGATAAGGCTGATTTCAGTGTAAACTCTCAATACTTTGAGGTTTTTGCAAAAGTCACGTTAGCAGAGCGTATTGCAACAATTGAAATGCTTATTTATCGCAACGCTCAAACTGGAGAGATGCGTACTCATTATCGAGATTACTCTCGAACAGAGGCACGACTTCCGATAGTAAATAATTCTAATAGTAATGCTGCAGGCAATGCTATCAATAATAATAGCAATACTACCCAAGGTAGTGGCGGCATTTAGATACAAGTTTTAGGCTGAAATAATGGAAACAGTTGCAGTACGTTGGAGTGTAGAATCAGAAACTTGGTTTGTTTCGCCTCTCTCGCCAATACAAGAAGAAGGCCAAGCAAGCGGAAGCAAACAATGGGTTCCTTTGGATGAGTGGGCCGGTGAACAAGAGGATTTGTCACAGTTACGCTTTATTCTACAGGGCGAAAACTACGTTTGTCGCTGGCTAACATTACCGGGAGTACAAGGAAGGCACCTACCTAAAGCCTTACCCTTTGCGCTCGAAGAAAGCCTAATTGAAGATATTAGCCACTACCACCTAGTCACTGCAGGCAAAATTGGAAAATTTACTCACCGCGTTTATTGCAGTCTAGCCGATAATTTTAATCGTCTCTTAGAAGCCTGTGACTTGCGCCACATTAAATTACGCCAGCTTATTCCAGAAACCAGCTTAATTCCTGACAACAGCTTGGTTCATGATGGGCACTTTTGGTTAGTTAACATACCAGGGCTTAGCGAAGCTAAGATTCATGAATCTGCATTGTCTGCTTTTTTTGAAGGCTTATGCAATGGTTTAGCACTCGACTCTCAGCAAACGATTACACTGATTGATTCTAATCTTGATACTGCAAATTTACTTAAAACCCAGATCGAGAGTAATTTTTCAGGTATTTTTAAATCAGTTAGCGTTCAACATGGGCGATTTTCGAGCCTAAGAGATGATGCGCTGTCGGCTAAATGCTGTGATTTATTGACCGCAGAATTCCGCCCAGCAGAACCTAAAAAGGACCAGCCTGCCGCTTGGTGGAAACCCCTCACGGCACTCGCAGCCTGTTGGCTAATATTCTCTTTTGCCGAAGTTAGCATTGAAAACAAACGCCTTATTGCCCAGCAAGAGCAGGTTAAAACCGAGACGATAGGGCTCTATAAACGCCTATTTCCCGGCGAACGTGTTCGCTTTTTAGAGCGCCAAATTCGCAGTAAAGTGAAGGGCGACAGTACGGTTGCAAGTGCGGGCGTGATGATCATGTTGTCGCAAGCAAGCAAGGCACTACAGCAAGATAATCTAAAGCAGACAATTCAGTGGCAAAGTTTTCGTTTTAACGACCGTCAAAATGAGTTAATCATCGATTTAACCTCCAAAACCCTTGCTCAACTCCAGAGTTACAAAGCCGCGATTGAACAGCAAGGTTTAACCGTCGAAATTGCACAAGCAACAAATGACGATAATGGTGTGAAAGGCCGTTTAAAAATTGGAGCTTCAGCATGAAAAAACTACAGCAACAGGTAATAGTCGGCTGGCATGATAGCCGTCAAAAATTGAAAAAACTGCCTCCCGTTGTCAGTTTCAATCTTTGGTATGGCAGCCAAAGTGGGCGGGATCAGAAAATCGTTAAAGCTATTTCCGCCTTTATCGCTTTATGTCTCGTTATTGTGCTTTTTGTTCAGCCTTTTTTAGCCAAGCAAACACTCTACCAGGCGAAGCTGGATAAAAGCCTAGCAACATATGAACTACTGGCCAGTAATGCACATAAGTTCCAAGGGCAGGTATCCAGCGAACAAAGTAACGGCCCAATATTGGCCGTTGTTACTCAGCAGGCTAAGCAATCAAATATTAATTTAAAGCGTTTTGAACCCGATGGCGATGGTTTACGAATCTGGGTAGAAGACGCAATTTTTGATGATGCCATCCGCTGGCTAGAGGAACTAAATCAGAAGCACGGCATCCAAATTAAGCAAATTAATGTGGAGCGCAGTGCGGTACCGGGGCGTGTTGATCTGCGCGGTACATTATTTAAGTAATCTTTAATAGAGAGCATTAATGAAAGCCATTAAAACTCTCTATTAAACCTATCCGCTAAATTAATCTAAACTTCACACATCGTAATAAAGCCTGACCTACTAATACATTAAATTAGCAGGCCGCTTTCAGTTAACAGATCGTTAATATTGCCTTATAGTTTTGGAGAACTCCTTTTGAATACAGAATTACAACATTTTGATCTAGTCGTTATCGGTGCCGGTTCTGGTGGTGTTCGCTCAGCACGTATGGCAGCAGCTCAGGGCAAAAAAGTTGCCATCATAGAAAACCGTTATTTAGGTGGCACCTGCGTTAACGTCGGCTGCGTACCGAAAAAGATGTTCGTCTACGCGTCTGAATATCGCGAAAAAATGGAAGAAGCAAAAGGCTTTGGTATTAATGGCCAGGTTAACGATTTTCACTGGCCAACATTGCGCGATAATAAAAGTAATGAAATTGCACGCCTTAACGGTATCTATGCCAATTTATTAACGGGCCCTGGTGCGACGATTTTTAATGGTACTGGTAGCCTTATTGATGCCAATACCGTTCATGTTAATGGTCAAGACGGCAGTCAGCAGGACGTTACCGCCGATACTATCTTGATTGCCACCGGCAGTTGGCCTTTCAAGCCTGAAGTGCCAGGCGCTGAACACGCCATTACTTCGAATGAAGTATTCAGCCTAGAAGATGATGAATTTCCTCTGCGCGCCCTAGTCGTTGGTGCAGGTTATATCGCGGTAGAATTCGCCGGTATTTTTAATGGCCTAGGTACTGAAACAACACTCGCGCTTCGTAAAGACCTAGTACTGCGCGGCTTCGATGATGATATTCGTGCATTTGTTCAAGGACAAATGATAGAAAAGGGTGTAAATATTCTCCCAGAAACCGAAGTCGATCACATTGAAAAGCAAGCTGACGGTTCGCTAATGGTTTTCTATACCAATAATGAACAGCAAGAATTTGATCTTGTGCTGTATGCCACAGGTCGTCGACCAATGACCGATGGTTTGAACTTAGAAAAGCTCGGTATTGACTTGAATTCCGACACAACTATCAAGGTCGATGATTTCTTCCAGACCAGTGTGCCTTCTGTCTATGCCTTAGGTGATGTTATTGGTACTCCGCAATTAACACCCGTAGCCTTAGCCCAAGGCATGAAGTTTCTTGCTCATCAGTATCATGACGATACCGTGCCAATGAATTACGACAATATCCCAACAGCGGTATTCTGCCAGCCGAACATTGGCACCGTTGGCCCAACAGAAGACGAATGCAAGGCGCAAGGGATTGAGTTTGATGTGTATGAATCTAACTTCAAACCGTTAAAGCATACTATTTCGGGCATGAATGAGCGTACTTTAATGAAGTTGATCGTTAATAAAGCGAACAACAAAGTCATTGCGGCTCACATGGTGGGTCATGATGCGGGGGAAACAATTCAAGGGATTGCCGTTGCCATTACTGCTGGGGCTACTAAAGCAGATTTTGATGCCACTATTGGGATTCACCCAACGTCGGCGGAAGAGTTTGTGACGATGCGATCGCCTCGGTCTTAATATTGATTTTGCTGTGAAAGTTAATCAGGCTCTTTTGAGCCTGATTAACTTCTTATAGCTGAGCAGTTTACCCGCAGAAAACTATTCGGATGTTATCCATCTTATAGTTCGCTTGGCTAATTGCTTGCTGAAGTGCTTCTTTCTTCTGCTGTAACAACTCAATCTCACTGTCGCGGATATTGCGGTTGGTTTTCTGCAATTCCTGCAGGCGTAGAATTTCGCCATCTAATTCAATAGACATGTGCTTAGCACCCAAAGCCAACTGCTTTGGTAGCTGAGCTTCTGCGGCTTCTTTGGCAATCTTCAACGACTTTTTAATGCCTGCTTCAACACGCTTCACAAGACCCGTCGCAGTAGCGCGCTTAAGATCTTCTGGAAAATCCAAATAATCAGGCTCGTTGAATTCAACCTTGCCTTCAGGATCTACCGCAATGTGTATTCCTTCAGCAGGTAAATAACGCTGAATCTGTAACGACTTAGGCGCTTGACTTTCCAAGGTGTATTGCGCTTGAAAGTAGAAGTCGCCGGTAGAGAACTGATGATTCTCAACATACGCTACGTTCGAATTACCATGATCTTCTGACAAAATCAGATCAAGAGCACCCACAATCAATGGATGTTCCCAAGTGAAAAACTGAACGTCATCACGAGCAACTGCCACATCACGACGACAAGTATAGGTTAAGCCATCTTCTGGTAAATGCGGGAAGTAGCTCGTTAACATGTGATCCCCAGGCATAAGGATAAAGCAATGATGACTGTGATCTTGTTGAATAATGCCGTAAACATCACAAACCTGCTCTAAGAAACTCGGCAATACGGCTTGATCAAGTCTGTCATCGGCCAGAATTCGATCCAACAACGCTTTCGATTTCTGAGGGTCGCAAGACTGCAATTCTAATAAACGGTCACGACCCTGCTCTAGTTCTTGCTGTTGAGCTTCACGTTCGGGAATCAGTGCATCAACCAAGCTATGCAAATTCGATACGTTAGGGCTCTCAAGAGCTGCTGTCATCTGAGTATGATGATGATTCAATAACGACTGTGCAAGCGGGTTAGGGTGGCTGAATACGTCAACACCCTGATTCAACAGCTCGAACAAACGCTCAGAAGCGTGATTTTCAAAGTATGGGATATGCAGCTGGATATCAAACTTCTGACCGATACGGTCAAGACGACCGATACGCTGTTCGATTAAATCGCAGTTGTCTGGCAGATCAAATAAAACTAAGTGACGAGCGAATTGGAAGTTACGGCCTTCACTGCCGATTTCACTGCAAAGAAGGATTTGAGCACCGCCTTCTTGTTCAGCAAAATAAGCCGCTGCGCGGTCACGCTCAATCATATCCATATCTTCATGGAAAACGGCACAAGGGGTGCCGTACTTTTCCCACAAAGCACGTTCGATTTGTAAGACGGTCTTCTGTTGATGGGTAATCAATAAGAACTTCTCGCCCTTATTTGCCTTAATCAGCTCATTAATCCAATCAATACGCGGATCAACACTTTCCCAATCAGCAACTTCACGCTCAGGATATAAACCCTCGACGCCTGTTAAGCCCTGATAAGCTTCAGGCAAGATAAAGGGCTGCGCAATCACTTCACGATTAGGAAAACCTTCCATTGCGCTTCGTGTATTGCGAAACATCACGCGGCCAGTGCCATGTTGATCAATTAACTGCTTGATCCAGGCTTGTGCTTGCTCGGTTTCAGGTTGAGCAGGAATATCTTGATTCAATAACGCTTTCAGCGCTTTACGCTCATCATCCGTTAATTCGCTACCCGACAATAAAGACTGAGCGGCATTTGCCACAGGCTGAAACTGAGATTGCTCTTGAATAAATTCTTCTAAGTTATGAAAACGTTCAGGATCCAATAAGCGTAAACGGGCGAAATGACCTTCCATCCCTAGCTGTTCTGGCGTTGCTGTTAGCAATAATAAACCTGGGCATTCATGCGCTAAAGACTCAACTAAGCCATAGCTTTCATCGTGAGACTGAGGCGACCAACCTAGATGATGCGCTTCATCAACCACAACCATATCCCAGCCCGCCGACAAAATTTGCTCGCGACGTTTAGGATCATTAGCAACGGCGTTTAAAGGCGCCAATACCAGTTGCTGTTGTAAATAAGGATTGCCGCCGTTTTCTTGATCTTCTAATGCCAAACAACGGCCTTCATCTAAGACACTGAAGCGTAAATTAAAGCGACGAACCATCTCGACTAACCACTGGTGAGTTAGGGCTTCTGGTAATAATACCAAAACACGCTCAATACGTTCGCTTAATAAAAGACTGTGCATAATCATGCCAGCTTCAATCGTCTTACCTAAACCAACTTCGTCAGCAAGCAAAACACGCGGCGCTTCACGACTAGAGACTTCATTGGCAATAAATAACTGGTGCGGAAGTAGGGTGGTACGACTTCCGACTAAGCCATAGTGCTTACGCTCTTGCAGCTTGCTCTTCATTTGCAGTGCGCGTAAACGCAACTCGTAAGCCTTACTGTTATCAACCTGGCCGGCTAATAAGCGCTCTGACGCTTGGCTCAGTTGAATGTGTCCGCTTAACTGAGTTTCGGGAATGATACGGTCGGCATCGCCATAAAACAAAATACCGTTCATTTCTTGAATTTCAGTAATCGTCAACTTAGTGCCATCTTCTAATAAGACAGTATCTTCGATATTGAATTTAATACGAGTAAGGGGTGCTTGTTCTTTTGAATAGCGCCTAACCTCATCTGCCACTGGGAATAGAATCGCCACCTGGCGGAAATTTACTTCTTGAACCATCCCTAGGCCTAAATCGGACTCCGTGTCACTGATCCAACGCTGACCAACTTCAAACATGCGCCACTTACTCCAAATCTTAAAAATTATGCCGCGCATTTTAAAGGATGATACGCTGCAAAGACAGGGGGTATACGCCTGTTATTGATTAATCATAGATAAAAATGAGCTTTAGCCATTATTTCCACTTAGATTGTATTGAACTAGTCTATTTAGACAGGCGATTATTATGCGATTCAAACGATGAGTGCTAAAACATGACGACGCAGCACGATAAGATAAACGGTGTAGCTTCTGAGTTGTCAGGAGCTGAATTAGTGTGGGGTGAGACACGTACCATTCAGCGTTTGGGTGGGCAGAGAGCGCTCATTGAAAAACTGGTGATTTTATTCCTTCGAGATGCACCCGAGCAAATGGAGCAAGCCCTTAATGGCATAGAGCAACAGAATTATGACAATAGTCATATCGCCATGCATTCATTAAAAGGGACATCTGCAAACTTTTGCACCGTACGCTTCGAGTCTATTTGCGCTGAGTTATTAGATGCGCTAAAACATCGTGATTGGCCACAAGCAACGATTATTCATGGTGAGTTATCGATTGAGTATTTGAGTCTGGAAAGGGAGTTTAAGAAATTTCTTGGGCATTAGATATCTAAGTGAATGCAGCTGACTACTGATGGCTTTAGATGAGCGCTAATCAGTATTAAACATTGGTTGGTCGTAGCTGAAGGATAATTGCAGAAAGGTAGAAATGCTTAGAGTTTTGGCCTTCTTTTATATACTCTATATTTCCGATAATTGTTATTATCGGAATAACTAAGACCATGCGACTACAAAGCCTTTGAGTACCCAAGTAGACTGAAATGCAGTCGATTATTGTAATCTCATCTTTAATCAATATGTAATCAATGTGACCATCGCGCCGAAATTCATTTCACTTTTCCTGCCGATATTTGTAGTTGTTCACCTTTAGCGCCAAACTCAATAAATAGAAAATATACTATTTATTATCAATAGCTTACATATACTAATTAATGTTAAATCTAGAAATAATAAAAGCAATTTTAACTGGATTTTTTGCAGACGCTGCAGCGTGTCGATTCAGCGGATCTTACAACTTCAATACCACTGGATGTTTAAAACGCTCAATATGCGCCTCACTTTCATAATTCCGATAATTATGCGACCATTGGTTATTCAGCATTAATCAACACCCGTAATTAGCGGTTAAATTAACAGTAAAACGCCACCACCAATAACAATCAATAACGGCACAAGCCCTTTATGAATCCTTTGCTAACATCACCCAAACCCATGTTTGATAGCCTGCAATATTTAACCAGCCCTTTCAAAGAAGCGGATGTTATTTATCTAAGGCAGCGTGCATTAAATCCCCCAGAAGACAGCAAAGAAGATCTATATCACTGCCTCACATTCCTTCAAAGTTACAATGGTAGTCAAGCGACGTTTAACAGCTATCGCAGAGAAGTTGAGCGTCTTTTACAATGGTCTTGGTTTATACAAAAAAAGACTCTGCCTGAATTGCGTCGTCTAGACATTGAAGAATATTTAGAGTTTTGTCAGCGCCCTCCATTACCTTGGATTGGCACCAAGCAAGTCGCCCGCTTTAAAAACCACCAAGGTGAGCGAATCTGCAATCCAGACTGGCGCCCTTTTGTTAGCCAAATAACCAAGGTCGAAAGCCAATTGGGGCACTCTGCCAATAATCGCCATTTCAAGCTTTCACAAAAAAGCCTGCAAGCCGTTTTCTCCGTACTATCGACCTTCTTCAACTACCTGCTACAAGAAGATTATGGTGAGCTGAATCCCGTCGCGCTCATTCGCCAGAAAAGCAAATATCTGCAAACCCATGCCTACAAGGAACCGATTCGTCGAATTTCTAATCTACAGTGGGATTTTGTTATGGAGACCGTGGAACTCAATGCCGAGAAAGATCCAAAGCAGCATGAACGCACACTGTTCATAATGAATTGCTTGTTTGCCATGTATTTGCGGATATCTGAATTAGTTGCCGATGAACGCTCTACCCCAACCATGGGCGATTTTCGCGCCGATGCTGACAATAACTGGTGGCTGCAGGTTACCGGTAAAGGCAACAAGGTAAGAATGATTACAGTATCTGATGACATGCTGGCCGCGCTCAAGCGCTACCGCACGTTTTTGGGGTTGTCTGCCCTGCCACACGTCAGTGAGCCAGCGCCGATGATCTCTAAAATCAAAGGCAAAGGCCCCGTAACCAGTACGCGGCAAATTCGTTTTATTGTGCAAGATTGCTTTGATCAGGCTCATCAGCGCATGTATGAGCAAGGTTTAAAGGAGGAAGCTCTGGAGTTAAAAGCGGCAACTGTGCATTGGTTACGACATACTGGGATTTCTGAAGATGTTAAACATCGACCGAAAGAGCATGTTCGTGACGATGCAGGGCATGCCAGTATGGCGACGACTGATCGCTATATTGATACCGAAATGCGTGAACGTCATGCCAGTGCTAAGCATAAGAAAATCAAACCTGAATAACACGGCACTCTTATAATTTAAAATATAATTTAAAAAGTGCCTAAATGTAGATCGGTATAAACTCCGACCTACTTAGATGTATGGGTTCCCATCTGATTTTGCAGTAAGCGAATGGAATCTTTTAGCTGTTGTAAGTCAGACTTTTCCTGCTGGCTTCCACGAGACTGTTGCTCTTGTAGCTGACCCTTTAAGCTCTCATTTTCATGAGTGAGTCGTGATAATTGCATGTCTAGATCTCGCACCTTCTGCAGGTATTGCTGCTCCGCCTGGCTGAAGCTAGCATTTTGCGAACTGAGTGAGTTCATTTCCAGTGCCTGCTGGTTGCTCAGTTGTTTCTCTGTCTGAAGTTCTCGCCCTAGATGCTCTATTTTATTATTAGATGCCGCATTCAATTCTTTCAGTTCGCCTCGCCCTTGATCCAATAGTCGCATTAAACGATTCTCAGCAATCTGGCCTGCCTCAATCAGCTCAGACTTCTGCTGGGCCAGCTGCTGCTGCGACTCTTGTTTTATCTGGATCACATTCTGCTGGTGTAATTCACCCGCTCTAATACTGCTTTCTTGTTGTGCTTCTTTTTGCTGTTTTAGTGTGGATTCATAGAATGCTTGCTGCTCTTTAAGGCGTAGGTTTAATGAAGCGGCCGCCTCCTCAGAAACTTGCAGCTTGAGCTTCATTACCGATACAGATTGATTTTTATCATCCAGCTCCGTCGTTAGTCGGGCCAGCTCAGCTTCCAACTCATGATTCGCTTGCTGACTTAGCTCCAGTTGCTCGGTCAGTTTAAATTCCACCTGCTGTAGGTTTTCAGCAATGGTCTTATTCACCTCAAGCAAAGCGGCTTCTCTTTCCTGGTCGCGAAGTTCTATCTCTGCAATATAGCCAGAAACTTGCTGCTCCAACATAGAGGCAACTTGAATCAACAGGTCTGTCGGCACGCTTGGCGCAACCTCACGAATAGGCTGAAGCTTACGCCAGGCCTGAATAAGCGGATCAATGACCGAGAAGCTTCCTCCTCCAATACTTAAGCGCACATCATCACGATTCCAGGGTCGCTCTAATAATTCTAGCTGCTCACAGGCGTCGAATACGGCTTTGGGGGTGGCTTTTTTCAGACTCATTATCGCAAACCTGCTTATTTCATTATTTAAGTATCATTTTTAAGATAGTTTAAAGCAATATTATCAAACTGTAATGTAAAATGTGTACAGTTATCCTTACATAATACGCGAACCGATTAATAAATTCATGATTAACCCTATTATCATGAATTTATTAAAAAGAGATGATAAGATCCCATTAATACAATGCGCGCCAGAGTGCACATCCAAGAATTTATTGAAATACATCGCCAGCAGAGCCCAAATAATAATGCTTCCAACCCTTAGCCATTCAAAAGCCTTACATCCTTTTGAGTCACAGCAGCCGCCCGAACAACTCAATGGCAGCCAAGGCACCAATCGCTATGACAAAAAACATTGCCAAATCAGTGCTAATACCGACTGGCAAGCCATTCAATGCTGGCTGAATGAGTTCTACGACTCCCCTCAAACATTAAGGAATTACCGAAAAGAAGCTGAGCGGTTATTGCTGTGGGCTATCAATCAGCGCAACAAGGCACTGTCTGATTTAGGGCGGGAAGATTTTCAGTACTATCAAGAGTTTCTGGCCGATCCTCAGCCTAGTACTGCTTGGTGCGGACCTAGAGCAGAACGCAGCAGTATAAAATGGCGACCTTTTAAAGGACCATTAGGTGAAGGCAGTCAGCGTCAGGCGCTTATTATTGTTAATGCCCTTTTCAGCTATTTAGTCGATGCTGGATATTTAGCCGGCAACCCACTGTCTTTAATACGTCGCCGTAACCGCAAATTACGCCCGCAAGCCGATCAAGCTATTAGTCAGCAGCGCTATTTGGACCATAAAACATGGCAGCTGCTTAAGGAGCATCTGGCCAGCCTACCAATCGAAACCGTTAAGCAGCACAATCACTATCAGCGAAACCGTTTCTTGTTTCATTTGCTGTATTTAATGGCACCTCGCGTTAGTGAAGTCAGCAGCCATAGCATGAACAGCTTCCGCTTATATCGAGGTCAATGGTGGTGGTTTGTGCTAGGCAAAGGCGAAAAACTCGGAAAAATCCCCGCTAGTGATGAAATGCTCGGAGCGTTAATGCAGTATCGAGAGCATTTAGGATTGACTCCACTGCCGGGTGAAGACGATCATTCTCCTTTATTACGTAGCATTAGTGGCGGCAAAGGCATTAGTGCCAATATGGTGTATCGCCAAGTCAAGAGTGTGGTGAAAGACGCCGCTGGCGCTATTCGCTTGGAAAACCCAATTCAAGCATCCACGCTAGAAAAGGCCTCAACCCACTGGTTTCGCCACACTTCCGTCACTCATGGTGATGACGCAGGCATCGATCTTAAATACCTAACACGATCAGCGCGCCATGAGAAAATTGAAACTACGGCTATTTATCAGCACGCCGAAGATGACTTATGGCATAAGGCTTGGCAAAAGCTTAAGTTCTAAACCGCTTAATAATGACGTATAATTTGCCACCCAATTTTTTGCCCCGACGCCCCAGCACTGCCAAAGCGTCTTTCTATATGAGTACGTTATGAAGTTTGTAGCCAAATATTTCCCTGAAATTATTATGAAGAGCCGCCCTGTACGTAAGCGCCTTCTGAAACAACTACAAATGAACGTCCGAAACCTAGTAGGGCGAAATGGTTTCAAGGCCGATGTGCAAGGCCAGTGGGATAATCTATACGTTGGCATTAATAGCGAAGATCCAGCAATCCGCCGCGCTATGATCAATATTCTGACCCATACTCCTGGTATCGCCTTCTCTTACGAGATTGAAGAGCATGATTTCGATACCATGGATGACGCTTACCAAATTATTAAAGCGGTTAACGGTCCCTCTCTTGCGGGTAAAACCTTCTGTGTACGCGTAAAACGTCGCGGCGATCACGAATATAATAGTAACGATGTCGAACGCTACATTGGCGGCGGTTTATTAAAAGAAACGGATGCTATTGGTGTAAAGCTTAAAAACCCTGATATTACTGTGCAAGTAGAAATTAGAGATCAACTCTTATTCGCCATTAAGCATCGCTTTGAAGGTATCGGTGGTTATCCTCTGGGCTCACAAGGCGATACACTTTCTCTTATTTCAGGCGGTTTTGATTCCAGTGTTGCCAGCTACATGATGATGAAGCGCGGAATAAAAACGCACTACTGCTTTTTCAACTTAGGCGGCAGCGCTCACGAAGTAGGCGTTAAACAAGTAGCCTATTACTTATGGGACAAGTACGGCGCGTCTCATAAAGCCCGCTTTATTAGCGTCCCTTTTGAGGGTGTTGTAAAAGAAATCTTAGAAAACGTAGCCGACGGCCACATGGGTGTCGTATTAAAACGCATGATGTATCGCGCGGCTGAACAAGTTGCCGACTCGATCAACCTAGAAACCTTCGTGACGGGGGAATCAATCGCTCAAGTATCCAGCCAAACATTAACCAATCTAGCGGTGATTGATAAAGTTACCGATAAACTGGTCTTACGCCCCCTTATCGTGATGGATAAGCCTGAAATCATCAGCCTTGCGCGTAAAATTGGTACTGAAACATTTGCAGCAACCATGCCTGAATACTGCGGTGTAATTTCAGTAAAACCGACGACCGAAGCGAAGATGACAAGGGTTTTAGCCGAAGAAGCCAATTTTGATTTAGAAGTTCTAAATCAGGCTGTAAAAGATTCGACGCATCAATACATTGGGAATTTGGTTAAAGAAGAAAACGACTCACTCGAAGTTGCTTGCATTAGCCTGCCGTCCCCAAGCGATATCATTGTCGATATTCGCCACCCTAATGAAGTCGAAGATGCACCGCTAGACCTTAATCATAACGACATAATCACTATGCCATTTTATGAAATTGGCACGCGTAAAGATGAATTCAAAGCAGAGCAAACGTATTTGTTCTATTGCCAAAAAGGCACCATGAGTAAAATTCATGCACATCATTTGAATTCGCAAGGTATGAAAAACATTAAGGTTTATTTAGAAGAAAAGCCGAAGATGATTGATAACAAAGCCGAGAAAAGAGCGCTTTGGGAAGCAAAACAGGCGGCTGAATTGGAAGCCAATGCGGAAATCAATATCGAGCTGGAAGACGCAATAAAAGACTAAAACTGGCTCATTACATCGGTGCAGCACTCACAGAGACGCTTCGTTCACAAGAAAAGCAAAAATCTTTCCTCCGCTTTTATCTGTGAACGCTGCCCTCTCTGATTAAATCATCTTTTATACTTACAAAGTTTTCTGCCAGAACATAGCACTGCCCATTTCAGGGTCCAGCTCATAGCCCGCAAAACCAAATTTCACATAAGCATTCTGGGCGACGTTATTTCCCTGCAAAATCTCCAAGGTTAACTTGCAGCAACCACGCTCACGCGCGACCTCCTCAACTTTTTGCAGCATTAATTGACTTAGTTTCAAACCGCGAAATGCTTCTAAAACAATTACGTCATGAATATTAATAAGAGGTTTAGCCTTAAAGGTTGAAAACCCCATGAAGCAATTGATCAAACCTGCTGGTTTTCCTTCTATTAGAGCCAGTACTGTAAACGCACCTGGCACCTTTGATAAGGCTGGCACTAAAGCAGTTTTTACTGCCTCAGGCAATGCTTGCCCACCACCCATGCTATCAAGCGCATATTGGCTCATTAGCTCAACGATGGCTTCGGAATCAATCACATTAAAATAATCAGCAGTGATTACTTTTTTTATTCTGCTTTCTGTTACAAGAGACTCAGTCATTAGAGTTGATATCCAAATTCAAGTATTAACGCTGGACCAGCAACTTCAACAAAGCCGGCATCAATGTATTCTGCATCTAATAAGTTACTGCCATTAAGTGCAATCGTTAAATTGTCGTCTTGATAAGCCAAGCGAAGATCAAGAATCTCATAATCTTCACTGTCAAAACGGCTTTCATATTTGTAGGTTGTTAGCAGCGAATAGTGATTATAGAAATCAAACCCGGCATGCAGTGCGGTTTGATTTTCTAACTGTCCATCGGTATTTTTCAAAATAACTAAGTCAGTGTCTATGGTTTGAATTAAGCGAGTATGAGTTAGTTTAAGAGTACTCATGCCTAGGCGCATTGCGGAAAAAGCGGACGCATCAAATTCAACATCAAAACCTTTGGTTTCGTTTTTGCCGTAATTTCGAGCGATGTGAGCCAATGAAGCATCGAACTCCGCCTGGGTTTTGGTAAAATCAATAGCGTCTTGAGTATCTTTATAAAAAACACTAGCAGTAATATTGATATCACTCGAATTCAAGCGCACCCCCACTTCTGCGCTATCAGTTTTTTCGAGCTCAAGATTCTCTGAACCAAGATCACGCCCAGGCATATTCAAGTACAAATCATTCAATGTCGGTGTACGAACAGACTGACCCGCATTAGCGTATACTTCAACATTTTCAGAAATCAAAGCATCTATGCCGATAACCGGTAGTACAAATTGATCTTGGCTATCGTAATCAACATACGACAAATTACCCGTGAGACTTACGTTCGCACCAATAAGCTGCTTATAATTTAAAAAGGCACTGGCAAAATGACGACCTTGGCGGCCATCGCGATTACTGTCCATGTTTTCTTGATTGAATTCTAATCCAGAAACAAAAGAACCATTAGAAAACGTCAGTCTAGATTGCAGCGCTTCCGTCTCGTGTTCTGACGCAGAAGATGTTGGCTGGTATTTATAAACATCAAAATGATTGCGCCAATTTAGGCTGGCTTCAATCTGACTGCCATTAGCAAAACGGTATTGATGAATGCCATAACCATGGCGTTGAGATGTACTCTCTCTTGACTGAGCTTCCTGATCCACATAGAAACGATAAGCACCAAAGTCTTTCTCAACATAACCAAAGGCAACTTGAGAGGTCGTATTCTCCCCCTGATGTACAACGCGATAACTGCCTTGCCCTTGGCGAGAATCCAATGCTTCATCTCGAATATAAGAATCCGATGCCGAGTGATAGCCACTTAAAAACTGACTGTACTCACCTTCGGTCTTCGCCAAGCTTAACGCATAGCGTTCATAATCATAACTACCACGCTGTATATTAACTTTTGCTTTGCGACCAGACTCAGAAATGATTTCTTTGCGGCTAACAATATTAATAACACCACCGTTAGAGCTAGGGCCATATTGTGCAGCGCCAGGCCCTTTAACAATCTCAATACGTTCAATATCTTCATAAGCAATCGGCAAATCAAAGTTATGATGGCCCGTTTGCGGATCATTCATGCGCACACCATCCAGCAAAACCAGCGTCTGCTCATACGTACTGCCACGAATACCAACATCCGCCTGAACACCCGATATGCCGCGCTTACGTACATCAATACCCGACACATATTCAAGGGCATCAACCACATTGTTAACCGGCAACCTCTGCAAATCAGCCTGCTCAAGCACAGTGACATTAAACGCCGCCGCAGAAACAGGATTGGCATACAATCTACCGCTGACAACTTGAGCATCAAGTTCGTGAGATTCGTCATCAAATTCGTTCGCTTGAGCAGACGACAGAGAAAGCCCAGCAAAAGAAATGGCGAAAGGCAGTAATATGCGCGATGGTGTTTTAATAAGCATAAATAAATATCTTTAATATTATAAATAATGGGCTAATACTAACATTCGAAAGGTTTATTTCGCAGCCGTTCACGTAAAATAAGTCATCTACTGATTGATAAATATACGATCAGTAGCGGAAGCTGGCACCCTTAAATAAAATACATAGAAAAACGAATTAATTTAAGCGGCTGAAGCAGCAATACGGGTTTTATAAGAGATAACCACTGACAGAAAAATTAACCCGCCGCCTATCGCCAATCGCACAACGTCAACGTCCTCCGAGAACAATACAATAGAGGCGATCACTGCCACAGGGATATAGCCATTATTCATTACTGCCAACGTCGCGGGAGAAACTTGCTTGCTGCCACTGTTCCATAAATAGAAGCACAATCCAGAAGCAATCACCCCCAAATACAGCAATACTAAAATTTGCTCATCACTAATAACAATTTCAGACCAGCTCAGTTGAGGAAAGCTGAACAAGCTCGCAAACAAAGCTGCGCCTAAATACATCCATGCCATATTGCCAGCATTACTGCTTTGATCAGCCCAACGTTGGTAGTTCCACTGGCCTATTGCAAACGCAATGTTCGCCACCTGCAAAATCAAAAAGCCCATTAAAAACTCATCCTGCCCTGGCGCCTTAAAGACAATAACGGCAGCTCCAGCAATGCTCAGCATGACCGCCCCCAGCGCAACGGTAAGCGCTTTAGCATTACGGCTATTTTTGTCAAAAATAATATTGAGTCCAATAACATAAAAAGGGGTGAAAATAGTAAATACCGCGACCAAGTAAGCGGGTAAATATTGATACGACTGAATGTATGCGAGATACATGATGCCAAACTGCACAATGCCCAGCAGCATTAATCGCAAACGCATTTTTTGCTGCGATACTTTAAAAATAAACGGCATAAAACATAAAAAACATAAAATCAGCCGAATGCTCGCGACCAAACCTGAATCAAGGCCTGTAAGTTTTCCTTTAATCAAGCCAAAAGAAAACGCCCAAATAATCGATACTGCTACTAAGCGCCACATACCTTATTACCGTTATAATAATTGAATCAAAAAGTTGCGCACATCCTACCCAGTTATGCCGTCGTTATCTATGTTATAGCAAGCTGCAATTAAACTGTTGTGCGTGTTTTAAACTATTTGACCTGATAGAATTAGGTCAAAATATTTGGAGAGTATAATGGCTCGTTTTATCAGTTTTAATATCAATGGCATTCGTGCCCGTCAGCATCAGCTTGAAGCCATAAAAGAACAACTCGATCCGGATGTTATGGGCTTACAAGAAACAAAAGCCCATGATGAAGTATTTCCCGTTGCTGATGTTGAATCCATTGGTTGGCACGTTGAATACTTTGGCCAAAAAAGTCACTACGGCGTAGCTCTAGTATCTAAAACCAAACCTACTTTCGTTCAAAAAGGCTTCCCTACCGATAGCGAAGACGATCAAAGACGCTTAATTCATTGTCGCTATGAAATAGAAGGTAAAGTAATTGATGTCTTGAATGGATACTTCCCACAAGGCGAAAGCGAAGTTCATGAAACTAAATTCCCTGCCAAAGCTAAGTTCTATGTCGATTTGAATAAGTATTTAGATAATGAATTAAAAGACGCGGAAAATATTTTATTAATGGGTGATATGAACATATCTCCAGAAGATACTGACATTGGTATTGGCGAACCTAATCGCAAGCGCTGGTTAAAAACTAAAAAGTGCTCTTTCTTACCGATCGAACGTGAATGGTATCAGGCACTGCTGTCGCGTAATTTAACCGATACCTATCGTAAGCATTACCCTACCAGTAATGATAAATTCAGCTGGTTTGATTATCGTTCAAAAGGCTTTGCTGATGAGCCTAAACGCGGCCTTCGAATTGACCATATTTTAACCACCCCTGCTTTAACGGCAGCCTGCACGATGGCTGATATCAGCTACGATATCCGTGGTATGGAAAAACCATCTGATCATGCACCCATCTGGTCGGACTTTGATTTTAAGCAGCTATAAGCTACTGAAATCGTCAATCTGATAAAAATTAATCGATAAATATCCATTGTTAGCACTTTTGACATAAAAGCTTTTAAAAGCGTTAACAATAACCATAAATTTTGTGAACTTTGCTCTGCCATATCGCCGAACAAATGTTAAACTTATCGACTAAATAATTGTCATATTCATGATTTTTAACAGCAGAAGGTAAATGTACACATGAGTTTAGAACTATTATCCACCCTAGAAGCTAAGATTCAAACCACACTTGAAACAATGGAATTATTGAACTTAGAAGTTGAAGAAGAAAAGCAGAGAAATGAAGCGCTGCAGCAAGAAAATAACGCATTAAAAGAAGAAAATGCTCAGCTACAAGCTGAACGTCAAACTTGGAATGATAAAATTGTTGGCTTGGTGGATCTCTTACGCGAAGACAATACACAGAATCAGACTGGCGAATAAATATTTATTCCTCCGCCTTTAATCAGCTCAAACCAATAGGGTTTGAGCTGATTTTCGAAGCCTACTACTTGATACCTTAAGACTTTAATACTTCCAGTTGCTGCATATAATCCAACCAGGCCTTTGCACTATTGGTTGAGCTGGGCTCTTCTAGGGCTTTAGAAAAATACACTTTAGCATTCTGATATTCTTCCAACTCAAAATACGCATTTCCTTGCATCAACAGACTCAATCCTACTTTCTTGCCCGTAAGGCCAAGCTCTCTTGCTTTAGCAAAGCTTGATGCTGCAGCGTCAAATTCAGACTCATCAAACTGGAGTTGCGCACTGCGATAGTAAAGCTTAGCGGCCTCTTGCTTGCCAGTGATTTGATCACTCTCTTTTAATGAATTATTAGCAGTCTGCAGAGAAAACTCAGCAGCATCGATGAATGCGTCAATCGCTTGTTTACGCTCACGGCTTTGCAACCATGCTGATGCTAGCAGCTTCCAATTATCCTCAGTGATCTCTATTTTTTTCTTCTCAATCAGATCCTGCAATATTCTTCCGGCCCGCTCAGGCACACCTTCGGTGATTAATAGCTGGACCAAAATAATCAAACCATCTTCTTTAATCAGAATGTTACGAACATTGGCGAGCTGTAATACCTTGAGAGCATCTTTAGGCTTATTCAGCATTTGATGTAACGAAGCTTGTTGCAACCAATATTCTTCTTTCGTCTCGTTCATTGCAATCAGTTGATCCAGAACCGTAATGGCCTCTGGATATTGCTTTATCTGATAATGAGCAGCCATTAGCATTTGCAACCAATTCTCTCTCGGTTGCTTCGAACGTTCAATGCCTTGCCTTAACCAGATAATAGCGTTTTTGAAATCCTGCTTAAGCTGAAAGGCTGAACCTAAAGTAATGAAAGCCATTGAGTTTGTAGAATTAACCTTTTCTGTTTCTGCCGCTTCTATTCTCCCCTGCAAAACGGTAATCGCTTCATCGACTTGACTGTCCGCCAAATAAAGCTGCGCAACGTTGGTTGCCAAAGAAACCGCCTGCCCTGCTTTCATAGCGTCAAGCGCTAAGGCTTTATTGAAATAGCTTAAGGCTTGCTTGCTATTTTCTTGGGCTAAAAATAGCTGCGCATGAATTTGATAAGTCAGGGCTAAACCAAAACCTGGGCTTAGGTTTTCTTCTAAATCCTTCAAACCTTCTTCCACTTCCGCAAATTTACTGTCTGTTAACAGTGCCTGAATATCATTCAACGCTTGATAGGTTTTAGGCGATAACGATTGATTAGCGGCATGGGCATTAAAAGACATCAATCCCAGCGAGCTAATAAAGCTAAGCATAAGAATGGAAAGCATGTGAGGCACAGAAAAAATTCGAGACACGGTATTAGCCCTTATCCAAAGTATATTCAAGGGTTTGCGTCACCGTTTGCGGCTGTGGTTTGCCATCGATGATTTGCGGTTTGAATTTGTATTTATACAAGGCGCGAATAGCCGAACGTTCGAATACACCACGAGGCTTAGCATCAATAATTTCAACGGAGTCTACTGTGCCTTGAACATTCACTTCAAGCCTAGCTTTTACAAAACCCTCAATGTTTCGACGCTTCGCCTTGTTTGGGTATTGCGCAGGCATACGAACCAAAGGAATAACATCGCCATCGCCAAAGCCCATGCCGATTTGCGCATCGCCTAATAAGCTTTTATTCGCCAAGGACAAATCCGGAGAGATATTCGGCATGCGCATTGCAATTTGCTTCATCGGTGTATTTTTCTGAGATGCTTGCTCAGGAGGCATTGGCGGTTTTTTCGGCTTAGGCGGCTCTTTTTTATCACGCTGCTTGAGACGGCTTTCGCTGTCTTGCTTCAAACGGATGAAATCAATAACCGTTTGCTCGCCCTGATTATTATTCTGCGCACCATCACTGCTCACCATGCCACTCATTACTGCAAAGATGCTGCCCGTGACAATAATAGAACAGAGGAACGCTAAAATAAGTTTCATATTAGCTTCCAGAAATTTCGGCGGAAATAGAGATATTACTGACGCCCGCAAGACGAACCTGATCCATCACTTTTACTAACAAACCGGTATTGGAATATTCGTCTGCCTGAATAATCACCGCACCTTGTGGGTTCTCAGCTTTTAAACGTTCAATATTGGCGCGTACCGCACGTACATCAATAGAGCGACGATCAATCCAGATTTCGCCATTGGGTCGAATTGCCACCAAAATATTACTGCCCTTTTGTTGCACAGCGGTTTCGGCACTAGGGCGACTCACGGTTACGCCCGACTCTTTCACAAAAGAGGTGGTGACAATGAAAAAAATCAACATGATAAAAACAATATCCAACATCGGAGTAATGTCGATATCACTGTCATCGCTTTCTGTGGCGGTATGTCGTCTTCTACTCATAAAATTTTATCCATTACCGTTCATCAGTAACTGTTTATCTGAAGCTATTTATTTGAAGGCTATTAGTCTGTAATCAGAATATCGGCTAATCGTTGATGGCCTTGCTGCGCTAATCGTTGAAAGCGCGCTTTAAAATACAAGCCTGTCAACGCAACCAATAACCCGGCCATGGTCGGCAACGTCGCTTTCGAGATACCTGCGGCCATGGCTCGAGCATTGCCCGTGCCTGTAATAGCCAATACATCAAAAACACTGATCATTCCCGTCACTGTGCCGAGCAGCCCAAGTAACGGACAAATGGCAATCAATAAAGTAATGAAGGATAACCAGGTTTGAGTTTCTAACTTAAACTGACTGATCATATAGTGTCGGATTTGGCGCGCCGTCCACGAACTGCGTTCGCCTCGATCAGCCCAGTGTTGACGATAATTTTTAATACGCCCAGGCATAGTGCGATAAAAGAACCATAAGCGTTCTAAAATCAACGTCCACAACATCACGCAGACAACTAAAATGCCATAGAGTACTGGGCCGCCACGATCAAGAAAATCAAATAGCCAAGCTAACATAATTAGTTATCTTTCTTCGTTAAGCTGTTGCGTGCTTCCATCGCGGTGGCAATCAAACCTGCCGCTTGCTCATCAAGAATCTGCACCAAACGCTTACTCTGACTGCTTACCAAGTTATGAGAAAGCAATAATGGAATCGCTGCCACCAAACCTAGCACGGTTGTTATTAGCGCTTGCGAAATACCGCCAGCCATTAACTTAGGATCACCGGTACCGAAGTTGGTGATCGCCTGGAACGTCGCGATCATCCCCGTTACTGTGCCTAACAAGCCTAATAGCGGTGCAATTGCAGCAAACAATTTAATCATCGACTGTGCTTTTTCTAACTGCGGTACTTCTTTTAAAATCGCTTCATCAATTTTCAGTTCAAGTGTTTCTAATTCTTGATGACTATTTCCAAGCACAGCTGCAGTAGCTAATACACGACCCAGAGGGTTGTTAGTATTCGGTTTATCTAAATGCTTAATTTGATCTTCTACTTTTTTACGAATAGAAAACAAACTGATTAAACGCCATGCAGCTAGCAGCAAACCAATAATTGCCAAGCCAATGATAATGTAACCAACTAATGCACCTTGCTTAATTCGACCCAATAAATCGGGGTTGGATAATACCAATCCAAGCAATGCGCCACGAGTTGGGTCAATGCCCAGTGCGTTGAACTCTCCGGCATCTGCTTGCAGGTAATCGCTAATCAAACCCGCTTGGTCTGGCTGGCGCGCCATTGAAATCAAACGTCCAGTTTCTTCGTCAAAGCGTAAATAACCTTGATCAGTAATGGCATTGAAAGCACCGATACGAGTAACCAGTTGCTCCGCTTCACTTCCATCGTTTTGTACGACTTGAGCTTTGAACTGGCTAACTTGGCCAGTCAATGTCATTTCTTCTTGCAAGGTTAGCCACAGTGCTTGCAGCTCTTTAATGTTCGGCAGTTCTTTCGCTTGCGAAAGCTTGTCTAAATCTGCCGCGCGATTAGGTTTTTCTGCTCGGGTTAAACTGGTATGCAAAGTGCCGTTTAAATCATCGGCGACTTGGCGAACCACACCGAACATTTCACCTAGATTACCAATGCGTAACCGCAATTGGTCTTCTTTTTGCGTCAGCGCTTTTTCATTTTTATCAAAATTGGCTTTCAAATCGTCGGCGATTTTTTGTTCCAACGTTAATTCTTTTTTTGCTTGATTCAATAATACGGTTTGATTTTGTTTATTTTGCTTAAACTTCACTTCACGCTGTTTATTAACTTCAGTTTCTTGCTGCTGAAATTGCTTAACTTGCTGCAATAAGCCTTCTAGTGTTTTAGCTTCTGATGTTTTAGCGTCAGGGGCACTGCTCTCTCCAGCACGACTTTCTTCAGCGTAAGTCGCAGGAATAAAACTTAATGTTGCTGCAATTAAAAAAGCGGAAGTCGATACTGCTGTAAATAACTTAGATGTTTTTGGTAATTTATAAGCGTTAAAAAAGTTCATATTACAGACCTCCTGTTAAGTTTGCGGTCGGGGCAATAATAGGCAAGGTCAATAATTCAGGCGCGGCTGTTTGGCGAGCAACGTCCTGTGCTTTGCGGACATCGCGTAATAATGAAGAGTCTAATGCCAGCCACTGTGAAGACGTTTTGTCCCAAGCCCAAGCGCTATCGCCTGCAAGCGTTAGGCGATATAGGGCCGTGCGACCAATGCGCAAATAATCATAAACAATATTGTCGTCAGCTTTTTCACGGTAGGTTTCTAAGGTACGGCCATATTCCACTTCAATCTGAAATGCTTCTAATACACGACGGTATTTTTCCGATACGGTAATATCAGCGCGGGTCATTAGCTCGCGCAATTTGGATAAGCGTGTTGCACGCTCTCTCTGTAAAAAAGGTAAGTCGAGTTGATTGAACTGCTCTAATGAATCCAGCATCTGGCTCATTAACGGCAGAATGCCTTGCTCGGTAAATTCGATATCGCGAACTTGCTGATCGATTTTTATAATCTCAGCTTGCTGATTCTCAACAATGGCCGACATTTGCTTATTATACAGTTTGAGCTGATCGATCTCGCCATTAGTTGCGCGATAATCTTGCAACAACCCCTGGTACGCATCGTCTAGCGAATCTACTTTTTGCTGGGATTTTGCTGCTTGGCTTACGCCCTTGGCGATTCCAGAGCGGCCTTCATCCAATACTGTGGAATCGGCGGTTGCCATGCTGATACCGCTTAATAGGCTGGCTCCGATAACAGTATTTTTAACAACGTATTTAACGGTGTTTTTAACAATACTCGTAGAGAGCGTTGATCTTGCTATTAATCCGCTTACTGCCTTCTGCCAAGACAAAGTCATGAAAATCTTCCTGCATAAAATATGAAAAGTCGTTGCTAGCATTTATGAATGCAAAATCTATTTAAAAATAGATTCATTCAAAACGTTAGTAACGACTTTGGGTTCGCTCTAAAAATAAACTCAATATATAGAATCAACAATACCAAATCGTGATGCGAATCATTCTAATCTAGAGTTCGATAGCATTCAATCCTAATTTCACAGCAATGTCACTTGTACCTTTGGGAGCCAGTACCGCTTTTTTGCCTTCAACACCTAATAAGTAAGTTTCCATTACACGTTTCACATCGGCCAAAGTCACCGCCAATAAACCTTGGCGATACGCTAAGCGACGCGCCGGTGTACGGCCCGACTTCATCGCATGATGTATCAGTTTTGCTTCACCTGCTGGCGAGCTAGGTCGATCCATTGAACCAATGATGCCTAAAATTGATTGCTCAACCAGGCTTTCGTCTTTGGCATCGTTCAATATCCAGTTTACCGACGCCTTGAAATCATCAAACGTACCTTCAATGCGAGGATCGCGATAAGAATAGAATTTGAAAATGCCTAAGTTCGAATCTTGGCTAGCACCTGCACCATAAGCACCACCCTGCTCACGAATTGCGGTATGCAAGAAACCATTACGTAAGATACCTGCCGCAACGGATAGCGCTGGCGCATCCGCATGCAACTGATTCACGGTTGGAAACGCCATGGCGCAATAATTAACCTGACTGTCGACCATCCAATAACTGTGCGAAGCACTGCTGGCTAATGTTTTTGCATCTGCAGGCGCAATCGTAAAAGGTGCTTCTGCATAATCTTGCTGCCAAGGAGAAACTGATTGCGCATGAGCCGCAAGTTGTTCTTTATCTTGAACCAGTAAAACTTCAGTAGGCTGTGAGACGACTTTTTGCTGCAATGCCTGCAAATCCGCGGCTAATGTTGCAGCCTGATCTTTAGACGGTTGGCCAAAACTTGCTTTCAAACGCTGAGTTAAAGGCAAACCTGAAATATCACTCATCATCGCCGCATGTTCGGTAACCTGAGCCGCCGCAATCTGCATTGCTAAGCCATGACCATTACCCGTAATGCCCTGTAGTCGACGCGCACTGATTTGTTCTGCTAATTCGCCCACACGCTCAGCGTCGGAAAAATCACCTTGCAACATGGTTTCACGCATTAAGTCGCTAAACGCTTGCTGATTACTGGCCAGCGCCTTACCCGAGAATGTGTAGTAAGCCAGCATTTCATTTTGCTGATTATCATCATTCATGGCTTTTGGCTTGATACTGGCGTAGCTGGAAATGCCACCACAATACGCCGCTTGCTTTTGCTGTTGTTCTAGATAGTCGCCCTTCGCACCCACTTCAGTCCAGGTGTAACCCAGCAAAGGCAACAACTGTAATTCTTGCGCATTCAGCGGCGGTAAATTAGTAATCAACTGCTGATACACTATGCCGTTGGTGCCTGTGCTATAGCTGGTGATATTACTCGTTGAAGCCGTTGATACATTAGCCGCTTTGCGCGTCGCTTCATCATCAGGTTCTGGGTATTTGATTTCAGTAGGAATATCTTCAAGCCCTACCGAAGGCAAAAGATCGCTATCGTCTTCTTGCTCTTGGCGGGCTTTTAGCGCTAATGACTGTTTAATAATGCTTTGCGCATCGTCATCACTCAGCTCAGCTTTCATTTTTGTGAGCTTCGACTTTTCTATGCGTAATTCTTCAGCGCCTAATTCACGATCAGGGCGTAAAGACAAACGGATAAAGTGACGATTGCTCAATAATAAGTCTTTAATTAAATGACCAACAAAATCCGGGTCTTTTGAATCTTCTTTTAATGCGGCCAAAGCCGGTTCAATATTAATCATCGCAACAGGATCACCATAATGTGTCGCTGCACTCATGCCACTGAAGATCAATTGCATACCATAAGGATGGCTATCACCACCGATTTCACGCTGATGGAATTCTAGTTGATGTAATACCGAATCAATCTCTTCTTGCGCAACGCCCTTTTCAGCCACGTCGTTTAATACTTCAAAAATCAATTTCTCAAATGCATCGCCGTCGCCAACATTACTGCCTTCAATACCGCACATGAAGCTCATTTCACGATTTGAATCTTCTAGGCCACACATAGGAGAAGGCGCAGAAGCAAACTCACACTTCTCTAGCGCCTTGCGTAATGGTGAAGCACTATTATCTAATAATAATGCCGATAACAGATGCGCTTCTAACTGTTCTTTCAAGTTTGCAGATTCACCCAGTAGCCATGCAATAACATGATGGGTTTTATCTTTCAGTTCATCTTCATTGTCGGTTTCAACCGCATAAGACTCTTCAACACGAATCGGCGCGGCTAAACGCTGCTCTAATGGCACCGCCCATTGTTGTTCTTGCTTGTCGAATTTCGCCAGCGCTTGCTGATCAAATTTCTCATGCATCTCCGCCACATCCATATCACCAAAGGTCATGAAAATGGCGTTGCTTGGGTGGTAATGACTGGAATAGAAAGATTTTAACTGCTCGTACGACAGATTGGTGATTTCAGACGGTTCGCCACCACTGTTGTAATGATAGGTATTGGTCGGGAATAAATGCTTGCTGATCTTCTGCCATAATTGGCTGACCGGCGAAGACATTGCACCTTTCATCTCATTGAAAACCACACCCTTGTACACAAGGTCGCTTGTAGGGTCTTCCATTTTTTCGAATTCAACACGATGGCCTTCTTGGGCAAAATCGAGTTCATCTAAGCGGGCAAAGAAAACCGCGTCGAGGTAAACACTTAATAAATTGTCAAAATCTTTGTCGTTTTGCGAAGCAAAAGGATACGCCGTCCAGTCGCTGCTGGTCATGGCATTCATAAAGGTATTCAGCGAGCGACGGGTCATCATGAAGAAGGGGTCGCGTACGGGATATTTTTCACTGCCACACAAGGCGGTATGTTCAAGAATATGCGCTACGCCCGTACTGTCTTTTGGCATGGTTCGCAGTGCAACCATGAATACTTTTTCTTGATTGTCGGCAGCAAGATGATAATGAACGGCACCGGTCTTAGTATGCTGATAATGCTCAACGGTTAAATTAAGGGAACTCACTTCTGTACTGCTGATAAATTCAAATGCAGATTTAACCTGAGTCATATATTGCTGTGCCTCTTTATGCTGTGTTTAATGCTTATGTAAAATTGTACGTATGCTTGATATTGTGAGCTTTATGGTAAAAGCTGTATATGAGAACAAGTATCTTTGTTACAGCCTTGATAATCAATGAGTCGTTGGAAATGAATTCTAATTTTATGCCTTTATCGCCAAAAAACCTTAAAACCATTACCGAACAGTTTCCGGTTAACGATCAATGCTTTTATTTAAATCATGCAGCGGTTGCACCTTGGCCAAGATGTACCAGCGATGCGGTACAAAAATTTGCTGAAGAAAATTGTCAAACTGGAGCCCAAGGGTATTTAACTTGGCTAAAAAAAGAACAAGATTTGCGCACTAAACTGGCAAAACTAGTAGGCAGTAAAAACCAAGACTGTGTCGCCTTGGTTAAAAATACCTCAGAAGCGTTATCGTTCGTTGCTTATGGTTTGGATTGGCAAGCTGGGGATATTATCTTAATTAGCGATGATGAATTCCCTTCCAATCGCATTGTTTGGGAATCTCTCGCGCAGAAGCATGGCGTTATTGTTAAGCAAGTTCATATATCGGTGCAAGATCCTGAAACCGAAATACTGGCAGCAATTAATGCCTCAATTGATAAACCCAAATTAATCTCAGTCAGCGCTGTCCAATACGCCTCAGGCATAAAGTTAGATCTGGCTAAATTAGGCAACGCCTGCAAAGAGAATAAGGTTTTATTCTGTGTTGATGCGATTCAAGCCGTTGGCGCAATGGAATTTAAATGCGACGAATGGAATATCGACTTTGCCATGGCTGATGGACATAAGTGGATGCTTGGGCCTGAAGGTTTAGGTTTTTTCTTTGTCAAACAACAGCACATTAAAAATCTAAACCTTTACCAATACGGCTGGCACATGATTGAAGGTGCGGGCGATTTTTCGATTAAAAACTGGCAGCCTGCGGATAACGCACGTCGTTTTGAATGTGGCAGCCCTAATATGTTGGCCGGTTATGCATTAGAAGCCAGTACCGATTTATTATTGAATGTTGGCCTGGATAATGTTGCCGATACGATCGAATACAATCATAGCTTTTTGGTCGATCAGTTGCAGCTGCTAGGAGCAGAAATACTGTCACCCTTAGAGAGTAAAGTACGTGCTGGGATTGTTACTTTTAGGTTTTCGGGAGTGGATTCTGCTTGGCTGTATCAGCAGCTAATGAGCAACGATGTAGTCTGTGCCAATCGCGGTGGTGGTGTGCGTTTTTCACCACACTTCCATACAACGAAAGCGTGTATGGAAGGGGCTATTATAGTATTGAGCAAAATCTTGCATTCACGACTATAAAGATAAACGTAGGTAATGAACGAACTTCACCACTAGCGGTGAAGTTCCCCTGCTCTTTCTGGCTGATAAGTAATTTCTTTGATCTTTACTTTTATTAGACCGCCGCCTGGGCGTGGCCATTCAATTTCATCACCCTGAGAAAGCCCTAATAAGGCACTACCAACAGGGGCTAAGATAGAGATTTTCTGTCCACTTTGATCAATGTCTTTTGGGTACACAAGGGTCAGTATGAACTCCTCTTGAGTTGACTCAACAATGAAATCAACCGTTGAGTTCATTGTAATGATCGTCGCTGGCACCTCATTAGGCTCAACAATATTCGCTCGATCCAATTCTGCTTCAAGCTCTTGCGCGCCCGTAATATTCTTCGGTACGGATTCGATTAATTTGTACAGTCTGTCCGCGTCTAATGTAGATACGGTTATTGCTGGTCTTATATTCACTCTATGTCCTCAAGATTCTTAATAATTGGGTATTATCACTAACCGAACTATTGCTTTCTAATTTAACCACTAACGCTTTTTTAATTTGACGTTTAATTTCTAATGTAACTGTTTATCCAATACTAATATACAGAAATAAATTCCCTAAACCATGGTTATTATTTTGGCCGGAATTTAATTAAAAACCTTGCGGTTATAGCGCGAATTAAAAGGTAATAAATGTACCCTAAAGCCACTTGAAAAACCCTAATAGCGCCCTATCTAGAGTGAATTTTAGCGGTATAAATCGAATATGACAGAGCCAGCAACATACAAATGCCTGCGGGTATGTAAAGCGCATCGAATCTAAATTCTTGAAATGCATAAGCACCGAGCGTACCACCAATAATAAAGCCGACAATAATCAGCACAAACAATAATGCCTTTCTATTATCAAAAGCCTCACCTTTTAACTTAGCCCCCAACATAATGCCTAAATCCGTAAATATGCCCGTGACATGAGTCGTTCGAACAACCGCCCCACTGTAGGTTGTTGCCAAGGCATTTTGCAATCCACAGGCTGCTGACGCCGAATAATGCCCATACACCGAGTCTCCTGTTAAAAAGTAAACCGCAAGCACCAGCAAACCCGCTTCTAGAACCAGTAGCGCACTGTAATTACGCCCCAGCTTCAATGCACCCCCTCGCAAAAAATACCCAGAAATGGCCGCACCCATCATAAAGCTCACTAAAATTAAAAACAGATAGTAAGTGTCCAGAAAAGTTGAATTGACCAGTCCCGTTCCTAGCAGCGTCGCCGTGCCGGACAGATGTGAAATCGATTGGTGCTTAAATCCCAGCAGGCCAATAGCATTAATAAGCCCCGCCACGAAAGCCAATATAAATGAACCGTATTCTACCCAACGGGGTAATTTTGAAATCACGTAAGTTTTCCTCGCTATAAAATGCTCGATAACTACGTTATTGAAGCGAAAGCTTGTGGCTAATAAAACCCAATACGACCGTTAAAGGCTTAAAAACGGATACAAGGTTAAGCCTAAAACAACGGTCATTCCAATCAATGTCAGCATAAATTGATTAGGGTCTTGTTTGAACTTTACGTACAGCCCCTCACTAATACTCAACCCTTGCAGCTTAGCTCTATCTTCTTGTGCATTTTCATATCGAGCTTGTTGATATTCATGCAATAACGTTTTTGCGGCAGGAAGTTGGCTATCGTCACTCAACCAAATAGCGGCCAAGCCGATGCCCCAGCGCCCCACTTCTGTCTCGTAAACAGCAAATTCATGGGCCTCGCAAAGCTCACGTACTTCTTGAATCTCATCATCTGGCACGCCGTGCAAGTTAAACAGTAATTTAGTCATAGTATTTACAGGTGTTCTTATAAAATGTGTACAAAGGATTATTAGATAATTTTTAAATAGACAGCATCAGACTTCAAGCGTCACAAACGCATGTCGTTCAGATTGATTCCTAAAGGTAAATCCGTTACGAGTCTTGCCAGTTTTCTTGTCAGTAACGCACTTCGCCATTGTGTTTCTAACGCGTCTTTTAACTTTGGTTTTAATTCCAGATTGGGCAATTCAATCAATAGCGTATCCAAATCTTGATGCTGAGTTAATAAATCGGTGGCGGTCTTGATGCCCACTCCCTTAATACCAGGCAAGTAGTTGGTGGTATCTCCAGTTAAAGCCAATAAATCAACCAACTGACGGGCTTCAACAGTGTAGCGCGCCCGCACTTCTTCTTCGTTGAAGAGCTGGCGATCAAAATGATTAAGTACTTGTATACGCTGATCAACTAGTTGAAAGAAACCTTTATCGGTAGAGATAATCGTACTGCTCAGACCGTTGTACGCAGATTTAACCGCAAGGCTGGCGATGACATCATCCGCTTCCCAATGTTGAAACTCGAAACAATAAAAGCCCGCAGTTTTAAATCCTTTCTTGAATTGCGCCAACGCTTTATCTAAAGCCTCGGGCATCGGACTGCGGCCTAATTTATAATCAGGCCAAACCGCATGCCGCCAAGTTGGCTCTTTGCGCTCAAAAATAATCGCACAATGTGTTGCGTCTAAACGTTTAGCATTATCGGCAATCGTATTGATACAGCGATTCATGCACGCCTCTTCTTTATTGTCATGATCTGGCATCGCCGCATACATACGGCGAATCAGATTCATGGCATCAATGATCAGTAAGTGCATGGTCTTTCTGTGCCTGCCAAAGTTGATAGTAGTGCCCTTTTTGGGCTAATAAATCGCTGTGCTTCCCTTGTTCGACGACGATACCATCATCAACAACCACAATGTTATCGGCATCAATAATAGTCGATAGTCGATGAGCAATAATCAAACTGGTATGACCTTCTGAAACTTCTCGAATAGCCTGATTAATATTCTTTTCCGTGCGAGAGTCTAACGACGAAGTCGCTTCATCGAAGACCATAATCGCAGGGCGCTTTAATAGCATGCGAGCAATGGCTAAGCGTTGCTTTTCTCCACCCGAAAGTTTCAGCCCGCGCTCGCCCACAACGGTTTCTAAGCCTTCAGGGCATTGACCAATAAAGTAATCAAGCTGAGCCATCTTAATCACTCGTGCGACTTCCTCGTTATTTGCATCAGGGGATGCGTATAAAATATTATTTTTCAGCGTATCGTTAAAGAGAATAGTATCTTGCGGCACAACCCCAATATGCTCACGCAAACTGGCCAATGAATATTGGTAGATTGATTGGTTATCAATCAAAATATCACCGCCAGTTTTATCGTAGAAGCGGAATAACAATTTCGTTAACGTCGATTTCCCCGCACCACTGCTGCCCACAACAGCAACACGTTCCCCCGCCTCTATTTTAAAACTCAACCCTTTCAAAATAGGCCGTTCGGACTGATAGTTAAACTCTAACGCTTTAAATTCTATACTGGCTTTATTGGTAGAAAGAGATTGCTCGCCAGAATCTTTAACACTGGATTCCTGTTTTAGTAACCCTAACATCTGCTCAATACTTGCCAGCGATGCTTTGACTTCGCGGTAAACAAACCCTAAAAAACTTAACGGTAAAAACAACTGAAACATAAAGGCATTCATCAAGGTGAAATCCCCCAATGTCATCGTGCCCTGGATAACATAATAAGCTGATAAGCAAAGCATCAGTGTCATGGCAACACTAATGATGGTGGCCTGGCCTGAATTAAGGGCAAACAAGGTTAGGCGGTTTTTGCGTCGTGCTTGTTCCCAGCCCCACAAAGAATCGTCGTAATCTTTGGCTTCGCGTTCTTCTGCAGAAAAATACTTAACGGTCTCATAATTTAACAAGCTATCAAGTGCACGGGCGTGGGTTTTAGAATCCATTTTATTGGCTTCCCGCACATACATAGTACGCCACTCCGTAACGCGAGCGGTATAAACCACATAAGCCACAACGGCGACAAAAGTAATTAGCGCAAACCAAGGCGGGTAGTTATAAAGCAGCAAGCCGATAACAAGGCATAACTCAAAAATAGTGGGCAATATATTGAAAATAACAAAGCGCATTAAAAAACTAATGCCGTTGGTGCCACGCTCAATATCTCGCTGCAAAGCGCCGGTTTGACGAGACAGGTGAAAATCCAAACTTAAATGATGCAGGTGACGAAATACTTTTAACGCCATACGTCGCATAGCGCGTTCCGTTACGCGACCGAATAAAACATCGCGTATTTCACCCAGTAAAATATTTAATAACCGCGCCGCGCCATACGCCAGCAGCAAACCCAGCGGGAACCACATCCATACTTGCTCAGTCGAGATAACATTATCCCCGGTAGTCGATAATCCATCGACTAAATACTTAAGTAAAAAAGGGACGCTGACACTGGCAAGCTTGGCTCCAATCAAGCAAAACGCCGCTAATAAAACGCGACCTTTGTATTCCATTAAATACGGCCACAAAGTTTTTAACCATGCGGTATTCTTTAAACTAACTTCGGGAGCATCGCTCCATTGTGAAGATCTCATGACAGGCCTTGTTCTTACTGTGACTGTGACGCCAGCTTGGTTACACTGTGAAGATGAAAGATAAATTTTACCATAGCACACGCCATTTACCTGAGTTAATCGAACTGGAACGGCTAATTGAATCCGCCAAGGATTATATACGCCCAGCGATTATCGGCCAGATTGAGCATAAAGCGATCAAGCTGCCTTTTTATCGGCTCGAACTAGGGTCGAATGAACCTGTCGCCCCCACGCTCATTTTAGTGGGAGGCATTCATGGTATTGAGCGCATCGGCAGTCAAGTTATCTTAGCGTTTTTGCAGACGCTAATTAAGCGCTTGGCATGGGACCCTTGGATTCATGAGCAGCTGCAACAAGTTCGCCTGGTCATTTATCCCATCGTCAATCCCGTGGGTATGTGGGAAAACCAACGCTGCAATGGCAACGGAGTTGACCTGATGCGGAATGCGCCGATAGATGCGGATGAAAAACCCGCTTTTTTAGTCGGTGGGCATCGAATCAGCCGACACTTACCCTGGTATCGAGGAAAAAAGAACAGCGCCATGGAAATGGAGGCTCAACTATTGGTCGATGACATAGCGAGAACCCTCAACAACCAACAGCATTGCATTAGCCTTGATTGCCATTCGGGGTTTGGCAGTCGAGATCGCATTTGGTTTCCTTACGCACGCTCTAAACAACCGTGGCCGAACATTGCCAACGCACTGGCCTTAACCAAGTTATTTGAATCGACCTACAATCATCACGATTTCTATTTATTTGAACCTCAAGCCAATAGCTATACCACTCACGGTGATCTTTGGGACTATATGTTTGATGATTTTAACCAATACAACCCAGCGGGCCAATATATTCCCTTGACCTTAGAAATGGGATCTTGGCTATGGGTTAAAAAGAACCCTCGTCATTTGTTTAATTACTCGTCGCTTTTTAATCCTATCTTGCCTCATCGCCATACAAGAATCATGCGTCGCCATCTGACCTTTTTTGAATTTTTACTGTCTGCTGTAAGGGCGATGCCGAATTGGCAGTCTTCAGAAGCCGACTTTAACCCTCTTTACCACGCAGCCCTAGATCGCTGGTATCAAAACAATGGTTAAAGTAACCGTGAGCGGTTATTATGTCGGCGTTTTACTTCTTTCTTATCTGTATATTATTTAAATTGTTAGGTTGTATTTATGCGTTTCAGAGTGACATCCAGTACTTTATTAGCTTTTTTACTTTCTGTATCAAGCATTAGCCAAGCGGACATTCAGTTAGATGCTGGCTTTGCTTCAGAATACGTACGCGATGGTATAAAACAGAGTAAGGCTAAGCCTGTTATACAGCTAGATGGAATATACACCTCACAGCTGGGGTTTTATGGCGGCGCTTGGTTATCTGGCGTAGAACGTGGATCACCTGATAGCACTCGTTTTGAACTCGATGGTTTTGCTGGTTGGTACATTCCTTTTACTTCTTTTTTAGCCGTTGATTTAGGCTATACCCGCGCGACATTTCTAGGAGATGCACAAGCTACCAAGCAGGCTTATGGTGAAGGCTTTTTCAACCTACTATTAAATGATGCAACGACTTTTGGCTACCGCCTAGCGGATGATTATATGGGATCGGGTGAATCATTACAGACACTTGAACTTGCCCATACTGTTAATTCAGGTGAATTTGGCTTTGAGTTTTCAACACGCCAATACCGTTATTTAAATACCACTGAAGACGTTAACTGGGGCAGCGAAAGCCGTGACAATTATTTTCACTTTCGCATTGGCGTTGCCCGTAATTATTTTCAACATAATCTAGGCCTGTCTCTTGAGAAAACAAATCTCTCAAGTGAATTTGATGGCAGCACTCAGATTATTTTCACTTATAGTCGAGCTTTTTCTTTTTAACTGTTTTATTTAACATCCCAAAGAAGCACTCGTTATGAATAATAAAGTAATACGTCAGGATTCAGAGTCTCACTATTACTTTTTTATTCGCGGTTTAATCCGCAGTCAATTTCACTGGCATCAATTCCCCTCCCATTTTGAACGCACTACCCAACAGCATTCTCTTAATAGCACGTCCGTATTTTTAGACATTCCCGGTAATGGGCAGCGCTTTCAACAACGCACACCGTTTTCCATTGCCGAAATGGCAGCGGATATTGAACAGCAAATACAACAGTACTTAAAATCTCACACCCTACCTCCAGGCCGTAAATTACATTTAGTCGGAATATCTATGGGTGGAATGATTGCCGCTGAACTGATATCGAAGACCAAGCTTGAATTTTCCAGTATGCACATCATAAATTCCAGCTTCGCGAATCTTTCGCCTTTCTGGCATCGAATGCGATTGCCTGCGGTTTTAAATTTAGTGAGTAATATTTGGCAAATAGAAACGCGCGAGAAAACAATTTTAAAATGGACATCTAATAATCCATTATCATTAGCGTTAACCCCTCAATGGGTCGATGAGGCAAAACAGCACCCTCTTTCTTTACGCAATGCCTTCGCTCAGCTATGGGCCGCTTCGCATTATTTTGTGGGTAAAAAAGGAAAGGTTAATAGCTTTATCTATTGCTGCAAAGCCGATCATTTAGTGAACTGGAAGTGTTCAGAGAAATTAGCCGATTATTGGCAGCTTCCGCTAGAGTGCGAATTAGAATCAGGGCATGATTTGCCGCTAGACAACCCTGACTGGCTGGCTGAGAAGATTATTCAGCGCAGCGTATAAACCGAAGCTGTTTCTGGGTTCTCATTAAAGATAAGTACAGGGTAAAGTCCGTTCGCTAAATCAATAGTCTCATTCACCGATCTATTCGCAGGAAAAAAGACCTGGCCTTGTTTAGAAACACCCGCTGGAAATACCAACAGCTCTTCGTAATAACCCTGCAAAACTGAGTCTTTGAAAATAAAAAGGGTATGGTGGGGTTCATAATCATCCCCCTTCACTCGCTCCATTCCCATAATCGTAAAGTCTTGGAAGCTACCAAAATAATAAAATGCCAAAACGTGATCGGTATAGCTATTTTTTAACAGCTTAGGTGTGTTTTTGAATAAGTAACGCTCAGTCCATTGCGGACTGAGCTCTACTTCTGCAGCGTTACTCATGCTAACCATTAACATTAACATGAGCGCCAACAAGCTACGACTTTTTAACAAAAAACATGGACTACAAACCATCTTATGCTCTGCCACCTAAGATTTAACAGCCGAGTAATTAAGGCTGTTCTAATTTTAGTTTTGTACCCAAGTATTCTTCTAAAGCAGGCAGTTCAAATGCATCATCTTCTGAAACCAGTGCAATTGAAATCCCTTTCGTACCCGCGCGGCCCGTACGACCAATACGGTGAACGTAATCTTCTGCATCATCAGGCAGGTTGTAGTTAAATACGTGCGATACACCATCAACGTGAATACCACGACCCGCAACATCGGTTGCCACTAATAAAGGCAATGATCCATCACGGAAACGTTCTAGCGTTTTAATACGTTTTTGCTGATTCACTTCGCCCGATAATAAACCCGCCACTAATCCGTTCTTGTTCAACTTATCGCATAAGTTCCGCGTAATATCTCGACGGTTAGCAAAGATAATGGCGCGTTCGATTTTTTCATCGCGCAAGTATTTGCACAAGATATTAAACTTCTGAGAACCCTCAACCATGAAAAACTTTTGATCGATATTATCAGTCGCCACACTCTCAGGTTCAATCGTCACTTCAACCGGCTCGTGAGTCCATTGATCGATCAATCGACGAATTTGCTCGGTAAAAGTCGCAGAGAAGAACAAGGTTTGACGATCGCCTTTTGACGGAGTCGCCCGCTCAATTCGACGCACATCAGGAATAAAGCCCATGTCTAGCATGCGATCCGCTTCATCCAATACCAGAATATCAACTTCATCTAAGTAAACATCTTGGCTGCCCATAAAGTCGATTAATCGACCTGGTGTTGCCACAAGAATATCAACCACGTGATCTCGCAGTGCGCGACGCTGTTCTTCGTAATCCATGCCACCAACGATAGTGACAACCTTCAAGCCCGTATGCTCAGCCAGACCACGAGCATCTTTACCAATTTGCATAACCAGCTCACGGGTCGGTGCAACGATCAATGCGCGAGGCTCACTGGCAAAGCGTTCTTCCAATGGTTCTGTCAGTAGACGATTGATTACCGCGGTTAAAAATGCCGCCGATTTACCGGTCCCTGTTTGCGCTTGGCCTAAAATATCACGACCTTTTAACGCGGCGGGTAACGACTGCGCTTGAATGGGCGTGCAATATTTAAAACCAGACGACTGAATACCTTGCATCAGGCTATCGGGCAACTGCATATCATGAAAGCGCGTTTGGCCCTCTACTGCTTCAACAACAAAGTCTTCTAGCTTCCAAGGTTTTGCAGGTGGTTTATTTTGCGCCTGATGCTTTTGGTTACCTTTAGCAGATGGTTTGAAATCTTCTTTTTGCGCGGCCTTATGAGGTTTATTCTCGTGCTTGCTGCGCTCATGGGGTTTGCTTTGGCTGACTGGGCTGTTGCTGCTTTGACCCTTACTTGTCTGGTTTTTGCTCGCCTTATTTTTACTACTCTGGCCTTGCTCTTTCGCGGAGCCAGTGATTGCTGATATTATTTTTTTAAACAAAGTGTAACCTTCTGATTGTAACGTCTAGCTATAACGTCTCATTCGAACTTCAGATTTTAATATCCCGTTCGAACATAATTATTCGGCTGCCGTAGCGGGCAGCTCATTCGCGCCGATCAATTCAGTTAGCTGAAACTGATCGCTATCTAATAAAGTGTTGGGTTGATAATAATCCAATAGCGCTTGCTTTAATATGGCCGCGCGCTCAGGAAGGCCATTTAGTAAGTAAATTTGCACTTGTTTGACAACATTTTTAGCAAACTGCTCTCGCCCCGCCGCAATCGCCTGTGCTTCACCGTTCAGATTGTCGGTGCTGATGTTAAAATCACGGCCGCAGGCTTTGGATAAAACCCACTCAATTGCCTGCGGTTTGACTTCGACCTGTTCAAATTCACGCTGCTTTTCTGCGCTGCGCCCATCGGGCTCGTACCAATAACCAAAATCAACCAGCAATCTGCGCTCTTTACCTGCGATAGTCCAGTGACTAATTTCGTGCAAAGCACTGGCAAAAAAACCATGAGCAAACAGTATTCTATGATGGGGGTTTTGCGCATCAGCGGGTAAATAAATGGGTTCGTCGTGGCTATGAGCAAGGCAGGTATTATTGCGCTCGATGAATAAACGATTGAAAATCTGAATTAATTGATCAGGATTATGGTCATTCATGAAGTCACTTCTATACTCGGGCATCGTTACAGTGCAAAATGCGCAGCTTACTGATAATTGACGACTATGACAAATACCAAATCCGAAGCAAGTGTTGCTTTATCAAAGCAACACGTTAAGCAGCTCTACGCTCTAACGGCCCCTATTCTGATTACGCAGCTTGCGCAAATCGGCATGGCGACCATTGATACCATCATGTCTGGTCACGTAGGCACTGAGGATCTCGCCGCCATCGCAATTGGCTCTAGTTTATGGACGCCGATCTTATTGTTTGTGGCGGGCATTATGGTGGCGTTTACGCCGCAAGTCGCCAAGCTGGTGGGCGCTAATCAAACCGATAAAGTAGGTGATATTTTAGGCTCTGCAGTAATGGTCGGGATTGCGTTTGGCTGCCTTACGGGCTTACTGCTTTATTTCTTTGGTCCAATGCTGAGTTATTTACTGGCCGATCCGCACAGCGCCATGCTGATGCGCGAATACGTAGAAGCTGTCGCTTGGGGTTTACCCGCAGCAGGTGGATTTTTAGCACTACGATTCCACGCAGAGGCGCTGAATCAGCCCGGTGCTGTCACGCGAATCATGCTCGCAGGCCTATTACTGAACATCCCCGCCAACGGCCTGTTTGTTTATGGCTGGCTGGGAGTTGAGCCCATGGGCGGTGCCGGCTGTGGTTACGGCACCCTGCTAGTTTTCCACTTTTTGTTCATTGCCATGTTAATTAATTGCTATAAACATAGATTACCGCCTCATCAGCGTAAACTAGCCACGTTTTTCACCATGAAACGTGAATCCGTTATTAGCTTGATTGCACTGGGCATTCCTATTGGCAGCGCCATCTTTTTTGAAGTCAGCTTTTTCTCAGTGATCGCACTCTTTTTAACACCGCTCGGAACCGAGGTGGTTGCTGGGCATCAAGTCGCTATCAACATGTCGTCCCTTACCTTTATGGTGCCATTAAGTGTCGGCATGGCCATAACCGTCATGGTCAGTCAGCAATTGGGGCGCGAGCAAGCTGATGAAGCGGCCAGTATTTCGTGGTTGGGAATGCGGGTTAATATTTCACTCGCGGTATTAAATGCGAGCTTGATTATTTTATTAGCACCGTACATTGCCCAGCTGTACTCATCCGATCCTGAAGTCGTAAAAATTGGCGCCGCGTTATTAGTATTTGCCGCTATTTTTCAAATCAGCGACGCCATACAAATCGCCGCCGCTGGGGCATTACGCGGTTATCAAGATACGATTATTGTGATGATAATTACGTTTTTCTCTTATTGGTTATGCGGTATAGGCTTAGGATATTATTTGACCTTCGAAACGGCTGAACCACTAGGGGCAAAAGGTTTTTGGATAGGAATAATTGTGGGCTTAACCTTTGCAGCAATCATGTTGAGCTATCGTTTACATAAGGTGAGCAAAAAAGCCCTGAAGTAAAATATACCCTTTTATTTAAATGTTTATGTTTGTTGACGACTATTTAGATATAATGGCTTATACGACTCAAACGAAAAATTGCCACAAGGAGGCTTGATATTGTTATTAATTAAGTCATCCAAACCTGGCCAGATACTAATAAAGTTTTTACGGGTAATGAGTCGTATAGTTTTCTTAAGCGGCCTGCTAGCATGGATCGCTATCTTGGCATTGTCTTTGTACGCGTATCAATTATTTCAGGTTATTCCCGCGAAAGAAGCCTTAGGCTTTCCGCAAGTTCGTAGCCATGCTCAAACCATCAACATAACGCGATCGATTAATTCTCAACAAAGTAATCAGGGACAATGGACGCATCTGAAAGATGTGAATCGAGATCTTTTATACGCCATCGTTTTAAGTGAAGACAGCACATTTTTCAATCACAAAGGCGTCAATTATGATGCCCTAGCGATAGTGATAACCGACAATATAAAAACCCGAGAGTGGCATTCAGGGGCCAGTACCATTAGCCAGCGAACCGCTAAGAACTTATATTTAAATAACAGCCAATCTTTCAGCCGAAAACTTCAAGAAATTTTAATTACTTATCGCTTAGAAGACACACTGACGAAAAATGAGATTCTTGAACTGTTTCTCAATGTGGTTGAATTTGGTCCCGAACTGTATGGCATTGCCAACGCCTGCACGTATTATTTTAATAAATCACCGGCTGATATTAATGCGGCTGAAGGTGCGTACCTCGCCTTACTCATGCATTCGCCTAGAAAATACCACTACACTCTTTTTCAAAACAATAACGGCTCACCCGCCTTAATGAAAAAACATCAGCGAATATTACGCGAGATGCAATTCAAAGGGCTTATCAACATCAGCCAATACAATCACTACAAAGAATGGCGCTACGAAAAACCCCAGTAGACAGAACGAATACCGATAGAAAGATCAACATTTATGCGTATATTCGTTATCATAGCGCCGATGGTATTTCGTCATACTGATTGACATATTCTGGTTCACTAGCATGCAGAAAAACAACAAAACCCTACCCAATTGGCTAATCATTGCCCTATTCAGCGTATGGATAGCGGCGACTTTACTTGGTTTGTGGTGGTTTCAACAAGCCAATTTAAAAAGCTTTATTGCAGCCAAAGACGATACTCGATTTTATCAACCGCAAGCCGTCGAAACATTACTTGCGCCCTACCTCGATGCATTTCCACCGGCACTTGAAAATCAACAGACTCTGCTGCATTTTTGGCGCCCAGATTGCTTATGCAACCGAGTAAGTCAGCGTCACTTCAGCCGCTTATTAAGCGACTTTAGCTCGAAAGAATTACGCATTATCATTATTGCTCACCCTAACAGCCGTGCCGAAGAAATAGACAATCTACAGGCATTAAACGGCGATAGGCTTTCTATCGTACGTGCAAAAGACGATCTATTGGCGTTACCATCAAGCCCTTCTTTAGCACTGATGAATGCGGACAATAAACTGGGCTATTTTGGACCTTATGGCTTTGGTGCTTTCTGCACCAGTAACGAAGACGGCTTTTTAACCAGTGTCGTCAACCAAATGGCCAGCGACAAACCGCTAAACACCTTTACCAATGTTATTGGCAAAGGGTGCTTTTGCAGCTGGTAATGCCTTAGCGGCATTAAGCTGTTTTCTTGTGTTTTGCTAACGCCCGTGCCAGCTGAAGCAGGTTTTTAGCCAATAAGCGCTCTCTTTTTTCAAGATCGACGCTAGCCTTTGCATTAGAAAAATAATGGCTTTGAAGCTGGTCAAACAAACGTCTAATGGACTCACTATGCTGAGGATATTGCTGCTGAAGTCTCTGACTGTAATCCGATAAACCCTCACTTTCACGACGCTGCATACCTGTCGCTAAAATTTTCTTATCAAACTGACGCAGGGTTTTCATCAAAACAGATTCCGCGGCATTCGGCTTTCGCCACAATATGACCAGCGCAACTGTGAAAAATAGTACCGTAAAAATAGCCGCCAATGCATACAGGCTTTTCTTTAAAAACCCATTTCCGAACCATTCTTTTAATAAGCTACTTTGCTTATTTTTATTAAAGTTTAAAACGGTTTTATGCCAGTAATAATTTAACTGATCCAACTGAAAACGCAGACTATTTAACCAAGGCAAGTGCGATAACTTCAATAACGAGAAATTACTCCCCACCAAAGATTCTTCAGATTCACTTAATGCCTGACGCAAACCTTGACTGATTCGATCGGGCGCGACCTGAGCGGTAGGATCAACAGAAACCCAACCTTGGCCTTCAAGCCATACTTCAACCCAAGCGTGAGCATCGTATTGGCGCACCGTAATATGACCACTATCGGGATTAAGCTCACCGCCCTGATAACCCGCAACCACTCGGGCTGGAATATCCATGGAACGCATTAAAAATACAAAACTACTGGAAAAATGGGCGCAAAAACCCGCGCGCTTTTCAAATAAAAATTCATCAATATCATTTTCTAGCATAACGTCAGGTTTCAGCGTATAGCTGAAGTTATTCCGTGAATAATACTGCAGCGCATTCTGCATGCGTTTGGCATCAGTATCGTATTGTAAAAATATTTGTTGAGCTAACAATCGCGACTTTGGATTTCCAAGCCCGTCGTTCGATGACGATGGCAGTTTTACATTTTGCTCACGAACAGGAATGCGCAAGCCTTGTGGTGCAATCTTCAACGCTGGCTGAGAACGCACAGCGTACTCTTTTCGTTGATGCAGCTTCTTTTTATGAACAATACGATCATCTTTCGTCATGCCAATACCACTTTCCATAGCCGCAACCCCTCGCAAACCAAACAGCCATTTTTTATCACTGGCTTCTTGAATAATACGATAGTTTACGACGCCGTCGGCATTTTCATCGGGCAACCAGCTTTGCGGATACCAATCAATGTGATCAAGCACGCCACTCATAGACCAGTGTGCTTTACCGTTCACCTCCTGGTAAGAATCCAATACTAACCCACGCCAGTACCAGGTATCTGGACTAGGCGTTGAGCCTTCAAACTTCACACGAAAAACCAGCTCATCTGAATTAGATAAATCGGCAATGTCCCCAGGACTCATCGTATCTGACAACCCTGTTTTTGCTTTACTGGATTGCATATTTAACGACCACAAAGGCCCTAAGCGAGGAAATAATAAAAACAAAACAAGCATCACCGGCACCGACAATAATAAAATCTGGCCACTTGTTTTTCCTGCTCTGCGCAAATTTTTACTTAACTGCTGGTCAGAGTATAAAGTTTGATGCAATCCCACCAACGCCGCTAATAACAACCAGACAGCCAGCAAGCTGTAAAGTGCTGAAAAAATACCTTGTTCAAAAATAAAATTAACCGCCAATAAAAACATCGAAATAAAAATAACAATATAGCCATCACGCTGATTCTTGATTTCCAGTACTTTTAATAAACTGGCCACCAATATAAAACTGGTGGCGCTTTCAAGATGAAAGCGCCCTTTTGCAGACACCAGCACCGCCGTTATTGCGAATACCACCACCACAACCTTCACTATATTATTAGGAAAAGGCCAGTGCCCAAGATGCATCATCCAGCGCCAGACAATAACGCTGATAAAGACTAATCCCATCCATAACGGCAAATGCATTTGCAAAGGTAAATAAACACTACTAATGGCAAGCATCAGCCAAATAAGCGCACTGCGAGGAAAGTTAATTGCACTCATCGGTTAGCACCTATCGGCTCAATGCCGTATAGCGCGAGGTGCTTTAAGCACACATCACGATGCACATCACCCACATTGGGTTTTATTTCTAGTTGTGGCAGTTTAATGCCATAAGCACGACCTTCTTGCTCTGCTTGCAGTACCCAACCGGTCAAGTGCGATAGCCTTTCTTCAACACCCATGCCTTGTAAGCTAAACCAATCTAACCACTGCATACTCAGTTGCTGATTATCGTATTCTTTGCTTAGCAAGCCCTTGCCTTTTGCTAAATATTTCCAAGCAACGTGCTTTAAAGAGTCGCCTGTGCGGTAGTTGCGCAGACCGATAAATTCATCATTGCCAATGTTCAAATTTGCATCAGTCGGCATCTCATCGCCCTCACCTAAGCTGGCAATAAAAGGCGTGATAATCGGCTTAGGATAAACAATGCCCGGTGTTTTTAATTTCAACCAAGTCCAGCTTTTATAAAAACCAAAAGGGAATCGAGTTTCAATACGCAGTCGAGGCGTTTCCAAATAGCCACGCTGGGGTAATTTAAAAGGAATTCGAATTTCTTTCTCTTCACTTTCTGCAACATCGGTTATAACCAAACGAGCAGGCTCTTTTTTTGATTTTTTATTTTCAGCTTGAGTCGGCCAATGAATCATCAAGCCCTGATGATCTCTTTTTTTATCACTCAACCGAATTGGAATCTCAACAAAATTACCACTAAAGCCATTAATGCTCTGACTCGTACTAATCGTTAAGCCCGACAGGTTTCTATAAGTAAATAACATCGCACTCATCGCGACAGAGAATAACCAGAATGTCAGGCCGTAGATCAAACTGTTTTGAAAGTTGATCGCTGTAACAAGTAACAACACTAACAAAGCAGCAAACGCCCAACCAACACGAGCAGGCACAATAAAGATAGAGCGTTGCGAGAGTGTAACTTTATTGGCTGCAGGAATTCGTCGATCCAGCCAGCGCTGCCAGCGGCGCTGTAACGTATTTAACATAGCCACGTATTAACTCAACACCGCAATGCGTTGCAATATTTGACTCGACACACCATGCTCACCCTGCTGAGCAGCATCGGCTAATCGATGATCGATGACAGACGACAATACCGCTTGTACATCTTCTGGAATTAAATGCTCACGCCCATGCAATAAAGCCCAAGCTTTTGCTGCGCGCAATAAACCCAAGCCACCACGAGGAGACAAGCCATAACTGAATCCGCCTTCGTAACGGGTAAAATGGATAATGCGCTGAATGTATTCTAAAACAGTCGAAGACGCATGAACGCCCTCGACCTTTTGTTGCAAAGCCTTAAGCTCATCCAACTCAATGACCTGCTTAAGCTGATCCGCAAGCTGACGACGATCAACTCCCGTTAATAATTCCATTTCAGACTTAGCATCCGGATAACCAATACTAATACGCATCAAAAATCGGTCAAGTTGAGACTCCGGCAGCGGAAACGTGCCCGATTGAGAAATAGGATTTTGGGTCGCGATCACAAAAAAGGGAGAAGGCAATTGACGTGTTTCGCCCTCAATAGTCACCTGGCCTTCCTCCATCGCCTCTAACAAAGCGCTCTGTGCTTTAGGTGTCGCGCGATTAATCTCATCAGCTAAGACCAGTTGGCTAAAAATAGGCCCCGGGTGAAAGCGAAAAGTACCCTGTTGCTCACCGCTAATACTCGCTTCTTTCTCGAAAATACTCACACCTAAAATATCCGCAGGCAGGATATCGCTGGTAAATTGAATACGACTGTAACCAAGCCCCAGTGCTTTCGCTAACGCGTGAGACAGCGTGGTTTTACCCATTCCCGGCAAGTCTTCGATGAGCAAGTGCCCTTTGGCTAATAAGCAAGCAATGGCGAGCTTAATTTGCGGCTCCTTGCCTAAAATAACGTTATTCAATACATCCAATAACGATTGAACCGTTTTTTTCGTGGACGATTTTGTAAGTTCTGAGGTCGATTTTATAAATAGGGAAGACATTCGATTTGGCTCGTTGTAGATTCTAAATAGAGAGTCCACAAAGGTAGCAAGGTTCCGCAGAAGAGAAAAGGTAAGGCCAACATATAACAGAAAAGAATAAACAAAATGAGCGGTTAACCACATCCAACGTCGTTAACCGCGGTTGAGACTTATGCGCGGCCGTACTTATCCTCAAACCGCACAATGTCATCCTCACCCAAGTACGACCCGCTTTGCACCTCGATCATTTCCAAAGGCAAAACCCCAGGATTTTCAAGCGCATGCACTTGACCAATCGGAATGTAAGTCGACTCATTCTCAGCCACCAAAAAGGTCTTATCGCCATTGGTTACCTTAGCAGTGCCGGATACTACGATCCAATGTTCAGCACGATGATGATGCATTTGCACAGAAAGCTTAGCCCCAGGCTTAACCGTAATGCGCTTCACTTGATAACGCTCACCGCTATCAATTGAATCATAAATCCCCCAAGGGCGATAAACCATGCGATGCTGATGATGCTGAGTGCGCCCAGACGCCTTAATCTGCGACACAATCTTTTTAATATCTTGTACTTTGTCTTTATTAGCGACCAATAAAGCATCGGGTGTATCAACAATCACTAAGTTTTCAACTCCCAGTGTTGCAATTAAACGCCCTGACCCGTCATTACCCGCACTGCCGTATACATAGCAGTTCTCACTGCCCTGCAAAATGAAGTTCTTCTCATCCTGCCCAGCCATCACATTGCCTTGCGCGTCTTTATCAGCAATTTCCCACAAGGCAGACCAGCTGCCCACATCGCTCCAACCTGCATCCAGCGGTGCAACCACCACCTCACCTTTCGCGGCTAATGGTTCCATAACCGCATAATCAACCGACTCATCAGGGCACGCTTCAAACGCTTCTTTATCGATACGAACAAAGTCCAAATCCAGCTGAGTAGACGCCATAGATTTAACGCAAGCATCATAAATATCAAGACGAAAGTTTTTCAACTCTTCCAAATAGCGATCAGCACGAATCAAGAACATACCACTGTTCCAAAGATAGCCCTCAGCCACATATCTAGCCGCGGTTTCAGCGTCAGGCTTTTCAACAAACTCACTCACACGGCCTAATCTGCCAGAGCTAGTCGTTGCTTTAATATAGCCATAACCTGTTGCGGGTTCCGTTGGCACGATTCCCAAAGTACCAAACTTACCCGCCTGCACCTCGGGTAATAATGACTTAACACATTGCTGAAATGCCTCAACATCCTCAATCACATGATCCGCTGCCAAAACCAATAGCACAGGAAATTCAGTCAACTCATTGCTCGCCGAAGCCAATTTAGCATCTTCAACCGCCTTAATCGCCGCTAATCCGATAGCAGGAGCGGTATTACGCCCCGCAGGCTCAAGCAAAATAGACGGAGTCAGTTTTTGCTGGCGCATCTGCTCAGCCACCAAAAAACGATGTTCTTCATTGCAAATAACCATAGGCGAAATACCATCATCACCGGAAAGTCCATCAAGGCGCGCAGCGGTTTCTTGCAGCATGGTTAAATTCGACGTAAGTGCAATAAACTGCTTAGGAAAAGCCGTACGGGAAAGAGGCCATAAACGCGTACCACTACCGCCCGCCATAATTACAGGAATAATCATAAAAACCCTTTAAATCTCAAAAACTTACCCAGCGAAGGTTACATAAAACCCAAACTCACTGAGGCTTATTAAATAACCAAAAATTAATCAAATCTTACCACACCTTTATTGCCTCTCCCTAACCTACCGGAACCACAACATCACATCCGAATAAACCCTCAAATTTAGCCTTCAGCGCCGCCTTGGCGTCATCGTCCCCATGAACAATTCTAATCTTTGAAGGTTTACTCCGCATACGTTTGACAAAATTAACCAAATCCTTCTGATCGGCATGAGCACTATAACCGCCCAGTGTATGAATACTTGCTCGAATATCCACCCGCTGCCAGCGCTCACCACTCTGTGCAAATTCAACATAACCTGGGCTGCCTGTTTGCACAAAACGGGGGCCGTATCGCTGAATATCGCGCCCAGGCGTGCCCTTCGCTTGATACCCAACAAAAATAACATCCGTGCGCTCATCGGGCAGCAGCTCTTGCAAATAGTTTTGCATGCGCCCACCGGCACACATACCACTGGCAGCAATAACAATCGCTGCGCGCCCACTGTCTTTCAAATGGCCCAATAATTTCTCATGCTCTTGATGGGAATCGACAGTCATCAGCTGTTCAAATGATAAAGGGTGTCGACCACTCGCGACTTTACGCTGAGCCTCTTTATCCCATAAATATTTCAACGCCTTATAATGCTCGGTAAAACCCGATGCCAGTGGAGAGTCCACAATGATATCAATATCTTTTAAATGACCAGCATGAATCATCGTTTCTATTTCATAAAGTAGCTCTTGAGTTCGACCGATCGAAAACGCCGGAATCAAAATAGTCCCTTTGTTCTCTAAGCAACGCTTAAGCGTTGTTTGTAATAACGCGCGGCGTCTGAATCGACTTTCATGATTACGATCACCATAGGTACTTTCAATGACCAGCTCATCACAGCGATACGGCGATTTAGGCGCTGGTAATAAAGGGGAATAAGGTGCGCCCAGGTCCCCAGAAAAAACCACCCGCTTTTTATTAATTATTTTATGGCGCGTGTGATTATTGGCATCAAACTCACGAACATCAAACTCGATATAAGCTGAACCTAAAATATGCCCAGCAACCTTAAATTTCGCTTTAAGCGCTTCCTCAAAGCCCTCAACAACAAACCATTGATCGTAATCAATCGCCACAAGCTGGCTGTTAAAACGCTTCATTACAGACCGTATAATCGAGCGATTACGCGTAACCCCTACTTTAATTGCATCCTCAATCACCAACGGCAATAACAGCGCTGTCGCTTTCGTTGCATAAATAGGCCCAGTAAACCCTGCCGCCAATAAATAAGGAATTCGTCCAACATGATCGATATGACAATGCGTTACCAGCAAAGCCTGCACATCATCAATGGCAAAGTCGATTTGCTTCTGGCTAGCCACTTCTTGAGAAGAGACCTCCCCACTGTCACGATCAAACGACTCAGCCCCTTGAAACAAACCACAATCAACCAGAACGGAACGCGCCTCATGATTAGAAAATAAAGACCCATCAAGTGACAGCTGATGGCAAGACCCTGTCACGCCATTGACCGCACCGTGGTGTTTAATATCGTACATCCATGCACTCCACAAATAACAACTGAATAAACGGATTATAATAAGGCCCTAAAAAAGAGAAACCAAACCAACGCCTACTCAAATCCAACTAAATCATGAGAAATCGCGATTTTACCGCAATTACATCAACCTCAAAGAAGGATGCACACCGCAACAGTGCGTCAATTTAACAACAAAATACACAAGATCAATCTCTCGAAAAGACGTCAAATTATCAGCGCAATTACTCATACTTACGTCTATGTAATCAAGTGTTGTAGTTTATATTCAATTTTGAACAGACGATAAACAAACGAAAAAAAATCACCTAATATCTCATTATCAGAACGATTAAGCAGAGACAGGCAAGGGTGAATTATGAGAGTAATGAGTGTTATAGCGGTTATCGCATCATTATTAGTAGGTACAATTGCAACGACATCAAGCGCATCAGCTTACGAGGCAAAATTGCCAAATATGCCGATAAAACGCTACTTGAACAATATGTACTTAGATCATACATTAGGCTTCCGTATCGGAACTCCAACAACCCAACAGAACATTGTGATCGATAGCAAAGAGGTTTACGTTCAGAAAGAACTAAGCATGCTAAGTGTTGGCTTAATGATGCCATCCATTGAGGTCGCAATTGCTCAGCTTAATGGCGGCGTTGACCATGGTTACAATTACAGCATTGGGCCTTCGTATTCTATCCCTTTAACAGGCTTTGCTAGCCGTTTGAGATTGACAGCCCACACCAAAGTTCACTGGTTAACTAAGCATGAATTTTCAAATGAAGATGGATCAAGCACCAAGCGCTATGGTGGCCCAGTACAGTTCACCTATGCAGTAGGCGGCAAATATCAAATTGAAAAGAATACTTATGTAGAATATAACTGGCAGCACATGTCGAACGGCGACCGTTACGACTACAACCCAGCGTTAGAAACACACAACCTAACCGTCGGCGTGAATTTCTAACAAGGCAATTTAAAAAGTCTTTTAAAGTACCGTAATATTGCCCCGCGCACCCATCTCAGCAATCACCGCATCAATAGTCAGGGCATGTTTACGGTAATAACTACCGTTGACCTGCCCATGATGAATCAAGAAATTCCGCAAACGTAGAAACAGCTCATAATCAATCTCTTCTGGCTGCTGCCAAAATTCCTTCAGCGACTGTTGACTGCACAACCCCTTGATATCATAAAACGCATCGCCCATCACTTTGACAGAAGCTTTATGATAAAAAGCCGATAACGCCGTCGTGCTATTAATGGTGATAACGCCTTTTGCGCAACTTAGTAGTGTCGGCAAATGCTGATCATGGCAATATTCCACTCGACCAAGCAACCCTAATTCATTCGCCAGCGAAGAAATTAACGCCTTATAATTACAATGTCCACGATCCATAGGGTGATGCTTAAAAACGATAATGTCCTCTTTACAGCCGTGCTCTGCAAAAGAAACCATCAACTCACGAATAAAATCTTCCATTTTCTCGTAAGGTGAATGAAATTGAATTTGTGCATCATTAAACACCTGTAGCGGCACCAAAAAATAACGACCACTGTGCTGCTTAAGTAAACGCCGTTGAACACAAGACTCTGTTAGCTTATAAAGATAATTCCGCCCCAGAGCTCTCAGCCAGCAGCTCGCCTCATTCAAAGGAGAAAAAGAACGGTGATGCTGATAATGAGGAAACTTTGATCGCCTTAAATAGGCGGTATTATAATAAAGCGAACAATAGCGAGCACGATTCATTAACGTTCCGCCCACTACATTCTCGGGTTCAATCTCCTTATCTTGCCACTCAGGTAAGCCGTCAAACGCAATTTCTGAATAGCCATTAACGCCGTTAAACTCAAAGGTCAAATGATTAGGGCGAATATAGCCCTCTTCAAACGCATAAAAACGCAACCCTAGTTCAGCCGCTACCCTTTTGGCCGCGCGGTGATACCGACGGCAATCGCCATAAACACAAATAGAGCCAATACCGTTGGCACGAATAAACTGACGTAAAAACTCAGGCCACTCAAATTCTGTGCCCGTAAATGCTGTCGCACCAATGCCACGGCTATACCATTCATCACCACCATTAAAATTGATTTTAAAAGCGTCAATACCATTATCCCTAAGCTTGCAAATTAGCTTACGGAAGAATGGTCCCATTGGACCCTGTAAGAATAAAACAGCCACAAATAACCCTAAAAAAAATACGTATCAATAAAATACTTAAACTTCCGGCATTGTCTTGCCAGCCAGTTACTTCTTAAAGCCTCCATGCTCGAAACCTCGCGCTGATGGGCTAAAAACGCCACCGTTTGCTCAGGTCCCGTCAAATATCCTGTACTCCAATCCACATAACGCGAATACTCAATCATTGCGCCATACACCAAATCATCCAAACTCAGTGCTTTCTCTTCAGCCCTACGCCTGCTAGGTAAGACCAGCTTGTCGGTTGTTAACCCCCAGCCCGCATAAAAGGGCGAGCCATACACGGTTACCGCCTTTTGACGCAATAACGCTTCAAACCCCGTCAGCGACGTTAATGTACATACTCGGTCTGCACAGGCTAATAGGCTGTCCATGTCGATATCCGCCAAATAGACATCTGCAAACTTGATCGCGGCCGACTCACCCAACGCTCCTGGGCGAACCCCAGAATACACATCAGGATGTTCTTTGAAAATAATAAATGCCTCAGGGTAATCAGTCCGAACCTGAGCCAGCAGCGCAATATTGGTTTTAATATCCCCCAAACTGCAAGCAATCGACAAGTCATTTTCAAACTGCCCTGGCACAACAATAATCTCACGCTCTACAGTACTCTTTATATTACCCTTTATAATATCTACTGTAGGATCGTTCTTGGCTCCCTTGACGCAATTTTGAGCACTGGTTCTTAAACGCGCCAATAACGCAGCAGAATCTTGCGGACAACCCACGTTATACTTAGTAATCGCTAAGCGCTTAATGTTCGCAATCAGCGCTTGTGCTCTATTCTTCTGCTTATCAGTTAGACTGATCGCATTCAAAATATCGATCACATCCGAATTTTCCGACGAATCGTAATACATCCCCTGGCGATCAATAACCAAACACGACGGTCGGCGCAAATCGGCCCCCAAGCCAACAGAGCGTAAAAAGCCATCCTCCATAAACCAAACTGGCAACGGCAAACGCCCAGCCCATTCAGCACGACTTCGACCCCATAACAAAACCGAGCGACTTTGAACTGAATGACGATGATTAGATTTCCGAAGCGACTCAGACTCTTGCGCCAACAAGCGCTCCAGTTTCTTTTCACTCGTAACAAAAACAACAGAGCCCGCTAAGCGTCCTACAAATTGCTTTACAAAAGCCCGCTTCCATAATGAAAATCCCACCGCATAACACACCTCAACCGCATTGAGTTCAAACTGCAAAGCCAACCAATCGACGACCTCCTCAACCTCACAAAGCGACTGAGTTTCAGGGTGTAAATACGATGGATACTGAATTAAACACGCAAATACAAGCTGAGCCAAGGTAAGCGGTGAACCTTGCAAAGAATCCCGCCTTGTCAAACGGCGCTCACAAACCTGCTGGTCATGAGTTAAGCCCCAGCCTGCATAAAACGGCATACCAAAACAATGCACCCGCTTACCGTACAGCAAAGCCTCAAAACCCAGTTGCGACGTCACCACATACACATCCGTCACTTTATTCATAAGCTCAGATATTGAATAATCGCCGGTCAATAAATATACATTATCAGTCGACAAATCCAATAACTGATCGGCAGTAAAATGCCCTCGCTTTCCCAGCCCGCCGGCGATCAATACATCAGGATGGGTTTTGATAATAATGGGCTTACCTGGGTGCTCAGTCATCGCGGCCTGCAACATCTGCTGAAACGAATCGGCCGATGCAAGCCCAGAAACAATCGATTGATCCCCTGCCGTTTGATCGACCAATAATATACAATCAGAAGCCAACCCGCTCAGCCACTGGGGCAACGCCGCGCGAGCATGATTGTATTTAGAAATGCCATGAGCCGTAATGTTTTTAATTAATGCTTCTGCGCGCGCAATATCAGCGACAGAAAATTCTGCGGACATATCAGTGCAAGTTTTTATCGATAAGCATAACTGCTCTAGACGCGAAGGAGAGCGAGCATCATAATAAATACCGATATCGTCTTTAATTAACGACAAACGATTTTTATCAGCAGACGGATGCCCTAAGTAACCAATAAAACCATCTTCCAGACACAGATAAGGCATATCTTGCTTACGAGCAAACAACTGAGCTTTTCTAGTATTGGGCTTGCCTCCCCAGCCAACAACAACGTCATCAGCAGCTACTTTTAATAGAGGGCGAATTTTTTTTACAGAGCAGCCAGGGAAAAAAAGGGAAAGCTGCTTATTAGAAGTAATTCCATGGGACGAAGACCACAATGCTTTACTAACTGTTTTACCGTCCATGACCAACCCAAAATACACAAGCAAAAAGAAATATTAATAAGCCCAGAAGTATACAACAAACGACCTTCAAGGTATTAGATGCAAATCACAATTAATGAACCCAATAGTAAGTTATAATTGCCAAAATAATTAATCAGAATATCAGGTCATTGAATGAAACCGGTACTGTACGTAAGTCACTCAAAAAGAGGATTGTTTTATTACAATGACGCTTCCGCTCGCTATCGCTGCGTATTTCCTGCAGAAGAGCTGATCGCCAATGGTGAAACGGCTCACGTCATTCATTTCAGTCAAATCGACAAGATTCAATTAACAGATTACCGTAAAATAATATTTCATCGGCCAAAGCAAAGCCTCAAGCTATGGCTGACAATAAAAACACTCAAAAAAAATACCATCGAACACTGGGTAGACTTCGACGACTTACTCTTCTGCCCTAAGCTTTCCAGCGCCAGTGCCGCAGTGCAATCGGGAAAAATGTCAGTCGCACTAGCAGAAAAATATGCGAAACGTTACTTCAAAGCCCTGCAGCTTTTCACTAACTACCAAGTATCAACCGACGCATTATCATACGAACTAACTAAAGCCCTTAATGCTACAGGCAGTGCACGTAAAAAACACAATATTAGAATCTCATATAATAAAGCCCCTGAACGCTGGGCCAAGCAAGCTTGTATAATACCAAGCGCGCAACGTCTCGAAAAAAAGATCATTCGCTACCTGCCAGGCACTAGCCACCACAAACATGACTTTGCGCACGTAGAAATTTTTTTAGCACAACTGCTACGCGAAAATCCAGATTATCATTTAAACATCATTGGAGAATTAGAGTTTGATACTCGCCTTTTTCCAAACACCCAAATCAGTCAAACCCCTTTTCAGCCTTTTGAGCAACTCCCTAGCCTTATCAATGACAGCTGGATAATAATTGCCCCCTTGGTTGATAACAGATTCAATCGCTGTAAAAGTGGACTGAAATTCTGGGAAGGTGGAATCTTTGGTATACCCGTCATCTCGTCACCTTTAAAAGACATTGAACGTTTTAAAAACAAGGGCCTTTGCATAAGTGACAAACTAGATGACTGGAAAAATTTTATTCGCGACATGGAAATTCCTGAGAATTACGAACTTGCCTCAAAGCAAGTAAAGAATTATTCAGCGCAAGCTTTTTTTAAACAAGAAGCCACTAACTATCGCTATCAATACTTAAAACTTACCAGTGAATTCAGCCCTCGCTGGCCTGCTGCCTTAATAAACCCCGTAACTCGTACAAATAAACTGATCTGTGCTTATAAAGAAACCATGGGATTTGATTCAGATAAAAATATCACTCTACTTTTATCCCTAGCCAATAACAGCATAAAGAGTGATATTCCTGCGACAAAATACAAAGTAATTCGGAAGTTAAAAAAGCTAGCATCATCACCAACCTCTTTTTTTAAGGATTCCAAATACTTTAACTTTACACCGCCAAAAGACTAAGAGAACTTTCCCTCTTTATACGTAAGTAACGACGCACCTTCCCAGACAGAAATATCTCTTAATATAAGAGAATCGAAAACTTTCTGGTAAGATTCAAGAACCTCCTCTGTAGTCGACCCTGTCAAAGTAAACATCTCAAGGCGCAATGATCCATCACGAACTAAAGATATAAAAGGGAAAGTAAATTGAGCATTGCTCTTCAACCCCGACTCTATAACTCCAGAGAGTACCTCGACTTCAAAAAAGTCAGCTTTCAGAGATGTTTTTGACTTACTCCCTAATAATGGATGAACCATGTCAATGGCTGCAAAAATATTGCCTTTTTGCGCTAGCACTTCCTTTGCTTTTAATCTTGATGATTCCGAGTTTTCGGCGCCCACCTTTAAAAGTGAACCCCCATTAAAACTCCCCTGCATGTTCTTATACATCTCGGTCATATAAGTGCGCACTAGAGTATCCGCCTCTGTCATTTCATCTAGGGCAAAAGCAAAGACAGGGCCAAAGTATTGAGCTAATACAAGGGGTAGCAAAACTTGATAGAAGTTATGAAAAGTCAAAAAAACAACGGATTTAGACCTAACCAAGTTTCCTTCAACAGATTCAAAACTCACTGTATCCATATTAGTTTTAATCCACTCTTCATTGATTTCAGGTAGATAATGAAAAAGATTATCCCTCGCAATGAAATTTTTAACCTGCCTTAGCCACGCACCATCAACATCATCTTCTAGCTTATGCAAAACCAACTCATGATTTTTATAAAAGGTAGGGCGTTTTTCGCGCCAATGGCTCTCCTCAATATTTTTCCAGAAGTACTGATTCATTTCACGATATTCAAGTTCCTTAGACTTCGATCTAGATTCTTGAATGTAGGCGATATAATTAGATAAAAAAGCGGTCATTATTAATCCTTAGAATAACGTTATAGAAACTCAGTATCACCCATAGTAATCCACCACTGCTTAAGGTCAGGCAGATCAGAGGAGTACTTTTTGCATACAAAAACAGCACCAGTATCCATTATTTGAATAGGCTCAATAAACAAAGTAGAGATATCTTCAAGACACCATAAGTGCAACTTACGACCTAAGCTTATTTTAGAAAGAAACGATATAAAAAGAACCAGATTTTCAGCATAACTCTCGATTAAACCAAGATAATCCATGAGAAATATTTTGTCGCCAGAAATCTTTATTATGAAGTAGCAGTTTTCAAAATGATAAATACTGTATTTATACTCTGGATGAAAAGCATAGCGTTGCAATAAGTACAAATAGCTTCTCTCCAATAGAAGCACATTCGCGGAAGAGGTCATCGACTTCCAAAGATGTTCAATTCCAGCTTTGCTATCTACGTTAAGTTTAACAAGCTCCACTTCGATACTGGTAGACGCTAATCCCTCAGATTTAGAGCCGTCAGGAATATCAAAAACAACTTCAAATATTGGGCTCACAGGTTCATATAACTTAAGACGGGCGCCTAACTTATAATGCCTTCCGTGAGGAAAGCCATAAATAACTGAAATATTTGAATCAGGCGCATAAAAAGGTTTTTCCCCTAATTGCACCAATTCATAAAAGATACTTGAAGAAATAGCGCCGCGCTCACCTGGAGCTACCATGACATCAGAAGCTTGAGCAAAACCAAACACCCTATCATTATACAAAGCGTTACGATCACACAAACCATAATGCGCGACGGCTTTATTATTTTTTAGTGCAACAACAGAATTAACTGCCTTATCTTTAGGGTATTTCCAGTGCCAAAACTTATCTGAAATAGACGATTCGAAAGCATCTGCAAAAAGAGAAAGGCAGTGATCAGAATAGTTTCTCGATTGCGCCATTTGAAAACCAAGCTTGGTCTCTCGCCCACAAAAACGAAACACAAGCTGAGTGGATATTATTTGATTTGTATTAATAAGCTCAAAGTCAAAATTGATAGCCATTGACTTAAGATTGTCATAGCCCAGTGGCGAGCTTAACTTAATCAAGAATTCACCATTATGATAAAGCCTGGACGCAGCCAACATAAATAAATCTACGCTTGATATATTCGCATTAGTCACTGTTAGGTGAATACAATGATATTTTTGATGACTGTAATCATCAAACCATGCCATGTCGGACAGAATCAAAATACCATCAGTATCAACCATCAGTCAAAGTACGCATCATAGACTGTCGAGCATCCTCAAGTTCAGCGTTAAAACGTTGCTCATTTTGCTGCTGTAAAAAAGAAGTCATCAGCCCCAGCTCAACCGCTGTCCATTTTGGCAACCACTTCTCTCTAACGGTATTCACATGGCTCTGGGGATCATACAAACCTTGCATATGGGGTGACGCAGCCGAAGACCCCACCATATGATACGTAGCAGTGATTTTAGGAATGTGGCGAAATTCAGCAAGACGTGATAATTGAATCCAGAAATCCCAATCCTCCATAGACTTCAAACCATCATCAAACCGACAACCTATATCAATAAATTTACGAGAAAATGTGACAGCGTGAATAGGTATAAAATTATTCATCATCATCCGCCCTCTGCTGAATTGCTCATTATAGGTTTGCATCAACTCGCCATTCGCCCTTAAAACACGAACGCCTCGATACAATATCTCGATCGAATTATCTCTGCGCCATTGATTTAAGAATACCTGAGTATGATTAGTATCAATCTCATCGTCATCGTCTAGAAAATTAACAAACTGCCCTTCTGCATGACTTAGCGCGGTATTGGCCGCCGCCGCACGACCGATTGACTCAGGTATATCAACTAACTTTAAACGATTGAAATGTGTACGATAAGCAATGCAGACTTCATCAATATCAACACCCCCATCATTAACCACAACAACATCTAGCTTTGATTTGTAGGCTTGATTGGCCAAACTAGCCAAGCATCGGTCCAATAATTCAGGACGATTTTTAGTACGCACTAAGTAAGAAATGACAGGGCTTTCGTAAGGCAGAGTATCAAAAAAAGCATTTTCATGAATATTCTTAAAATAACCTTTAGGATTCTGATAAATATTATTTATTTTCAAAAGCCCTTCAGCATACTCAATACCCGCAGGTAATGTATAAGTACGGGCTTTATTAATACTCTTAATAACGTCAGTGTAATTATTTTCGGTCAACTGCGAAGCGTATAAATCACACAGCGCTTTCTTGCTCTCCATAACGGTAGATATATCAATAAGAGTATTACACTCGCACTGACGGCTAATCTCATAGCAATAAGCATCCCCAGAAAATTTTGCTTCCTGCAAACCGCGCCATACACAAGCAGCCGTACCTCTATGATCAGCATGATACTCTTGCGGAGAAGGAAGAAAAACATTATCTGGCTTTAAGTCGACAACAAGCTTTTTAATTATTAAAAATAAAGCGTGCGTCGCTTTAACGGAGCTGTCAGGAATATTTAGAAAGTGTGCTTTCGCATTAAGAACTTCACACACAGAATGTGCTTCAGCAATTCGGGTATCGGCATCGCCACCCAGCTCACCATTCGTCATATAAACTATAGTAATAGACTGACCGCGACTCGCGGCTTGCGACAATACACCACCCATAGAGAAAACCTCATCATCCGGATGAGGTGCAAACACTAGAAAACTCCCTGAAGGTACTTGCGTAACTGAGTATGGTATTAAAATTGATTCTGGCAACATAAACTCTTCCTGAGTTATCTGTAAATAAATGTGATTCAGTTCACATACTTTAACATTTATAAAACGGAAGGTAATACGCCATTAATCAACAAATGTAAAATCATGCCAATTTTTAGATGAATTTGAGGTACGTTAGATCCACTTTCCTAGGTAAGTGAGTGGATCTAACGTGATACGACATAAGTCTAAACTACGAAAACCTATGCCTCAGGGAAGTACTTACGTGCAAGTTCAGCCACTTCTGAATTAAAAGCCGCTAACCTTTCTTCATAAGACATCAACGAAGTATTTCCAGATGACTTAGATTCAGCAACAATCATACCCGCCGCAATCGTAATATTTGTGAAACGATCAATAACAATAAACCCCCCAGTACCACGAGAATCTTTATAGCTATCGAAAACAACAGGACTGTTTAATTGAACGTCAACCAATGCAACTTCGTTTAAGTTCAGCGCCGATGCGTCGTGCTTCTGCATAGTATTAACATCAACCGTATGTTTAATACCAACAATGCGACCATAAGATGATTTAGTGCCCACTTTGAATAAATATTCTTTATTAACATTAAGTGGAGCCTCATCCATCCAAACCACTTCAGCAGAAAAGCTATTAGAAACCTTAGGCTGCTGACCCATAACAATCATGTCGCCACGGGAAATATCGATCTCATCTTCCAGTGTTAACGTAATAGCTTCACCTATTCCAGCAGAGCTAATCTCTCCCTCTGCCGTCACAACCGCTTTAACCCTACTCGTCTTACCAGAAGGCAGTGCTTTAACTTCATCTCCAGGCTTAATCTCACCCGCCGAAATAGTGCCACAAAAGCCACGAAAATTAAGATTAGGACGATTAACATACTGAACAGGCAAACGGAAACCTTCCAGCTCAACATCATCTTCTATTTGAATAGACTCAAGCTTCTGTATAAACGTCTCACCTTTATACCAATCAGTATGCTGACTTCTATCCACGACGTTATCGCCTAGCAAAGCAGACAAGGGAACATAATGAACATCAGCAATGCCTAGATCAGACGCTAAAACAGCATAATCTGCCTTAATGTCTTCAAAAACCTGCTCACTGAAATCCATCAAATCCATCTTATTAACCGCAACAACAACGTTTTTAATGCCCAGCAAGCTAATAATATAACTATGACGGCGCGTTTGAGTTTGAATGCCTTTACGCGCATCAATCAGAATAATCGCCAAATCACACGTCGAAGCGCCCGTCGCCATATTACGCGTATACTGCTCATGCCCAGGGCAGTCAGCAATAATAAACTTACGCTTATCTGTCGAGAAATAACGATAAGCAACATCAATCGTAATGCCCTGCTCACGCTCAGACTGCAAACCGTCAACCAATAACGCCAAGTCAAACTCTTGATTTGTCGTATTAAATTTTTGTGAATCTTGCTTGATCGCGGCAAGCTGATCTTCAAAAATCAGCTTAGAGTCATGCAATAGTCGACCGATCAAAGTGGACTTACCATCATCCACATTACCACACGTTAAAAAGCGCAAAATATCTTTTTCTTCGTGCTGCTTTAAATAACCTAAAATATCATTTTCAATAAGATCTGAAGCGTGTGCCATTAGAAATAGCCCTCCATTTTTTTCTTTTCCATAGAGCCAGAAGAATCGTGATCAATCGCACGGCCTTGGCGTTCAGAGGTTGTTGCCAATAACATTTCTTGAATAATCTCAGGTAATGTCGTCGCTTCTGACTCAACAGCACCTGTTAATGGGTAGCAACCCAGCGTACGAAAACGCACCATTTTTTCTTCTGGCACCTCACCTTCATTCAATGGCAAACGCTCATCATCAACCATCAACAACATACCATCACGCTCGACCACAGGGCGCTTAGCAGCAAAATACAAAGGCACGATATCGATATTTTCTTTATAAATGTACTGCCAAATATCCAACTCAGTCCAGTTAGAAAGTGGGAAAACACGAATGCTTTCACCTTGGTTTATCCGGCCATTATAGATATTCCATAATTCAGGACGCTGGCACTTAGGGTCCCAACGATGGTTCTTATCACGGAAAGAATAAACACGTTCTTTTGCACGAGACTTCTCTTCATCACGGCGCGCGCCACCAAAGGCTGCATCAAAACCGTGCTTATCCAAAGCCTGCTTTAAGCCTTGGGTTTTCATAATATCGGTATGCGTTGAAGAGCCATGAGTAAACGGCCCAACGCCTTCATCAACACCGTCCTGATTAATATGAACAATTAAGTCCATACCAACCTTCTTTACCATCTCGTCTCGAAAAGAGATCATCTCTTTAAATTTCCAAGTGGTATCAACATGCATTAACGGAAACGGTGGCTTACCCGGCAAGAAAGCCTTAGCGGCTAAATGCAACATAACGGCCGAATCTTTACCCACCGAATAAAGCATCACTGGATTATCAAACTCAGCAGCCACTTCGCGGATAATATGAATACTTTCAGCTTCTAATTGCTGCAAGTGGGTTAAACGTTTTTTAGAAATAGACATATAGCTATACCCAAATTAAAGAAAAATAATCACGAAAGCAGTTATTTGCTTAGCGCCACAAAAGTCGACTGCCAAATATCACTGACCGGGCCGCATACGATAAAGAACGGATTCAGCAACGCTTCTTTTTGTCCGTACATCAAAGGCGTCAACTCACCTGTAGCGATGTTGGGCGCCAATACCTGACCGCCCGCGATTTCTACCACAGCCTGTGCTGCACCCGTATCCCACTCGCACGTTAATGCTAAGCGCGGATATAAATGTGCGGCACCTTCTGCCACTAAACACAACTTCAAAGAACTGCCCATAGAAACCGTTTCAACATCACCCAACTGCTCAGCGAACTTCTCTAACGCCTCAGCACCGTGACGACGAGAACCCACAACTTTCCAGGTTTCACCTGCAACAGGCGCATCAGCAACCGAAATCTTTACTGCCTTTTGCGTGCCATCTTGGCGGAAAGCACCGCTGGTTTTTTCAGCAAAATATAAGCGATCCAACGGTGGGCAATACACTACGCCCAAAATGGCCTTGCCGTTTTCGATCAAAGCGATATTGACGGTAAACTCATCATTTTTATTAATGAATTCTTTCGTACCATCCAAAGGATCGATCAACCAATAGGTCCCCCAGTCTTTACGCTGCAACCAATCAATACCATCGGCTTCGCCAGACTCTTCAGACAAACACGGGTAATCACTAAACGTTTTCAAACCATCAATAATAATATGATGCGCCGCTAAATCGGCTTCGGTTAACGGACTGCTATCGCTTTTTTCATACTGCTCGTAGTCCGTTTTGTAAATCGCCATAATGGCATCACCCGCTTTGCGGGCAATATCAATGGTTTGCTCAAGCAATTTCTGCATTACTGTCTTCCTGTTGAGGCTTTAAATATCCACGAGTATCTAAATACTCAATCACTTCATTGGCAGCATCATCAATAGAGACATCAATATTTTTAATCACAATTTCAGCATTTTCTGGCGCTTCATAAGGAGAATCAATACCGGTAAAATCTTTAATTTCACCCGCTCGTGCTTTTTTGTACAAACCTTTAGGATCGCGTTTTTCACACTCAGAAATAGGCGTATCAATAAACACCTCTATAAATTCTCCCTCTTTCAACATGCCACGAACAACTTCGCGGTTAACTTTAAAAGGCGAAATAAAAGCCGTTAATACGATAAGACCAGAATCCACCATTAAATTAGCCACTTCGCCTACACGACGAATATTCTCATTACGGTCTTCTTCGCTAAACGCCAAATCACCACACAAGCCATGGCGTACATTATCGCCATCCATAAGATACGTATGCTGTAAGCGCTCAGCCAACTTACTTTCTACTGCTCCCGCAATGGTCGACTTACCGGAACCACTCAAACCCGTAAACCAAAGTAAACAAGGACGTTGTTTCTTCATAAACGATCGGATTGACTTATCAACCGGATGCTCGTGCCACACAACATTTTCTTTCATACGATCCATTCCCATGATGTCCATCCCCATGATATTTACTTAAAATTTTACTATTTGAAAACCAAAAAAACACATAACAGCTAAACTAAAGGCCAAGCAATTGGCACTAGAATTAACGCCGCTATCGCAACCAGCGCACTCAACGGCGCACCGACTTTAAAATAATCTGAAAACCGATAACCACCCGGCCCCATTACCATTAAATTTGTTTGATACCCCGTTGGCGTCATAAAACTTGCCGACGCGGCAATCATCACAACCACTGCAAAAGCTTGATAATCAACGCCCAGCTTCTCAGAAACGGTAATCGCAATCGGCAGCATTATAATAGCCGCCGCATTATTCGTCATAAGCTCAGTCAATAACGCCGTTGTTAAATACACGGCAATTAACGCCAAAATAGGCGTATCGACCAATTCGATTAATGAATCCGAAATTAATCCCGCCAAGCCTACATGCTGAACAGCAGCCCCCAGAGAGAAGGCACACGCAATTACTACCAAAACAGAATAATCAATACTCTTACCCGCATCTTCAAAACTAATGCAACGAGTTGCCACCATAGCCCCCGCCGCTAACAAAGAACTTTCTAAAATAGACAACAAAGAAAAAGACGTAGCAATAATCATGGCAATAAAAATTGAAATTGCCATTACCGCCTTTTTCTCATCCGCGTGATCACTATCCGCCAGCTTACTCACCAATAAAAAATCACGACTATTACGGTAGCGCATCAAAAAACCCTTTTGGGCTTCGATCAAAAGAGTATCACCGGCTTGCAGCTTCAAATCCCCAAGGCGGCCCGTTAAGCGCTCACCATGGCGGCTCACACTTAATACGACCGCACTGTAACGATGACGAAAGCGTGACTCTTTAATTGATTTACCAATCATCGTATTAGAAGGCGACAATACCGCCTCAAACAAACGTCTATCTGAGCGATTCCCTTCAAGCTTAAATCTAGGATCATCAGCCAGCACTAAACCCTGTATATTGCGCAACGCGAGCACTGATTCAGGGCTACCGGCAAAGACCAAACGATCGCCTTGCTCCAAAACTGTGCGTGGACGAACGGCCGATAAAATTTGACCTTCCCGCTCAATTTCAACTAAAAACAAACCGGGTAAATTACGCAACCCCGCATCTTGAATACTGTTCCTTACCAATTCGCTATTCGGCTGAATAATCATTTCAACCATATATTCACGAACATGCTCAAACTGTTCTAACGAACTTTCGCGATTAGGCAATAACAACGGCGCAATAAACTTCAGATAAAGCAACCCCATAATCGCAATTGGCACCCCCACCTGCGCCAACTCAAACAAACCAAAACCAGGATAGCCCTGCGCTTGTACTAGCCCATCGACCACCAAATTAGTACTTGTGCCAATAAGCGTACACATACCACCAAAAATAGACGCAAAACTAATGGGAATGAGTACTTGCGACAGTCGAATGGAATAGCGCTTACTTAACCCTTGAACAACATGAGTAAACGTAGCCACTACTGGGGTATTATTAACAAACCCACTTAAAATAGTCGTGACTGGTAAAATACGATTAATAGCGGACGCCTGAGACTTAGGCGAGCCTACTAAATAACGACGTATTAACTGAATTCCTCCTGAATCACGCAAACCACCGACCACTACATATAAAAATGCAATCGTAAAAACGGCACTGCTAGAAAACCCAACTAAAGCATGCGCAGGAGGTAAAATACCGAAAACAATCAGAGCTGCGCAAACAGACAAAAAAATCTTTTCTGGTGAAAAACGATTACTTATCAGCAACCCTAAAACAGCCATTAAAAGCAAGACGACGATAATCAAATTATTCATATTAAAACTTTCGCTGCAATATTTGTCCTGTTAACTCAACTTCAACAGAGATATCACGATGATCAAACCTAGCAGGCAATGGAAAAGAAAAACCTACGAACCCTTTATTTGGCACACCAAACTGTACGAGACCGGGTCTGAAACCATTAGCCACACAGCGATCAATAACAACGCCTCCATGCTTAATAACTAAACTCACAGGTTTATTGTCTGATTGCATATAAGCAACCCCAGTAACCGCGTTTTCGTCAAGACGATCAATGAAAGAGAAACACCAGTCTTGCCCCGACTTAGCTAACCGCGAGCGTTCATTTAATAAAGACACAGCTTGGCCATAAAGAACATTATCTTCTTTATTGTGATCAGCAATCAGTGCTGACAACTCATCAGAAACTTCAGTTGCTGAATTGTGACTATTAATATTATCTTCACGAACCTCAAGATTAAATCCAGAATAAGAATTATACAGCCTGATACTTTCGTCATATTTTTCGGTAAGCCCAATAAAACCGACTAACTGCAATGGCAGACCTTTTAAATGGCGCGACTGTAAGTTCCTAAAACCCAGGTTCTTCACAAAATCCTCGATGGTCTTTTCATAACCATACCAGCGCGCATAATGATGATAATGCGATAAGACTTGAGCCTGTGGACGTCTAACAAACGTCACTACATTTCTAATAGGAAATACATGTGCCGTAGGCAAAGCATGAATATGCCCAGTATAAAGCCCTATACCTTCAACCTTTAGTCGCTGATAAAGTGCCGGATAGTCTTTTTCTTGCAATACTGTGTCTTTAACCCAATGCGCTGTCTCTATGGATTTTACACCATAATTTTTAACGATACCGCCCTTGCCAAAAAAACTCTCAGCAGCACGTTTAAAACTTGTGCCTGCCGTTTTAGGAATGTGAACAAAAAAGGAAGGCGAGAAATCAGTATTCATTTTCACATCAGGAATGGCTTGTACGGAAACAGTTATAGCCTTATCTTTCCATAAAGATACGTCATATTCGTAGCCACAAAAACCTGTGTCATGCAGCCCTACTCGCCTAACATCAGGTCGATATTTATCTGCAAGCAAACAAACACAATCACTTTTAGATGAAATACAAACAACAACAGAAGCGGTCTTATTTGCACTAGAAGCTGCCCAACCTTTAACGGTACTGCCATCATTAACATCAATGTAAATAGGTGCACTACTCAACAGAACTGCTTTTATCTTTCTTGAAAGATTCTTAGTAATATTCATATAGAAAAATCTTCTCGCGATCGAGTGAGGTTTACATTATAAAAAGGGTCGTTCTGAATAACGCCGCCCCATCTTGTAGCAAGCAGAACCTTCTCTCGATCAAAGCGCTTAATTTTTACTGGATCGTTATCCCACCCCCGAGTTTTAGACTCATGATGAATCAATCTCGCAAACGGAGTATAAATATTTTGATAGCCTAAAGCTTGAACCCTAAGACAAAAGTCTACATCGTTATAGGCCACTTGAAACGTTTCATCCAGACCACCAACTTCGCGATAAATATCGCGCTTTATTAATAAACAAGCCCCCGTCACAGCTGACAACTGCTGCCTTACTTGCGCCCGACAAAAATAACCCGGAGCATTTCCACCCAACCCTCTATGGGAGTGTGCGGCATAACCACCCAAACCTAAAATCACACCGGCATGCTGAAGCGTTCCGTCAGGATACAAAAGCTTAGCCCCAACACACCCCACCTCCTCTCGAATGGCAATCGACACCATCTCTGCAAGCCACGTTTTATCAATGACTTTAATATCATTGTTTAATAAACAAATAAATTCGCCTGTCGAGTGTCCAACGGCAATATTATTAATTCTAGAATAATTAAACTGACCATTATCGCGTACAATCTTGAAGTTTTCTTTTTTTGATAAGCGATCAAGATAGCGAAGGGTTTCTTTTTCTTCTGAACCATTATCTAAAATAATAACTTCATAATTCTTATAATCCGTCACCGATAACAAAGACTCAATACAGGGTCGCAGAACCTCCATCCCATCTCGTGTTGGAATAACAACAGAAACTTTAGGTAATACACTAGGCAAAGAATATTTAATCGTATAAAAATTCTCTCGGTCTGAATGAGCAACACTGGCTGCCAGCCCGTTGTTAGCAATATAATCACGCAACGCTTTTAAACCAGCCTCAGTAGCATACGATTTTGCACTCGAAGACAGCGCAGTCGAACCCTCTACCATTCGCCAGTGATATAAGATTTTTGAGATATGATGAATATCCTTTGAATCTATTACCATAGACGCACGTAGAATCAAATCGTAATCTTGCGCTCCCTCATAACCCAAGCGCATGCCACCTAACGATTTAACCAAGACCATATCGTAACAGCAAAGATGTGTAATATAATTGTGCGCTCGTAAAAGCTCAGCGTTCCAATCAGATTTAAAATGCGGAGTTACTCTCTCACCACATTCGGAGATTAAATCCTCATCAGAATAAATGACCTTTGCACTGGGATTCGCTGCGATAACGCTGCAAATTTCAAGCAACGCATTTTTAGACAGCTCATCATCGTGATCTAAAAAAAGAACATACTCGCCGATTGCTTTTTCGATACCAGCATTGGTCGCTGCACTAATGTGTTTATTTTCGTCAAGATAAATTACTTTAATTCGAGAATCTGAGTCGTCATACAGCTTTAATGCATCAAAGTGTGCTTTGTTAGGCGAAGCATCATCAATCAGTATTAATTCCCAATGGGAATAATACTGATTGATGACTGATTCTACACAAGCGACCAACCACTCTAGTTTGGTATTGTATACAGGGCACACAATACTAATTAATGGCATAACCGTTAAGTTATCAATACGCTGAGCTATTTCAGTTGATGACACTGCTTCATGCTGCTTTATCCAATCACAATATCTACCGACATTGATTTTACTAAATAATCGATTGTAAGCGTCATAAATAGTAGAGGTATCAAACGATTTATTGACGAGTTTCTTCAGCATTAATGACTTGGCTCGAAATCTGGGCAACTTAATCAACTTAATTGATAAGTTTTCACAACCCCCTTCTTCCTCGCTAGGATCGAAACGAAATGAATGAACAGCGCTATCAAAATAACAAATACGCTTAACCGTTTTAGAGCCTGATGCAATTCGAGTAATTGGCAGTGTGAATAAGTCATTCTCAGAAAACACGTCGTCTGATCCTGCATAAAAAGAAGCATTGACCGATTGCTTCAGCCCAGATATTTGAACTTCAAGCATATAATAACCCTTGAGCCCCAAACCACCCTTATTCGACAACTGTATTTGTGAAGTTCTTCCAAGCCACTGCCACGCCTTATTGTCATGCTGCTCTATACAAGAAAGAGGTGACATCTCAAAATTAATTGAATAATGTAACCAGCGCTTAATTTCGGCATAAAGATTTCTCATCAAACTATAATGCTACTTTCTTATACTTTGGTTTAATCATCACATAACCAAACATTGAAAAATCTTCACAATAAAATCGATTAACAGCACTAAGAGCATCATTAGACCATATGATTTTTTCATGATAATTATCGATTGGATATTCAGATATTTTCTGGCACTGAATACCCGTCACAGAATGAAGCTTATCCTGTAAACCGGACAACCCATCCTCCAAGCGGTAAACATCTAACCCATCGCCAATCATCTCATTTTGTGGATAAAAATGATTTTCCTGATAAAACGGATCAACGTTTGCATTATTCAATTGTAAAATAACCCAGCGAGTAAAATCCGGCCATTTATCGGGATTAAGCTGTTGATCTTTAGTTAAGCTATAGAAAAACTCTCGCTCCATTCGTTGATATGGATTACGGACAACTGCAAATGCATAATCCCAAATGGTGCCTAGCAAAGCTACGATATCATTATATGGCAAATGCTGAGGAGGTACTTTCAATGATTTAATGGCTGACTGCTGAAGCAAAGAAACACTTCCGCACTGCTCTAACCAATCATAAATATGATCTCCACCTGCTCGTGGAATCCTCACAAACAAAACTTTTTTGTCTTCCATGTTAAATATTGGCATATCAGTAATACTTCATCCTTAAATTTATCTATCGACAGGTTTTACGCAAGCCTAATTATCACTATAACCATTGGGGTTCGCAGATTGCCAAGCCCAAGAATCACGCACCATGTCATCCAATCCTAATTCTGTCTGCCAGCCTAAAAGCTGCTTTGCTTTGGTTGCATCAGCCCAGTAGGCCGCCAAATCGCCTTCACGTCGTGGCTTTATGACAAAAGGAATTTTAACATTATTTAGGCGTTCAAATGTTTCTATCAATTGTAAAACTGAATAGCCCTTCCCAGCACCAAGATTCACCGCCTCAAAACCTCGATTATCACTTAGGTAATTAATTGCCTTAATATGCCCCACGGCTAGATCCATCACATGAATATAATCACGAACGCCCGTTCCATCTACGGTATCGTAATCGTCACCAAAAACACCTAATTCCTTAAGCTCCCCAACGGCAACTTTAGTAACAAAAGGCATTAAATTATTAGGAATACCCTTTGGGTCTTCTCCAAGTTTACCAGAGACATGCGCACCAATTGGGTTAAAATAACGCAGCGAGATCATTGAAAATTGAGAGTCGGAATCACAAAGGTCCCTCATCATATCTTCCATCATCGATTTAGTTTGACCGTAGGGATTAAACGGTTGCTTACGATGCAACTCGGTATAAGGATTGAACTCTGGCTCGCCATATACCGTTGCAGATGAAGAAAAGACCAGCTTATGAACGCCCTGTTCCTTCATAGCCTCAAGCAAATTAATACTGCCTGCAACATTATTACGATAATACATCAACGGATCAGCTGACGACTCACCAACCGCTTTATAGCCAGCAAAATGAACAACCGCATCAATTGAATACTTGTCGAAAACCGCAACCAAAGCATCCTTATCACGCACATCAACTTGCTCAAATACAGGCGCCACCCCAGATAGCTCTTCAATAATTTTCAGCACTTTAATAGAACTGTTTTCTAAATTATCGAGTAACACTAAATCTAAGCCTTGCTGCAAAGCCGATACACAAAAATGGCTACCAATAAAACCCGCAGCGCCTGTCACCAAAATAGTCATTATGCTTCTTCAGTCTGATTAGAGTTTAAAGCCGCAACGGCTTTTTTCAACGCAGGGCCAACAACAGGATGACGCAAGCCATATTCCAAGTTAGCCAGCATATAACCTTCTTTACTACCACAATCATGACTCTTACCAACCATGGAATAAGCCTCTACGTTCTCAGATTCCATCAAGGTAGAGATAGCATCCGTCAGCTGAATTTCATCACCCGCACCCGGCCGAGTTACATCAAGAATATCCCAAATCGCAGCCGACAAAACATAACGACCTACAACGGCCAAATTAGAAGGCGCATCTTTGAGGTCTGGTTTTTCAACCATTCCTATCATATCAACGGCATCACCCGGCTTAATCGTCTTACCACCACAGTCAACAATACCGTAATTAGAGACCATTTCTTCCGGTACGCCCTCTACCATGATCTGGCTTTTACCCGAGTTACTAAAGCGATTAATCATCTCGGCTAAATTATCTTTCGATAAGTCACAAGCGGCATCGTCAACCAAAACATCCGGCAATAACACGATAAAAGGATTATTACCGATACAGGGGCGGGCACAAGAAATTGCATGACCCAGACCTTTGGCTTCGCCTTGGCGCACATGCATAATCGTGACATCTTTCGGACAAATCGCCCGCACTTCGTCTAACAACTGACGCTTAACACGAGACTCCAACGTTGCCTCTAATTCAAAACTCTTATCAAAATGATTTTCAATCGAGTTTTTACTAGAATGCGTCACCAAGACAATTTGCTTTACGCCAGCGGCTATCGCTTCGTTAACCACATATTGTATTAATGGCTTATCAACGATCGGCAACATTTCTTTTGGAATGGCTTTTGTAGCGGGGAGCATTCGTGTCCCTAAACCTGCTACAGGTATAATAGCTTTCATTTATAAATCCCTAATTAAATTTGTCCTAATTGTGACAAATTTAATTATCTAACTGATGATTGAATTGTTTGATTTTTTGCAATATTACCGCACCAGTTGGCCTATATCGTTTAGCAATCAGCATTAACTCTCTTGCTAGTAGCATGTCAAAATCCTCAAGTTTTAAAGCAGAATCTCTAAATACATCGACATCACCTTGAGTTATTTCTCCATTGAGGGATAACCTACGGCTACTTTTCTCACCTGTAGTCGCTGCGAAATCAGAAAAATTAACATGCATATTCGCATCGAATATCGGTTTCATTTTCTTTAGTAAAGGAAGGTGGGTAGGGCCTTTTTCCTTGTAGTATTTATAATGTGAAGCACCCGTATCAGCATCAACACGCTCAGAATTTTTAACTGCCACGTCAAAAAGCCTACTACCTATATGTTTATAATGAAGCAGGGCTATTGGGAAATTATTCGAAGATTTATAATTATAGGTCTCCCTCATACACTCAAAACCAGCTCCGTATGAATGACATCCTTTAGAATAAGACATGTCAAAATCAGCATCAAAAACGATTCGTTTATCAAATACAACCTCTCTGACTCCATTCATATATTGATCAAGAATCGGCAATCTCTGATCGATGTCATTCTCACCAGTCATATTGAAACCAGTTATTTGAGGCACTGTAACCCCCTCTTTTTTGTAGCTTTTCAAAACTTGAATTATATCTGGATGGTATAACACCTCATCCATGTCGCAAGATATAACCCAGTCTGCGACCTCTTCCGTGTATCTGCCACCTTCCCGACTATAGTCTTTATAAGTCTGAGATTTCATTTTTACATATAGTGACTCATCGATAGCATCGCCTGAGGCCCAAGATATGATTTTAACTTTTGGAAACTCGCTAGCAATCTCTACACTGCGATCTGTAGAGATGTTATCCATCAAAAATATTTTCGAGCAAAAGCTAGAATAGTAATCCAAAATATTCTTAATAATTGACTCTTCATTATAACAAAGTAAATAAACGTGGATATTCATTACTCATCTTTCCTTATTATTTTGTGTTTTCTATCGATCATTCATCAATAGAATATAATTAATATTAAACTCAAGGTACGAACAGCATAAATTTCAGTAGTATTTAAAATAGCTTTTAGGGAAGTTTTAAAATACTACTGGTATAGTTAGCTCCGCTTACTAGCAAAAATCTGTAATGATTAGAAGTTAGTTTCAAGACCATTTGATAAATACAACTCATTTAAAGCTTTCATGTTTTCAGCTCCTCTTTTCTTATACGACTCAAAATTGAACATACCTATGAAAGAGCGTGTATCAAATAACATATCAATGTCAAATTCGTTAGCATCTATACAAGGAATACTCATACTTTTTGCCAGTTCGCGCGTTCGTTCATCATGCGATATGAGAATACCTGGAGTGCCCGCTAGCATCGAAGCTATTACGCCATGTATCCGACTTCCAACATACAAATCTGTTTTCATTGAATCAATAAGCCACTGATTGATATCAGTATGGTATTTTCCAAAATCTCTTATATATTTAGACAGCCTGTCTTTAGATGTCGAATAATATTCAGCAGCTAGCTGCATTTTATCTTCAACATCCTCTCTAGCCATTAGTTTTATTTCAAACTCTTCTGACTGATAAAACATGGGTGAGTTAGTTTGAACAGCAAACTGGTACAGTTTTCTTTGAATATCATCTTTCTTATTAAAATTTCCTTTTGTTAAAATATATCGAGTACCACCAAGAGATAATTTTACATCTGAAGGGTCCTTAATCTCTCTAATCTCAGGGACTTTTAAATGCGTAAAAAGTGATGGACAACCTAAAACAGATACATTATTAATACCAAGTTCATTTAATACCTTCTTTGTAAACTCCCCTCGAACACCGATAGACGTTGTTAGCTCCGACGTTACTTTCAAAAATCGCTTCGTACCTTCCGACAGCAGATCAATATCATCAATTTTTTGAAATTGAGCACCCAAGCCAACGATACTTACAGGAACATTTTGTTTATATAAGAAGTCTGCCAAATCACCATAATCTGAACGTTCATTAATCCAGTTGGCAGCAGGTATCACAATCGCATCGTATGAATCAGCTACTTTTCTTTTACGTATAAACTGACAATCTTTAACTTGTTTGTAAATTGAGTTGGTAAATAGCATATTACCGAAATTATTCCCGCTAGCCTTTAAAGCAGGAGTACCCATATTTTGTTTTAATAATTCTAAATTAATTCCGTGCACACCAACCTTCATAACCACTACCTCAAACAATTCAATAATTGAGAACCAACCCGTCTGCATGAATATGGGTTGGCAACACATTTAAACTATGACATGTACCTATTTATAAACATCATCGCTTTCAAACAAAAATAAACAATTCACTCACATACTCAAACGGAGATTTATATAAAATCTTAGAGTTAAACTACAAAATAAAATTATCACAGCTTATGTTAGAGCATGAAATAAAGCCCCATAAAAAGTAAACTCAGTGGTTATTGCTCTTATGCTTTAAAATTGCCAAATCTACAAGTTCAGCATTACAAAGATCATCTTTTGGAGTGTAGAACGGCATGAATCTTTCCGCTGCCTCAGTAATAATAATGTCAGGCTTAAACTCACTTACGATATTTTGATCAACACTTAACCCCCACACAAATTTGACATTTGTAAAGGTCTCAGCAATAAGTCCGGTTAGAAGCTGAGGCCTACATTCAGAAAATGAATCGCCAAAAATTAAAACTCTATAATCATGAAGCGCCTTATCATTAACGAAGCTAACACTTGATCCAACGTGAAGGCCACCTTCATCCTCCAAGCCCATATTTTCTTTATACTCGACTAATTTATTTCGAAATACACGCCTAACTTGAGGTCGTGGGGTGTAAAAAAAAACATTTTCGGTAATTGCAGGAACCATTTTCCCACCCAAGTCCATTACACACTCACCTCCGAGCGTTCGATTATCCAAAATCCCTGAATCCACCTCGAAACCAAGGCGATTCATTAGGAGCTGATAAGCACTATATGCACCTAGAAATGACCAATGAGTATCCGTTTTATGATAAACCTGATAAGTTTCACTTTGTTTTTGAAGGTAAGCACTTGGATTAATATAAGCTGACAAACATTTATCAGATATAATCCCCCGTTCTAGCAATAGCGCAGGCGAATTATCTAGGTTAATTATCTTAGCAAAATCTTTTTCTAAATAGCGGCTATAAATTGACAGTTTTTCAGGGGCTGCAATATGGCAATACTTAATCCCTTGCGCTAAAAATCTAGAAAGGCGCTGATCAATTAGGTTTGCCCACCCCGAAACCCAGGTTTTATCTTTCTTACCTGAGTAAATATCAATAACCTTATTGGCTCCACCGATTAAAAATAACCATCCATTGGGTGCAACATATACATCGTCCATACTACTACCCCATGATTTCGTTATAAACATAAGTAATTTTTTCACTGGCTATAGGATCACTAATCCAAGTACTCTCCGGCATTAAAATACTTTTTTCTTTATAGTTCGATGATATTCCAGTAACAAAATTGGGCTGATAGATGTCAAGCAAAGCTTTTTTCAAAATCTTATCAATAAATGAGTTGCCCACAAAAATAGACTTTGCGTATTCCTGTTGAATGGTCTGAATCTCAATATTGACAATGTGCTTTCTGTTCCACTTCTTTAAATATGCGTCCCTAACATTAAAAACATCAAGCTCTCCTTTTTCTCGCGCAAGGGAGTTTAGAGTTCGTATTATTTCAACATCCGTAACCGACAATCCATTATTTACCCTTTCAGCACTAATCTTAAACTCGCCCTCTAATCGTAAATACTGAATGAAGGCGTCGAAAACACCACCATTTTCAATGCACCACTCATAATCAAAAAACCTTATGCTGGCCTCACCAAAATTGTCGGCATATAGTTTAACGCAGTTGTTTATATTTAAAACATGACTAGCGTATGGCTTTGAGTAATGAGGGGTTATATACTCCGCATAAGTTCTAGTATCCCCATGCTTCACCTCCTCCTGCCACCATGAATACAATCTGGCTGTTGGCGTTCTATAAGATACAAGTATTTCTACATCGAACTCACGGAGCTCAGCCTTCAAGAACTCTAATGCATAAGGATGAAGTGCGTCAAAGTTTTCACTACTAATCAATATTTTATTGAATAGACTTTTATCGATTGCTGATTTTATTTCATCCTTCTCATATTTCTTTTGGTTCAGAAAAGCAGCCATTTCATGATGGCCTAAGTACTGCTTCCCAAACTCAAGATAATCAATATCATTTTCTCTTAAGAGTTCAATATTATCTTGGAAAATCTTCTGCAGGAAGGTCGTTCCTGTCTTGTGGGGCCCAATGTGTAAATATATTTTCTTCATCTATCAACCTTCCAAGACTTTTTTAACTTCAACTAAATACTCAGATTGCACTTCTTCTTTTTCAGATTTATTCTGACAGCATTGAAGTGAGTCTTTTTGTATACGTTCTATTTCTTTTAGCTGCACATCATAATTCTTATGCGTCACACTGCCTGAGTGACGGCGATGCACATTTAAACTTTCACCCAGCACTTTTACTTTTGCAGTTTTGCTCGAAAGCATTTGAACGTAGATGTACCAGTCACCGGCTACTTTAAACTTCAATATTTCTTGAATATTGTCATTCAGACAATTCTGAATGCTGTTCGTATTAAAAAGAACAGCACTTACATTCATAAATTGGTTTTTAACCGCTAAGCAGTCTTCAATGAATTCACGCCCTGCATAGGCCTTTGGATTGTCTAATTTTTCGATCAGAGCTGCGTCGTAGTAATAGCGGTAATCATCGGCCAAATGCTGACTTTTCTCGTCTATTTGAACAGAGTCGGTATAAGCAAGATCAAAGTTTTTATCACCCGATAGAATTTTTGATAAGAAAAACTGATCAGCAGAGTCATCGGCTTCAGCAATCCAAAGGTATTCAGCCTTCGCTAGATCAGCACCCTTCTTCCATTGTTTAAAAACGGAACCAGAGTTTTCTTCATTAACCACTAAGTTAACGATTCGCTGACGTTTGCTAATGTAGTTTTTAATGACTTCTACGCTATTATCCGGTGATTTGTCATCTAGTATATTAATTTCATATATTGGGTACGCTTGATCAAATATCGATCTTAAGCGCTCTTCTATATGATGTTCGTAGTTATAATTAGGAACCGCTACACTGACTCGTTTAATAGAAGGATCTAAATATTCTACTAGAGAGAAAACATAATCACTCCACTTAAACGCATTCGTTGCGTCATTGATTCGTTGCTCTTCTTTCGCTTTAGTATTCGACGATGCTTCATGCGCAATGGCTGCGGCCATGGCTTGAATGTCGGCCATAGGAACGGCTTGACCATTTAACGGAATGTCTAACAGTTCGGTAAAGCCACCACCGCCAGTAAAACCTACCACAGGAGTTCCCAGTGCTAACGATTCCATAACAACAGACGGGAATGGATCTTCACGTGAGGTCATTGCAAATACGTTTGACCCTTCTAGGTAAAGAGATATTTCGTTTGTGAAAGGAATATTATGGAAGTTATTCACTAACAAGTCTGATTCTAAATCACTTGCTAACCAATGTTTCAACGAAGGCTCTATATCGCCAATCCATAAGAAGTGGTAACTAGGGTCTTGGGCAACCAGTACTTTCGCAGTATTGACGAAAATATCAAATCCTTTACGCAAATCGGCATAACCCACGTTAACCACAACCTTTGCATCTGAATCTAACGATAAACGAGTGCGCAGTTCTTTAGCCGCATTGTTATTTCTGCTGAGTTCTTGATAAATCCCTTGAGGGTGAACGATCAATTTATCGGATACGTCGTTATCAATAACACCGACGAAAGAATCTTGCACGGCCTGGGCGGCGAAGATTATTTTTTCAGCATGGCTCGCAATATCATTAGCTGCGCCTTCCAAGCCGTATTCTTTAATTAAGTTTTTTAATTCATGAATTAAAGAGATAAAGGTTATGTTTTGTCTATTCAGTGCCGACGCAATTCTTCCCGTTACGGTGGTATTACAAATTGCTTTTGTTAAACCCGCTTCTTGCTTTAACTTAATAACGACTTCTTCAAACTTTGCAACATCACCATCACAGACATAGGTATCGCCGATTTTTTCGTATTCTTCGACGAGGGGGCCACCACTTAATAGTGCAACTTTTACGTCTATACCAAATTGCTGTTTAAGCGTTTTGAAAATATTTAACGTTAATAACTGAGCGCCGTGCTTATAGGCATCATGGCCTACTAATAATAGGGTGTACTTCCCTTTCACTTCTTCTTCGTTATTCATTGCGCGGTAGGTTGCGTTTAAATAGGCACTTCCCCAGTACTGATCTGGCTCTAGGTGTGCGCCTTCTGCCCATTCATTCCAGGCATTTATGCAAACTAAACTGTGCGAACCCTGTACCGGATTTTTCTTGGAAAAATCTACGATTGATGCCAGCCAGTTTTGATATTTTTCTGGAGTAGAGCCAATAAAGCCCATACCCTTGTTCGGCTTGCGTGCTTCGTTGTCCCACATAGGGGTGACGGCTTTAATTACATCATAATCGAATGATGTGTCATTGATGCTTCTTTCCACCATCTCATCATAGCTAGGGTAATGACCCATAAAGTCTAGGTCCGTAACCGTTAGACTTTGTGCTTTTGAGTCTAAGCCTGCCGCTACTTTATGCGGAGGAAATTCAATTGCGCCGTCAAGGTCGTAAACTCGAGGGTCAATATCATCAAACGCTTGAGCCATATAGATAATGGGATCGAAGCCATGATTGTCGTTAAACATTGTGCGCCAAAGAGCTATTTTCTCTTTTGCATTCGGGATAATACCCGGGCGATAAATAAAGAAGATCGGTCGACCGTCGAGTGTAATGTATCGCTCATCAGCAAAGTGACGTGCAATATCGGCGACAAAGGCTTCGTCATCTTCGTCTAGATAATCTTGTGCCATTAGCACATCGTTTTCTAGGCCGTCCCATGTGCGCGTCCAATTTTCGTTCGCCCACATTAAACAAAATGGCAGATCGATATCATCATTAGCCAGCAGCATGTTGGCTGGGCCTTCCATTAAGCGCTTGCCATTGAACCAATAATGATAAAAACAGAAACCTTCTAAGCCTGCATTACGAGCCATATTAGCTTGTGCGACCAACGTTTCTTTTAGTCGTAAATCATAAAAACCAAGATCTCTTGGTAGATGTGGTTGATAGTGGCCATCAAATCGGCTTCTAGCACGGGCGACGTTAGTCCACTCAGTAAAGCCTTCTCCCCACCATTCACTATTTTCTTTGAACGGGTGAAATTGTGGCAAGTAATAAGCAATCGCTTTTACATCTGGGTTATGAGTTCTTTCGCCGTATTTGAAATCTTCAAAACCTGGCCCTGGCTTTAAGTAAGCATTCTGCGCTGCTGTAATACTTGCCATATTATTGGGCTGCACTGGGTTTCCTACGGTGCTTCCCAGCACTGAATCTGGTGCAGACGTTGCCAAACCAAGGGCTTTGCCTTCATTTAGATAGTGATAAAAAGGGTTTATGCTTTCATCACCATTTAGGTGCGCTTGGGTATAATACTGTAGATCGAAAGCCGCTGATGGATTGCGCTTTTCATTAATACCTTGCAGCATAAAATGCTGGTATGGGTCGATTCCTGCTTCTTTTATATCTAAATGAGTTTCTAAGTAATAAGTAGAGTCAAACTCTGCAACTGGGCTAGCCAGTGGTGCTAATGAATTTTGTAGATAATGAACGATTGCCGAATCATTAAAATCTAAAGATAGCTGTTTTTTATACGCGATTGGATCAAAGTACAATGATGGCTTACGCCCTTCAGATTCACCATGAAGAAGGTAGTGCAGCAAAGGTTCAGCGCCGGCTGCTTTAACGTCTTGGTATTCGTCAAGATACCATTGTGGATCAAACAAATAGTTAGGAGAACGTCCTTCTAAATGGCCGTTAAAATAATAATGCTCTAAAGGCACTGCGCCATTATCAGCAACGTCTGGGTTTGACGCCAAGTACCATTCCTTTGAGAATGCACCTGAATGATAAAGGATTTCTATTCCTGAGGGTTCTGCGATATCAGTACTCACGTTTTCTTTATCACTATTAAACAATTTATTTAAGGCCTTATTAATTGATAGTTTCATGTTTATTTATCTGCCCCTTGAAGTAAATCTGTCCACCATTGGTCATTATTCAAATACCAAGAAATTGTTTTACGTATACCCGTTTCAAAACTTTCTTGAGGCACATAACCTAATTCAGTATTCGATTTTGTTGGGTTAATTGCATAGCGTTGATCGTGACCTGCACGATCGGTAACGTAAGTAATTAACTCTTTAGATGCACTTGCAATTGCGCTCTTTGCATTAGGGTATTTAGCTGCGAGTTCTGGATTGGTTTTAAATGATTCGTCCATTAATTCACAAATCAAATTAACAATATCGATATTGGCCCATTCGTTAATGCCGCCAATGTTGTAGCACTCACCTAAACGACCTTTGTTAATCACTAAGTCGATGCCGCGCGCGTGATCAGTTACGTATAACCAATCACGTATTTGCTGTCCGTTACCGTAAATAGGTAATGGTTTATCAAATAAGATGTTGGTTAATACCAAAGGGATTAATTTCTCTGGGAAGTGATATGGGCCGTAATTGTTTGAGCAATTAGACGTGGTAACTTCAAGACCATAGGTGTGGTGATAAGCACGAACTAGATGATCACTTGCGGCTTTACTGGCCGAGTATGGGCTACTGGGTGTGTACGGCGTTTCTTCGGTAAACGCTGGGTCTTCTGGGCCTAAATCGCCGTAGACTTCATCGGTACTTACGTGATGAAATCTGTGCGTTAGAGGCGCTTCGCCTTTTGATTTTGGCGCGTCTATCCAGATTTTTTTCGACGCTTTTAATAGACTGTGCGTTCCAATAATATTAGTTTCAATAAACGCATCAGGCCCATCGATTGAACGGTCTACGTGGCTTTCTGCTGCAAAGTGAACAATAGTATCGATGTTATGTTCTGTTAATAACGACTCGACTAAATCTGTATCGCAGATATTGCCGTGGCAAAAGCTGTAGTTGGCATTGTTTTCTACTGGCTTTAAGCTGGCTAGGTTGCCAGCGTAGGTTAGCGCGTCTAATACGACAACCTTGTCTTGTGGATAGGTTTTTAACCAGTATTGAACAAAGTTTGAACCAATGAAACCTGCGCCACCTGTTACTAATAATGTTTTCATTTTGAATTCTCTGCGTTTAATTCAATTTTTTTTAAATCACTTAACATGCTATTTAATGCTGCGCGCCAATGAGTGCCGGGCACGCTTAACGTTTCGCGCAAATGCGAGGTATCTAATACGCTATAAGATGGGCGTTTTGCAGGGGTTGGATACTGACTGGCTTTAATTGGCGCAATGGGGATTTCTTTATTTAATAAACCATTCGCTAACCCAAGCTCTTGAATGGCGACAGCAAAGTCATACCAACTTGCCGTACCTAGATCTGTCCAGTGGTAAATATTCGAAATGCTTTCCGCAGTCGTTTTTTGCGTTAGCATTTTTTCTGCAAGTAACCATATAGCCTTGGCCAGATTGTTAGCATTGGTCGGTGTGCCAACTTGGTCTGCCACTACGCCTAGCTGTTCTTTTTCTGCCATTAAGCGCAGCATGGTTTTAACAAAGTTATTGCCATGTAGGCTGTAAACCCATGCAGTACGAATAATGCTAACGTTATCGCCTAATATTTCTAAGGCGGTTTCTTCTCCGGCTAGCTTACTCGCGCCATAAACACCTAAGGGATTCGTGCTATCCGATGGCTGATACGGGGTATTTTTAGTGGCATCAAATACAAAGTCGGTTGAAATATGAATTAACTTTGCACCTGCATTTTTGCAGGCTTGCGCTAAATTCTTTGCACCTTGCTGATTCACTAAAAACGCGGCATCACTGTCAGACTCTGCTTTATCAACAGCGGTATACGCTGCCGCATTAATGACTAAGTCAGGTTTAAAACGGGCTATTTTTTCAGCTATATTGTCAGAATTACAAATATTTAATTCTTTTGAATCAAAGAACTGAGCCTCTACGTTTTCTGGCTGACTGCGCGCAAGCTCCCACCCTAGTTGACCGTTTTTTGCGGTGACTAATATTCGTGTGCGTTTTTGCAATGCTTCTGACATTGACTCATTCCCTTGAGTGTCTTGGGTATTTTTACTCACTAGAACGTATCCGCTTCGGCGAACGACTTTCCGTTTTCATCTTTTTCTGATACTAAAGGTTGCTTGCCATCGACTAGTGGCCAGTCGATACCGACTGCTGGGTCATTCCACTTTAAAGAGCGGTCAAATTCAGGGGCGTAATAGTCGGTGCATTTATAAACAAACTCTGCGCTTTCTGTCATTACATAAAAACCGTGAGCAAAGCCTTCTGGCACCCAGAGTTGCTTTTTATTTTCAGCCGATAATACTTCACCCACCCACTGGCCAAAGGTGGCAGAGTCTTTGCGCATATCAACGGCGACATCAAATACGGCCCCCTGCACCACGCGTACAAGCTTGCCTTGGGTTTGCTGCATTTGATAATGCAAGCCACGTAAGATGCCTTGAGCTGATTTAGAATGATTATCTTGTACAAACGGTTTGCCGCCTGTTAGCTCATCCATAATACTGGCGCGAAAGGTTTCCATAAAAAAACCACGCTCATCACCAAACACTTGAGTTTCAATGATTTTTACTTCTGGAATGGAAGTATTAACGACTTTCATAATTAAGCGTCCTGTTTGTCTGCTGCTCTATTATTGCCTTCGATAGCTTTGCGCGCTAAATTCATATTTAAACGATCTTCCGCACGACGGCCAAATTTACTTGCGTCAAATTCGGCTGAATCAACGTTAGTATTGGCATGTTCTTTTAACACGCTGAATAAATACTGACCGTAGCCATTCTTTTTCATGGGCTCTGCGAGTGTTTTTAACTGGTCGGTACTGATCAACCCTAAGCGAAAAGCAATTTCTTCTGGGCAGCAGACTTTTAGGCCTTGGCGTTTTTCAATGGTCGCAATAAAATGACTGGCATCTAATAAACTGTCGTGAGTACCAGTATCTAACCAGGCGGTTCCACGGCTTAATATTTGTACATTAAGCGTTTCATCTTCTAAATACACTTTATTGATGTCGGTAATTTCTAATTCGCCACGAGGACTTGGCTTAACATTTTTAGCAATTTCGACAACGCGATTGTCATAAAAATAAAGACCCGGTACCGCGTAGTTAGATTTAGGCTCTTTCGGTTTTTCTTCTAACGAGATTGCTTTGCCACTTGAGTTGAATTCAACCACACCATAATCGCTAGGATTTTGTACGTGATAGCCAAAAACTGTTGCACCATGATTTTGGTTTGCGGCGGCATGCAACATGTCTTTTGACATATTTTCGCCAAAGAATAAGTTGTCGCCTAAGATTAACGCGACTGAAGAGTCGCCAATAAATTCTTCACCAATAATAAAGGCTTGTGCCAATCCATCTGGAGATTCTTGCACGGCGTATTCAATACTAATGCCCCAATCGCTCCCATCACCCAATAGATTTCTAAAGTTCTCTTTGTCTTGTGGCGTTGTAATAATTAAAAATTCAGTAACGCCTGCAAGCATTAATGTGCTTAACGGATAAAAAATCATGGGCTTATCATAAACAGGCATTAACTGCTTACTCACCGATTTTGTTAGGGGGTATAAGCGCGTACCTGAACCGCCCGCAAGAATAATTCCTTTTCTACCTTTACCCATATTTGTAATTAAGCTTTCCATAATGACTCCACGTCCATTCTATAATTTTTTGCATTAAGTGCTTTCACACTGACTTCAATATTTCTGGCTACAGAGCAATAATAACTGCCGCTGAAACCGCAATTTGATACATGATTTGAGTAAGATCTTTTGTTAGCTGCAGTGACTTCGAATCGGGCTCTGCCAATACAAAAATCTCGTCGCCGGGCTTTACATAATCGTCTTCATCTAAATCTGAATTTGCGTCTACAAACTCACCGTTGGGGCGCATAATTACGATATTAAAATCGCTAGAGCCTCTGTTTTTACCGCCTGCTTTTGCGATAAAATCTTCGATGGTTAGGTCTTTATTAAACGCAATGGCTGTTGGAAATAAGACTTCACCATGAACCATGACTAAGTTTTTATTACTCGGCACTACAATACGATCACCTTGTTGCAGAATTATTTTTTTGGCTTCATAACCTGCTGATAACAGCACTTGGCCTTTGGGTTCTACTAGGCGAGCTTTTGCGATCCATTGCAGCATAATCTCAGCTTCGGCTTTTCTTAATTGCGCTTCTTCTTTGGTGCTTGATCTTGCCGTTAATACGCTTTGCTCTAAGGCGGTTAACGATGCTTGTAGCATGTCTTTTTGACGTTCTGCTACTGACTTTCTATACAGCTGAATACCTGAAGAATTAGATAACTCAGTTAATTCGATTTTTTTAATAACAGCGTCGAGGGACGTTCCCCAAGGAATAACCAATTCATTTTCTGAGCTGTGCTCGCCCACCACTTCAACACTGATACTGGTTGGACGAAGTTGGGTCGATAGTTTTATAAGTGCGCCATTTGAAACCATTTGATTGGTAATGTCGTTCAACGAGTATTGACTGGCTTCAACGCTTTTATTAACTGCTTCTATAATAGTGACATTGGTTGCTCTGTCATTCGGGACAATGGCATTTAATATATTCGCTATCGGCTCTTGGCTACCTCGAATTTCATACTTGCCTGCAAAACCTACTTCGCCTTCTATGGTAACAACACCTTGACGCGGGCCAACAAAGATAACGTCGCCATCTTGCAGAGGCAGACGTGGCATTTTTCCTGATGATAAAAAGTCGTATAGATCTATTTGCTCGATGGTTTTATTATTGCGACGCAGTTGAATTTGACGCAGGCCGCCAATGTCTGCACGAATGCCTTTGGCTTGATCGATAAAGCGTAAAATACTGTCAGCCGATTGCCCTTCGTATAGACCAGGTTTGTTGACTAAGCCGGTTAAAAATACTTTTACTTTTTGCGTTGATAGCAGTGTGACGTAAACTTCAACATTGGATTTATAAACGCGTTTCACCGACTTTAATACTAGGCGGTTTAGGTTTTCATTGCTGACACCCAATACGGTAATTGGCCCTACTTTAGGAATAAAAATATTACCTTTAGGGTCTACTTCTATTTCTTTTTGATACTCTAACCCACCCCACAGTTGCACTAACAACTTGTCGCCACTGGCGATGCGGTAATCGGGATTAATGCCCGAAAATGATGTGTCACTAAAGCCACCGTTGAATAACCACGAGCCATACAGCTTGCTGGCCGTACTGGTATTGATAGCTTCTACAACTTCAGCGTCTTTATCTTGCTGCAAGCTAACCGCCCACAGTGCTGGCGAACTTAAAAGAAGTACGATGATGAGTATATTTTTAATCATTATTCTTGGTGCTCTTTAATAATGGACAGTATTAAACGGCCAATGAAGTAGCTTAATAGCAATACAATAAACCAGGTGAGAATGCTGTGAATGCGACGTGGGTATTTATCTTCTTGTGCAAGTGCTGGTTGTTCGATTACCAACAGATGCTTAAGTTTTCGGTAGGCTTCTGCGCGAACGACTTCAAGACCTGCGAGGGCAGATTTATAAAGGTCAGCGGCCAGCTCACTGTTCAACTTTATTTCTTGGTAGTTGACGTTTATTTTATTCAGTGACTGCTGATCATCTGAGGTGAGTCGCTGTTTTTCTTGTGCGAGTTGCTCACGCAATGAGGCAACGCGAATATTCTTGGCTTTCACTTCTGGTGCATCGTCGCGCATAAATGCGAGTAGCGATTTAAGTTCCGTTTCTTCGGTGATAATGGAAGATTCTATGCCATTAATGGCCGTTAGTAGCGCCCCGCTTTGCTGCTCTGGGCTGTACAATTTGAACTTGTCTTGAAAGCTAATTAACGCGCTTTGGCTTTTGGTTAATATGGCATAAGAGCGCTCTACTTCTTTTTGCGCATACGACATTTGTTCACCTGCCATTTTTGCACCCAGGTCATTAATAAAGCGCTCACTGATACTGAGCAACGCTTCACTTACGGTAAGGGAGTAGTTAGCATCGAAGGTTTGCACTTCGACCATGAGCACATCGGATAATTCGTCATGAATTATTTGAACGTGATTCTGATAGTACTCAACATATTCTTCCATGGTGCTGTCTTGGTTAAGCTTACTTAGGGTGTCCCAATCGCTGCGTTCATAATGTGCTTTTAGTGAAACTGCCTTATCCAGTGCGGTTGCCATTTCGCGTGATTCTAAAAAGGTTTTTAGAATCAAGGCATCTCGCATACCCGGCGACACCGCCCCCAAGCCTGACAAGCCTAATAAAGATGAATCGTGGCCACCGGCTTCTTTTACGACAAATTGACTTTGGCTTACGTAACGCGGTGATGCCAGCATGGAGTAATAAACCACTAATAATATCGAGGCTAAAATAACTAAGGCAAAAGAGCCGAATTTGGCCCATGTGTATACAACACCTTTTTGCGCTTTGGTAAAGGCGGAGGAGTCTTTTACAAACTGTACGGGTTTGCTTTTAAATTTGGCAAGTTTGCGTTGAGCCGCGGTCTTTTCTACCGCTTGCTCTTTTATCGGCATATCTTTATTTGGCATGTCTTTATCTGGCACATCTTCATTTGGCATTGTTATACGTCTCGTTATAATCTTCGATTGCCGACTTTAAATCTGAGTGGTAATGGAGTGTTTGGTCTTTTATGACGATACCCGCTTGGCAAAATTGCTTTAGCTCAGCCAGTGAATGATTCACCATAATCAGCTTGGTATTTTCATACTGATCTAAAAGAAGCTTTTTACTTTTCGCTTTAAAATTTGCATCGCCTACAGCAGTCAGTTCATCGATAAGCAATATGTCAAAGTTCAAATCAAACGCCATGGCTAAGCCAAACGTTACTTTTGAGCGCATGCCATTGGAGTAGGTTCTTACAGGCTCATCAAAGTATTTGCCTATTTCTGCAAAATCAGCGACTTGCTTCTCTACTGGCTTAGTATCTCGGTAGCCATGAATGCGTGCGACAAAGCGAACATTCTCACGAGCACTCATGCTGCCTTGTAGGCCACCCTGCAGCCCTAATGGCCAGGAAATTCTTTGATCGCTTTTAATCTCTCCGCGTGACGGAAAATCTGCACCGCCCAGCATTTTGATAAGCGTTGACTTACCCACGCCGTTTGGCCCTAAAACAGCAATATTTTTATCGGTTGGCAAACTCATATTCACGTCTTTAAAGACGTAGCTTCGACCCTGTTTAGTTGGATAAAATTTACTGACGTTTTCAAAATAAATCATGAGGTAATAAACCTCTGACGATTAACCTGATACAACATTAAACCTGCGGCATTGGCGACCAGTGCGCAAAAAGCGACATACTGCCAATCACCTACAGGGCTTGTATAGCTGACGAACATTGATTGACGGATGAGTTCTATAATATGAAAGATCGGATTCCAATCAAATATATATAAATATTTTTGTGGAATTATAGTCGCGGTAAAAAAAATGCCGGACATAATGTACATAGGCATCATAACCATACCAACGACCTTGGTAGTATCTTCCCAGTAGGCACTGGCAACGCAGAGTAATATACCCACACCGAAACCTAAGCTAATAAGCAGTAAATTGACCATTAAAAAGGCTAGAAAATCTTGCATCTCAACATTAAACCCCATCCAAGCCATGGCCGCTAGGATGATACAAAACACGACTATGTAGGTTACTACTTCGATAATAAGGCGGGTAATAAGCGGGTCTAAAATAGAGACTTGGCGATAAGTAAACAGCGCTTTATTAGCCTGTACCGAGCCTGATAACTGAAGCAGTAACTTTGAAAAGAATTTAAATGGCATGATGCCAGAGATCATAAAAAGTGCGACAGGGACGCCCGACAGACTACTGCGACCGATTAGGCTAAACATAATGGCCATAATGGAAGCTTGCGCTGCAGGTTCTATAATCGCCCAGAAGTAGCCCAGCTTTTTTGCACCAAAGCGGGTTTTCAATTCACGCATCATTAGCGCAAAAATTGTATCAAGCATTATTTGTAGTGACGTACGCGAAGTGCGCCCGGAACCATCCATAGTTTTACTCGCTATAAAAATTGAGTTGTCGCAATTACCATCCGGGTAATTTGAGGGCTTTTCTAAGAAAAGCGGCATACGAATATGCGATATTGTTATATTAGGTAGGCTTCTAGTGTTTAAAACTAGGTCGGCAGTACGACGTGTAAGCATCATTTCGTATCAAGATATTACATCAAATAACATCTATTAAGCAATTCCGCGATTATAGGTTAATATCATTACTTTTCAAGTATTTCAGTCACGATATCAGCAATAATTCTCATTTCCAATACTGCAGGCATAAAAAAACCGAATCATAATCTCTTATGTCCGGTTGATTTATCTTAGTGTTTACAGCTCTTCTCAAAAGAGTGTAAATGGTATCCCCAAGGGGATTCGAACCCCTGTTACCGCCGTGAAAGGGCGGTGTCCTAGGCCTCTAGACGATGGGGACACTAAGACAATACGTTTTAAAATTTGGTGGAGCCTAACGGGATCGAACCGTTGACCTCAACACTGCCAGTGTTGCGCTCTCCCAGCTGAGCTAAGGCCCCATCTCAAAACGTGGGCGTATAATATGCTCAGCTTCTTACCCTGTCAATACTTTTTGTTCGATTTTATTTTGATTTTCAAGGAGTTAGCCAAATACATTGAATATAAAATCAATGTACGTTGCGGTCAGTAAAACCTTTAAATACCGTCAAAAATATTATTTTAACGTCCATTAGTAATGACCAATTACGAATATAGTCCAAATCGTAATCGATACGCCCTTCCATCTTATCAAGTGTATCTGTTTCGCCTCGATAACCGTTAATCTGAGCCCAGCCCGTAATTCCCGGCTTCACCTTATGGCGCAACATATAATATGGAATCAAACGTCGATACTCTTCATTATGCGCTACGGCATGAGGTCTTGGCCCAACCACCGACATTCTGCCCTGCAACACATTAATAAATTGTGGCAGCTCGTCTAATGAGGTTTTACGAATAAACGCACCAACTTTAGTAATTCGCGCATCTCCTTTAGTCGCCTGCACAACTTTATCGCCGTTATCCATGGTCGTCATACTCCGGAACTTCCAAACAAATATCGGTTTTCCGTCCAATCCATAGCGAGCTTGCTTGAAAATAATAGGGCCAGGCGAGGTCAACTTAACCGCGGCGGCAATGAGTAGCATCGGGGAAAAAATACCGAGCAAAACAAGCAGGGAGAAAACAATATCGAAGCTGCGCTTCATGATGTCATTAAAACCCAGAATAGGTGTTTCATAGATACTTAACGTTTGCAGATCCCCTACTACTCCCATCCGTGCATGCAGCAAGTTGTAAGTGAAAAAGTCGGGAATAAGATGCACACTGGCCGTTGTATCACCACACAGGTCAAGCACTTGTGCAATGCGTTTTTGTGCCTTAAGAGGCAACGCAATAAAAATAAGATCAATTTGACCAAGCTTGGTACGTTCAATTAAATCATTAATAGAGCCGTGCAATATCTCATCAGAATACTCTTCATTAAGTCGCTTAATACTACGATCATCAAAAAAACCGGAAAACTTGATACCCAACTCTGGGTTAGCCGCCAACTCATCACGCATTCGCATCGCACTTTTATTTAATCCAACCACAGCAGCATTTCGAGAATTGTAACCACTCAACCGCAAGCTGCGTAGAAAGAAGCGAAAAACCATGCGCCAAAAGATAATAGCGAACCAGACCAACAAGACCCACCAGGCAATAACACCTCGTGAAAGATCTCCTGTCATTTTTGCAAAAAAGACAATAACAATAACCATAAAGGTGGTTAGCAACCAAGCGCCTGTTGTAATAAAAAACATACGCACAGCATCACTGGCACGCCAAGAACGATAAACGCCCAACGATTCTGCGCATAGCATAAAAACAATCGCCGCAATTAAGCCCGCTGAACTGTATAGAAAGCTAAACGATATATCATGATAAAAAGCGGCTAGCGCTAAACCACAATAAACAATGACAATATCAATTAAACGATATACAAAGTTAAACCCCCCTTGGTGGGAGCGAATCATTCCTTGATTAGACATTTTTATTTCCTAATTATTAATTACTAACGACCATTAGCCGAATATCAATTCAAATACTTGCCACATGCTGACAAAGTATATCGGTCCATTCGGCATCCAAAATCACACTGAATCCATTGATAAGCTGACTAATTATCAGCCATCAATTTTTCGAGCTCCTGCTCATATGAATCATGTATCATTTCAGGCCTAAACATTGAATGGTGACGCTCTACGATTTTTGCGACATTTTGTTTCAAGAGGTTTTCATCACCGCATAAATCCAAGGCCTCGTGCAATGACGATTCATCGTCAAAGAATATGCCGCCATCACCGACAACCCATCGATTAAATACATTCCCATGGGCAATAACCGGATTGCCTGCCGCCATAGCTTCTATGAGTGATGGGTTTGTACCGCCAACGGTATGCCCATGGATGTAGACTTTTGCGTGATAGCGTAAAGAACTAACGGCATCACTTTCATAAATAGCACCGACAAATAAAACACTGCTATCACCTGCGTCTAGCACTTGGCGATGATATGGATTATTGTCAGGATCATAATTACCCAAGACCACCAGAGGTATTCCAGGAGAAGCTTTTACAAAGCTACGCACAACTTCTAATATCGAATTTTCTGGTTCAGGCCTCGCGATAAGAATTGCGTAATTTCCAGCCGTTAGCCCATATTGCTCAAGTGGCTTTGTAGGCGCTGACTCTATGCGGTCAGCACCGTATGGAATCACTGTTATTTTCTTTTCATTTGTATGACGCTGCAGATGGCGTTTAATCTCTGGATGATCGGCCACCAAATGATTGGCAAGTCGAGCACCTAGCCATTCATTGCAATATAGCCAGACTTTTTTTGCCAATGACCACTTCTCGCGCTTCCATTCAACGCCATCCATATTCATCATATTAGGCTGTCGAGCGATGCGATGCAGGATTGAAAAAACGGCCGTATTATAACCAAGCGTTAGCACCACTCCCTCCTGCTTCAGGGCATGAATAATGGATTTTAGATCAAACACTATTGTCCCGATGGCACTGGTATACGGCACGGGTACATTAACGCAGCGAACCCCTTGCCAATGAGTCTCTGTAATTTTGTCACCGACTTCTAACTGACAATAAACAGTAACGTCCCAACCTCGACTAACCATATCAAGTGCAAAACCTTCTGCGAACGTTTCGAACCCGCCATGCATGGCAGGTATGCCTCGAGTTCCTAGAATTAGTAATTTCTTTTCTAGCACTTGTAACTCCTTCATTCTCAATAACTACCTTTCGCAGTTTTTCTGCGAAGCTTCTGCCATACGGTATTTAGCACATCACGCTCATTCATATACAGATCCAGAACGGGCCCAAGCAATATAAAAACAAACAACAAACACAACTGAAGCAGAATATTATCCACCCAATAAATCATTGCCATAAATGCCATGGCTGTTACGAGAACTTGCGCCATGCGTCTCCAGTGATAACTCACGGGATAACATATTTGCGACAACGAGAACGTGCAGATCAAATAAATAAGATAGGATATCAAGGTCGATATTGCCGCGCCCTGAGCACCGTAAGGAGGTATTAATAAAAAGTTTAATCCGATATTAAGAAACGCAGCCGCTATCATTATCGAAGATTCTTGAACCAATTTATTTTTAATATGGATACCCGGTGAGATGGTATATTGGATACCATTAAGTAACGCTGCCAAGACCAATATCTGAACCACTACGGATGAAGCGCTATAATCACCATTACCGATAAAGTCCAATACACTGCCATGCAGAATGTACATTCCCATAAAGACCATTGCCGATACACCTAGAAAATACAGAGTGACTCGCGCAAAAATATTTTTAGCGTCTGCCCTATTGGCGACTGAGTAAAAGAAGGGCTGCCATGCAAATAAGAAAGGCACCAAGACCATGACCTCAACAATATTAGCCACTTTAGCGCCCATTACGTATTCGCCCAAGGTATCCATAGAGTGATATTGAGGTAGCATATAGCGATCGGATGCTTCAAGTATTTTACGCCCGAGTAATGCCGGCAACATTGGCAATCCAAATTCAAGCAAAGGACGAAGGCGATGCCAGTCAAAGTTGAATTTCATAAATTTCAAACAGCTAACAAACGCAATTACGCCTGTCACACCAAAACCGATCGTATTCGCCATCAACATTCCCACCAATCCCATATCCATGACGACGATAAAGTAAAGGTTGCATGCTGTAGCGATTAAGAATGTGCCTATTGACCAGAGTGAGTATTGCAAAGAACGTTGATACGCTTTGAAAATTTGTAATGGATACTGTTGTATTACCATCGCAACAAAGAATGCCGCCCCCAACCTTACCCACAAACCTTCGCCCTGCTCATTGAACAGAATCTCTGCAATCGGATCACTAAAACTCCAAATTAATGCGAAGGTAATGGCGGTTACCGGAAGGATGAATAACGTGAGTACACCTAGCAGTCTGCGACCATCTTCTTCTGTTGCTTTTTCTTGATGAATTCCCCGAGGTAATCCTTGGGGCATGCCGAATGACGATACAATAATCAAGACAAGAATCCCCTGATAAAGCATGTCCATAGCACCAAACTCTGCCTTGCTAAAATGACGCGCATAAATAGGCAAAAGAATCAGCATCATGCCCCGCTGCAATAAATTCGCAACGGCATACATGGCCGAGGTCGAAAATAATGTTTTCAGTCCTTGAGCACTCATAGTGTGGCACTTCCTGATGCGGCATCGTTTGTTTCCAGCTGCTGTTCAATTGTTTTCGCAGCGATTTGCCAGGTGAAATTCTCTAATACAAATTTTCGTCCACTTTCGCCTTGTGCTTGTGCATACTCCCTGTCATTCAATATGCGCAAGACACCTTCAGCTAAGGCATCAATATTCCCTATCGGAAAATAATCGACATGATCCCCATAAATACTGCGGAAAATGGGTAGGTCAGATACCAAGCAAGGCTTTTGGAAATACAACGCTTGCATCGGTGGCATACCAAAACCTTCGAATTGGGTTGGACACACAAGCATCTTGGCACTTCTAAACAACGCCCATAAACGATCGTCACTCACATAGCCATGAATCATTACGTTGGGTAAGTCAGCGGCCAACGCTTGTAACTCATCTAAGAGCGGACCACTGCCCGCGATGTGTAGAACTACATCTTTCGGCAGCTGACGCCACGCTTCGATTAAATGATGTATGTTTTTTTCTGGAGCTAAACGACCGACAAATAATACGGCACGACCAGTGTCTGGCTCTTGTGGTCCTTCAAATGGCATTTGAGTTTCATCAATGCCCGGATAAATCGGAGCTGATATATTGCTGGAGCCAAGCCATTCTTGATTGTATTGTTGTGACAATGTGGAATTCGGAAACAACATATCTGAAGCAAGGTAAGCTTCTTTTGTTTGAGACCACAGCTCGCGAGTAAAACCATTATTAGAAGCTTGATAAACTTCTTCTCCAAAAATCTCACGCAACCACGGCGGACATTCATAAATAAAATTGGCTACAGGGCGCTGGCAAGAATCACCTAAAGCGACTGCCTTGATAGCGGATTCCTTTAGTACACCCAATATCCAATCAGGAGCAAACTGCATGGCCAAACGTGGCAATAAAAAACGATCACAGGCTCTTTCTAACAGCTTATCTAACTTACGCGATAAACGGTTATCGCGACTAATGCTGGCACGGTAATAGACGTTTAAATTTTCAGTATTTTTAACCCAGCCAAGATCATGAACCGCATAAATAAATACGCTATGTCCGCGCTGCGCTAGAAACTCTGCAAATTTAAAAATCGCATAATAACCGCCACCTGAAGCGTGGGGTTCATTATTATCGACGATAAAAAACAATTTCATAAAATCACCTGGCATTTAATAATTAGCGACAGCATAAGTAATCGCCTCTTTTATTTTGGCTCCACGTGCACGCCATGTATGCTCGGCAATAAGATATTCGCGATTACGCAACCCGGCTTTAATAAAGTCGTCATCGTAAACAGACTTCTTTATTACACGATGTAAGTCGCCAGGATTCTCTGGATCGAAAAAACGCACCGATGAACGTTCATCTAACAGATCATGCATCTGCCCTTGATTTGAGGTGATTAATGATTTGCCCAACGACATCGCTTCAAACATTCGCATGGGTGAAAAATAAAACAGCGGTAGCGTGTTATAAGGCATCACCATAATATCTGCCAGGTCGATGTGCGCTGCCATGTCCCAATAACTTAAGCGCCCGGTAAATACGATTTGATTTCGGAATATCGATTCAGAAATGCCACACTCTTCCATTAAGTCTTCATTGAAACCGCAGCCAATAATCAGAATCTTTAATGTTTTATCGCTTTCAAGCAATGGCAATGCCGAACGTAATAGATTAGGTAAACCATGCCATATTCTTTGATTACCCGAATAGCCGATAACTCGGCATCCTTGCAAACCAAGCGATTTGGCAAGTGCTTCGCGTTTATCTTCAGGCTGAGGTAGAAATTCTTCTTGGTGAGTACCATTAGGAACAATAAAGAAACGCTTACGGTCTGATATTTTGTCGTGCCAAAGTTCTTCGCATACGTTTGATACCACAGAAACCGCACTCGACGATTTAGCTCTAAAAGTATCAAGCTTAGACAATCCGCGAGATGAAATTCCCCAATATAGATCGAGCTCTTCCACTGGGCCATCGGTATCGAGAACAAGTGGTACGCCCGCAAGACGACTGCTAAAACAAAATGAAAACGCATGATCAGGCCTAGCCATTACAGCATCGGGCTTTTCACGGCGAATGATTTTTAGTTCTGCGGGAATATACAGAAGCGACAATGCAGACTGCTTAAGTAAACCACGTAAACGAATTCGTGGTTCTCCTGGTGCTTTGGTCTGGTCGCTATTATCTACCGGTATCGCCAGTGATTTCTCGTGACGGTTATTATAATGTATTTTTAATGTCTCACTTTGATATGAACGGATCCGTTCATACACAAACTCTGGAGGCTTAAATCCTTCATTCATAAAATATAAAGAGACTGTTATTCCATTGTCGGAACAGGCTTTCGCTAATTCCAATGTGCGAATTAGTGGACCGATCGCATCGGCAAGGTAATTAAAATAGACAATTTTCATAGTATTCTCATTCGCATAACGTCATTCTTTTGTAGAGTTGAGCAACTTTATCGAGATGATCAAAGCGCGCGCACACATCATCAAGCGCATTAAGCTGATAGCTTTGACGTAATGTTTTATTAATAATAAGTTGCTCTAAACTTGACGCCAGAACACTCCCTGTCTGAGACGGATAGATAATTCCAGTTTTACCATCCATAACAATTTCTGATACACCGGTTATATTTGGAGCGACGATCGCCAACCCACAAAGCATCGCTTCTAATAAAACAATACCAAAACCTTCGCTTAAGCTTGAAAAAGCAAAAATATCTGCAGCCTGCATCGCTTCTAATACTTCATTGCGAGGCAAGGCGCCGCGCATAACTACCTGTTCCTGCAAATCATAACGCGCTATTAAAGTTTCAATCTCGCCACGCAGCTCACCTTCACCGATAATATCAAGCCTAAAATCAAGCCCTTTATCTTTTAAAATACGAGCCGATTCGATAAGCGTTACCTGCCCTTTTTGCCATACCAATCGTCCTACATTGATAATAACGATCGGTTCATTTTTACGCTGTTCGATTTTTTCAATAATGGCTTGCTTACTATCGATCAAGTTTTTATGGTCAATGCCAAACGGCAATACAAAAAGTTCACCTGCTTCTGCAGGAGCAATCTCCTTCTGAATAAAATCAGCGTTATATTGAGTACCAATGCGCACGAATTCAGCCCCACAGACTTTCTCATGCAACAACCAACGATCCACTAAGAAGTCAGTGCCGTGCCCTGTTGCACTATAGTTTATGCCTGTCAGTTTTTTGAGGAACAGTGCAACCAGCGAACCGCCAAACAAAAAATGCACATGAAGATGATCGTATTTATCGGGATTAATATGATCAGCCAGCGCAACAGCTTCACACAAATAACCTACTAGCTTTGCTCTTTCTTTTAAGCTGCACTTTGAAGCTGTTAATACAAACCACAGGCAACTAAAATACTTAATTGGATGACGGCAAAGCCATTTCGCATGCTCTTCGATGTGTTTCAATATTTTAACGGGTAAAGCATACGTCGTTTCATCACAATATTTTTGGTAGGCATCAGGGTATTCATCAGGTTGAGGGAGTCTCACACCATAAAGATCTATCTGCGCCCCAAGATCCCGCATCGTTTCTATTTCATCGACTATAAATGTTAACGAAAATAACGGGAACGTATGAATCAGATATGCCAACCGACGTGGTTTTACCGCTGCCATGCCATTAGCTCCATCTTCAAATCAATTTGAGATACCGATTGTGCCGACATCACTTTGCGTGGAACCAAGTATTTGTGATCGCTTTGCGCTAAAACATTATCTTCTGTTGTTACTGATATTTTGAATCCACAACGATCAAGGACATTAAACAGTGCGGACTTGTCTGTTGGTATGTCAGCCATCTTTCCAAAAGGATAGGCAAAATGTTTAATTTCTCCAAAGTGCTCACTAAGCCTTTCAACACCTTGAAAAATTTCACTTTCGACCTCATCCACTGTTAGATTAGATAATCTTGGGTGCGTATGTGTGTGCGCTCCAATAATATGCCCACGACTCATTAGTGCCTTTATTTGTGAAACAGACATCAACGTTGGTGTTTTATTTGGAGTGCGGCCAATTACTTCGCATGTTTTTCGCAGTTCAATTAACAGCTTGTTTTTTTGCCCTTCATTTAATGCATTTGCCGCATAAAAAATGTTTTTTGCTTGCTGCTTTTTTTGATCCTCAGGTGCTGAAATAAATTGAGAAATTTTAAATGCAACATCGTCCAACTCTGTTAAGTCAACAATAGCAGCAGAACCATGCAGTGCCTCAAGCAATATCGACAATTCGTCAATCCAATAATTTTTCCCGTCTAAGATAGGTTCGCTTGCAATATAGAAAGCCGCCTTTGCATCAAAGCGTTCTAATATAGGCGCCGCATTAATGTAGTTATCTTCATAGCCGTCATCAAATGTAAACGCCATTACATCACGCTGAAAAGCTATATCACCAGAGAGATAAGATGCAACATCATCAAGCGTAATAAAATCGAATTTCGAAGAAAAAAAACGCATTTGTTTTTCGAATAAATCAGAAGAAATACATTGAGGAGAAATAAGCCCACCTTCAGGCACGATTCGATGAAAACAAAGAATCGTGACGCTGGGCTTGTTGAAACAGCGAACACGTAACCACCGGCTCACCTCCAATATTCCACATGCAGAGATAAGCACCGCTATCATTTGTTTAATTCTATTTCTCATTACTGAATTCCTTTTCAGTACGCGTTCCCATGGCCATAACAATGGCGATAAATAGCACACACATCCCGATAATGGGCTCTTTTCTTAAGGTAACGTCGAATTGATTGGAGATTAATAATAATAACAATGCGACACCGGTAGAAACGCCAACAATAAAACCAAAATCATCACCGCGTTTTATCAGTTTTATAATACTTCCCGCAACCGATTTGCATATCAACATAAAAAGCGCAAAGGAAATAAGCCCTGTTTCTGCTGCAATAAGGAGCAGCGTATTATGCACCGGTTGTTGAATAATATTAGTTACACCGCTGTCATCGTAATACGACATCGATTCTTCAAATGAATTAAGGCCTATGCCTATTACTGGGTGTTCAGAAATCATGGAGACAGCAACCATTGCAAGATCCCATCGGGAGTCATAGGCTTTACCGCTATCTTCAAAAATACGAATTAAGATAATTTCAAACACACCGGAAACTATCAAACAGGCCAAAGCAACCATTCCCAGCCCAAACAGCCCAAGCAACATTCCTGAAGAAATTTTCTTTTGTATTATGCCTACAACTAAGAGTATGGATATCGCCATCGCGGTCATCAACCAAGCATTACGGGAGAACGTTAATACTAAGGCAATGCAACATGCGACAAAAAAACCACTGGCTAAAAATCGAATCAAACGTGATGATTCGAATAGGAAAAAAACCAAACATAAGACGATCGGAAATAAAAGATACGCTGCGAAGGTATTACAATGGCCGACGGTACCCGACACCCGTTGTATCACAGCGTTGTTAACCATATCAAATTGCGATCCTGATACTCCTCCCACAGGAAAGGGCAATGTGAAAAATAGGAAGTATTGCAAACACGCTAATAAAAACTGCATCCCGGCGATAAGCACAACAACATATAAGCAATATCGTACAAATTGTTCATCAACCATGTAGCATCTCAACATCCACAATAGCAGCAGATATTTGAGATACCTTAACTCTTCAAAAAAGAGCAAAGCATACTCATCAGTATTAAACATTGAAAAAGCAGAAAACAACAAAAACAACACAATATAAGTATCAATACGTGTCCATTTTGGTAATGCTACTCTCCCACTCGCCAAATCCGCTATCCATATAAAAAACAGCATGATAATGGGAAAATCAACCAAGTTAATAACGAGGGAGCCTTCCGCCCCACCAAAGTGGGTCAGAGTTGACGTCTTACTCCCGTGATTAAATAAGTTGTACTGAATCGCAACCGGAATACATGCTGTGAGTGACAGCAATACGAATAAGCGAAAACTGGGAAAGACCGCGGCTACACACAGCGCCATAAGCGCTATGCAAGAAAGAAATAGCCACTTAAATCCCATCCCTGAACTGACAACAAATACGACAGCAAATAAAAATGCAACGCTAGCAACCATATAGGCTGCTAGGTTAGAACTCCCTGTTTCAGTACTTCCATAATAGCTCTGCATTAGTGTTCCGCTACAGTCGCTTGTAAATAGAATGAGGAATTGGATTTTCTCGACGATTAAAAATGGCACCCGATGGCGTTATAGCAGACTGGGTTTCGATCACCGATACAAACCTGCTTAACGCGTACTTATCTGTAATATCATAAGCGACGTTTACAAAAAGATGATCGCAGCATGAGATCACATTCAAATGGCTAGAATCACCACGTTCATTAGGTAAATCAATGAAAATATTGCCGTAGCCTAGGCTTTTTATTTTTTCTAATAGCGAGCCAAATGATGAATTATCAGACGACAGTTCATCTGGTGAAACAAGCACCGTCACATAATCTGTTTCATTATTACGTTTAATGTGTTTTTTAGAATCAGACAAGATATCTTTAATCTTTACCCCTGATACCTTTTGCACATCATAATCAATACTAAACAGAAGCGATTTCGTTTTGGTAGCGCGTTGTGCGTAATTAGCAAGCTGACGAATAACAAAACTGGTACCGGCACCAGGTGATGGTGACACTACTAGATGAACTTTACCTTTAGCGGTATCTTCCGATAAAAAACTTCTTATCGATGCCATTTTTTTACTTAAGTTATTCATTAACCACTGGCCATTTAATAGCTCTTCAGTGGTAAACTCTGGAATAGTTAGAAGAACTTTAAGCTTGGCATATGCCATAATATCTTCGATTTTAACAACTCTAGAAAACATCTTTTCAGCAGAAAATGCTGCCGCAATGCCACCAATTATCGCGAAGAAAATAGAAATTATTAAAAGTAATATTTTTCGTGGGTATGCTGGGGTCGAGGTATAAGAAGCGGGAGCGACCACCAGCACTGAAGAAATTTCTGCTTTATCCATGGCTGCAGAAATCATAGCTTCATTGTACTTTTGACGGCTAATTTGATAAGCGTCTAATACTCTAACGAGATCACGTTTAAGTACTGACGCTCTTTCTCGAACGGTCTCAAATTCATCCAGTCGTTTGCGATAACGATCCCCACTCTCTTTCCACGATTCAAGATTATGAAGATGCTCACTTTTGATAAGTTGTTTTAAGTTTTTAATTTGTTGATCATTTAACGTTACGCGCTTATTTTTTACGCCATAACTAACAACATTTGTCATGCGTTCCATTTCTACGTCCGTCAATTCTTTCATCAAACCTACAAAGTTTGGATCTTCAGCATACAAACCTCGGTTAGTCGAAGAAACTGAATCAGGATCGATATGAAGTAAATTGTCGTACGTCATCTTTGCATTTAAGTATTTTTCAATAAGAATCTTTCGCTCCATATCTAGATTATAAGAACCAAACTGTGCTTCCAGCTGGTTAAGCTCATTTTCCACATCACGAACGCGCTGTTGATTCAAATCCATTTCTTTTTTGATGACTTTGAAGGCTTTAGTATAACCATGAACATCTATGTGATGTTTGATGTACTCATGAACAATGGTATTTACAACATTTTTGGCTTGACTAGGAGAATATCCTCTCCATTTAATACTGATGATATTTGATCGTTTTATGAATTCGACATCCACATCGCCACTTAATTTTGCAACGGCAACTTCAAAATCTGTCATCTCTTTTTTGAGATTAATGAGTACTAAAAAACCATTAATACCTTTTTTAATTGCGGCAGCGAAACGCTTTAAATACTCACTCTCTCCTGGCTCTGGAAAAATATAAAGTTTATTCTTTTCGACTACTTTCTCTAATACAGGACGGCTTGTTAAAAGTTCAACTTCACTTGCCATGTCTTCCATACTAATTTGAATAAACCCAGTCTGAGTATCTTTTTCATTAGGAATAAAGGGTTTTTTAAATCGACCAGCCGTTAACATAACCGTCGCGGTCGATTCATATTTTTCCGTTAGTGTGTATGAGATTCCTACTGGGAAAATAATCATACAGATTGCGAATATGACAGCTTCTCGCTTACGGCGAAACAATATAGATAAGATAGTTTTCATAAGTCATTAATCAAGTAGGAACCTGATAGGTTCAAATTAAAAGGAGTTACTCTTCGTAAGTACTGATCTACAAATGTATTAACATTGGCGATTGTCGATTTAGGAACAAATACAAAATCACCTGCTATCATTTTGACACTGGCCATTGCGAACATATCTTTTTCTAAATCGAACTTATTGACAAAGACCTTTCCGCCTCTGCGCTGCACGGTCATGATTGAATCTAGCTTGGCATTCGTTGTATAGCCGCCGGCTGCCCCAAGAGCAGATAAAACAGATAGCGTGCCATTCACACTAAAGGTTCCAGGCTTTAAAACCTCTCCTAAAACAATCACATTATGCCCTGATGATTCTTCAATTCTGAGGGTTACATCGATACTCTTGAAATGATCACGATATTTAGCCGAGATCAAATCATTAGCCTCTTGCAACGTTAAATCATTCAGTTTTACAAAACCCACAAGAGGGAAGTTAGCATTTCCATCAACCGCAATCGTTGTCGCGAAAGGTGAAAGACCAATACCTCCAGGAGATAATTTATTTATAAAACTATCTACCGCTGCGTTGTACACGGAAAATCCAACAGTGATTGCGTCATTTATTCCAAGATCACCGTAAAGTTTTTCAAGCTTTGGCCTCAACTCACTTAACGTTAAACCCGCAATTTGTAGCGAGTCCAATTGAATAAATTGAACTGTGCCATCTGGATTAACCTTGTATTCATAACTCAGGTCGGAGCGATCGAGTACCTTTACATTAATGATATCCCCAGTATTAATATAATACGGGTCTACGGCATCAAGCTGCTCATTAACAACACATACAATGCTTATTTTATCACCAACTTGTAACTGGTACTTTTCAGCACTACTGGCAACGGGCTCATGACTTACATCATAAGTGTCAGAGGTGATAATATTTTTACTGGCACACCCCCCCAACCCAATACTGACTATGGCTATTACTAGCACTTCCTTTAATAATTTATAATTCACTTAGTAGTCCTTACTTTATTTAAACATTACAAATTCGTGATCGGCTTCCGCCATTGAGACAAACCATTTCTTTTCATCAAACATTTCTGTAGCACGAGGATCATCTGAATGCAGACTAGCGATCAGATTCACATCTTCTACCTTTAGCACAGCACCTAATTGCTTTAATGCTTTATGAAAACGACTACACCCTGATGTCAATGTTTGCACATCGGCGAATCCATTTTCTAGACCGTACTGACAAACCAAATTTAACATCGCGCCATAACAATTAGTTTTTTCACCAATTGCCATCGTCTCAACAATTAATAAGGTTTTTCTACCGCCGACACTGCCCTCTCGATAAATTGTATATCCCACTAGACGCCCTTCACTCCTAGCCCAGATATAGCGATAATCATTAGGCGCCTCACTAAAGCGCCAGTTAAGAAATGCATAATCTCTTACGGCAATGGCATAGAAATCTTGGGAAAATACATTAAAAAACTCATCTATTTCATCAGAAGCAGGTAGTGTGGATTGTTCTGATAACACGATGGGGACGGGTGCCTTTTTTTGATTAATCTTTTTCAACTTTCTACGTAATAGAAATTGCCACAATACATCTACAGGCGCTGCCACTACACTCGGAATCCCCTTTGCCTTTATAAAAACAGACGGTGACAGAAGTAATACAGCTCGTTCAATTGGTTTTATTTTCACATCGCGTTTAATAATTTTAGGCCAAAACCTTCCGACTCTTGCGATAGGTGTGCCGACCCAAAGAACATCCGGTATCGATACAAGGTGCCTGGCAAGTTTTACACCAGACCCTCGACTATCAGGACTGGTCACGAAATCTGTAAAATAGCCTGCACTTATTCGTTCCCCAGCCAATAAATACTCACAAGGAATAATGCGAACGTAACCAACAACCTTCCCACGCCCCTCTAAAACTAAATCACGACTACCGTTAAATGCAGACATTGAGCGGTGATGAAACCAAGGGGCCAATAGATTAAACTTGGCCAGTGATTTTTCGCCCCAAACTTCTTTTACAATATTGGCAATTGGGGCTTTATCAGTCTCTGCATATTCTCTAATCGTATACAACATTCGGTACCTTTATGGATTCGTTTTTATTATTTCAGTGACTGATAAATCATCATTGTAAATTACACCATGAGATAGCAACGGTGGTGTATATAACCCAAAGTGCATTTGAGACAATCCGCCTTCATACTTTAAACTGCACATCTCTTCTGCTTCAGCCACATCGCGCTTGTCCCATCCATTCAGACACTCGGGCACCCGTTCTGGTGGAATATTTGCCGGATCAGCACGATCATTAAATCGAGATGCAGCAACAAGAGTTCCATCCTGCCAGACAGCGATAATGGGTGAGTCAAAACGATTATTAGTGCTGTAATCTATATAGGCTGTAATTTTTGACCATTGTTTTTCAGGCAGTGAGATTTTAGAGTCATGAAAGATATCTGGAGCGGTGGCTCCCTGCGCAGGAACATGCATCAAATGTACTTTGTAATCACTATCAACATTAATTAGGTACGTTCTATACCACTGAATATCATCATAGGAAGTGAAGGTAGCAAGGCTAAACCAACTTTTATCTTCCACAGGCAACAAATCAATATCGGCCCATACAGAAAACTCGACTAAAACTGCTGTCTTCACTATGCCGAGGTTCGTCTCACTCAACTGAAATGTTGGATAAGCTCTATGATTTGTATTCAAGCCTTCAACTTGCGGATTTTCACCATACATCCAAGCCTTATGGGACGTATTCCCGCTCACGCTTTTTTCTTGCGATAGGCCATGGGTCGCCGTGTTGTTATGGTTAAAAGGAACCACATAAAAAGGAGCAAACTCCCCTGCGCTCTCGAAACTTGTCGAGAACGACCCTCGAGTAGCTAGATTGTTTTCATTTAAAAAAGATTTCAAAAAATCAGGTACATCTATTCCTGATTCATTAGCGATCACTGAAGTCGAACTCAGTGATAGGAAGGCCGTTGTCATTACTGCAACGACTGATTTACTGTTGATCAATATCATCAATATTCCTTAGCATTAGCCTATGTCTTTGAAGCTTTGCATGAAATTGATATTCCTTATCACTTACTGTGCGCGGCACGCCCTTGAAATAAGTCGTAAAATATCCATAGATCATACAAAATGTTCTTAATAAATAAGGATAGTAACGAATATTGAACAATGCTCGCGCAAGCAAAAATAAAGGTGTGTAGCCCGTGAGGTAGCTATTTCTTCCGTCTCGGACCATACCGTTAATATAACCCCCACGAGTCCCCATTGGGCGCATATGGTGAACCGGAATGTGATGGCAGATTTTAGTTAAATGGTTATGCATTCGCATACGTAAAATGTCGACTGTGTCCCAACCAACAGAACTAACAAAATAGCCTATATCATTCAAATAAGTGATGCGATAAAGTCTAGCTGTACCAGACGGAAAATAACTACTATGCCTTTCAAACACCTTATTGTCGTTCTCAAGAACATAGGGGTGGCCACTAACGATGCCAAGGCGGGGCTCTTGCCTCATTTCGAGAAGCATACTTTCAAAATAATCATTAGCAAAATCAAGATCAGCATCCAATTTTGCAATAAATTCAACAGGGGGTTCATCGTGCAACATTTTCAGACCAAAATTCAGAAGATCAGCAACGCCCTGCCCAACAAAATCATATCCTCTGTCTGCTATTTTAATATGAGAAATCCAAGGGTATTCTTCGGCATACTTAGAGACAATTTTTTCACTGCCATCGGTCGAACCATCATCAAGAATAATCCATTTGTTGGGCAGCACAGTTTGGCTCAACAAAGCCTTAATGGTAATTTCAACAGTTCTAATTTCATTACGCATGGGGGTAATAATAATGTATTGCCCATTCCCTTCACTTTTAATATTTAACTGATCCATAGTCCTTGGCCTTGCATAAAGATTTACGAGCAAAAAATTAATGTAACAACACTTCATGGATATTTAGAGATTTAACCGAATCAACGCTTCAAAAATATGCTCACCCTGCAGCGGTCCAGATCCATCTCAACAACCTTACTATCCACCCGGCAATTATTGGCGGCACACTCTACATAAAAACGATATTCAAATCTGTACGACTAAAGCACCATTCTTATAAATTATTCATTTTAAATAAAGATCCCTCGCTTAATAACTTATGCACGAGTTTTAGCACTCTCTATTCTAATTCAAGCACTTTCTTATTTTAAAGCGGTACGTCAATACCAGCTTTGGTTTAATAATGTTCGATAGCTTACTCGGGGCAATAATAGCGGCTATAAAGACAGAAGATCGTAAAATTTAGTAAAATCGAATATACAAACTGATTTTTTCAACTAAATCCCCAGTACTGGATCGATTGTACCAATACTAAGTTCTAGAAATGTTATAGGAGAGGCTAAAAAAGCGACAGCCTTTATTTTACTAGCCACTGCTTAACCTCATCAAATAATATCGAGCGCTGTTTATGCTGCGAATCATTTTCAAACTTGTATATCCCAAAACCAAGATAAGCACCTATCTCGTCATTAAAACCCATCGCAATATTCTGCCGTTCAACTTTCAATTGACCATCTCGCCATACTCTTAAAACCCCAGCTCCATAAGGATCCCACTTGATATGGAAGACGAAATTAATCCATTGATCTTTCGTTGTTTCTCCCAAATCAGCCGTTTGACTATACCAACTATCAAAACCAGGAGGGGTGATGTCTCGCTGATCATAAAGCCAAGTAAGTGTGAGTTGATCATTCCTGTTATCCAATGCAAGGGGCGGATTTCGCGTGACTTCATACTGATCAGGTTGTGCATGCCACTGAATTATAATTTCTGATTTATTATCCTTTTCCATACCTATAGAAGGGAAAAATATATTAAAAGACCAAACCTCTTCCTGTTTATTATCTTTGCCAAAGTTCCCATATAGATGAGCTTTTTTCTGGGTATTTGCATCAAATTCTTTGCCTTTATTCTTTCGCCAGAGAAATCTCATAACATGGTTACGATTATTTTTTGGATCGAGAATAGTGATTCCTGAGTCATCGCTTTGCATCTGAGCATAGCGCCAACTTTTTATTTTTGATGTTTTATTTCTTAGCCCCCCTTTTCCATACTCTGAATTCCAACCTTGCTCAAAGTCATAGGCCCAATCCGGCGTTGTGCTCATTACTCGATCGATATCGATAAGCTTTACAGGAACCATTCTTTTAGTCTGAAAATGGGGTTTTTGAGCGCTGTAGTAACACGATGACGTCGTAACTAAAATAAATACAACAAGTAACCCACGGTTTAATTTTAATATCATTTTTCACCCCCTAATACATATGATTCATGAGTCAGAATATTTGCACTATGTTTAAAAAGTAAAATAAGCATAGTGATATAAATCTTTTAAATAAAAATACGACTTTATGTGTAAAAATCGCCAACTTCATCAACAATATTTGCTCTTTATACACTAGCGATTGTAGTCTTATTGAAAAATCCTACATCATAGAGCGATGTTATTACAATGAAAGTATATCGACAGTTTATTGCAGCAAGCTATCTAATGCTCAGTGCCCACTGGTCATCTGCTGAAGTGACCCATCCCGTAAACTTCAATTTATCTCAGGCAGCATCTTTCTTGTCACATGAAGTAGACTTAGTTAATTTACTTCAGTCACCCCCTGATTTTTCATATGACTTCGAGCTAGGCATCAATGCAACGCATCTTAGAGGGGCACCTGTTCCTTATGAACCAGCAGCACCCGCATGGCGTTTTGCGCAAATTCAAAATCCAAATGGCGTCCAAGTTTTGCAAGATCCAACGACTGGGAATCACTATGTTAAAACCTTTTGGGAGAAAGGAACTGGTCTTGATTATGATGACAATACTCAACGCAAAATCCAGATCTATGGAGAATTTGGTGCCCACGCACGACAAGAAGAAGTATGGTATTTCGAATCATTTTTTCCCACGGAAGGGTTTGCTTATGACAATTTTCCAGAAATAATCGTCCAACTCCACGGAAGGCCTGATGCCTGTGAATATGACAGAGATCCGCCGCTCGCGATAGAAGTAAAACAGGATGACATTATTATCACATGGCGCCATGATGAGAGAGTTTGCACTCCTGCAGGTTTCAGCGACTGGAATGAGAGAGTTCGCAACCTTGGCCCCCTACCTAAAGATCAGCTAGTTTCTTGGATCATTCATGCTGCATGGGATCCAAATGGTAACGGGGCTTTAACGATTATCGTAAACAATAAAGTATTGTTTATGGAAGACAATCTATTCATAGGTTTTGAAGATGATGTAAGTCCATATATTGGCTGGGGAATATACAAATTTCCATTAAATTCTAATCATCAATCACGAACGGCTTATTACGATAATTTCAAACAGTGGATTATAAAATAATACATTATCGTAGCCTGATCATTCACCAGAAAAGTACCACTTCCCTTTCTGGTGAATGAACTTTCAGAAATTAAACGCCAGACAAAACCGCTTCAACAGCTGCATCATGTCCACGATACGCTTTTTCCATTTTTTTCAGTTTCTTCTTCCCTACTCCGCCCAATACATTAATCGCATGTCGTAAGCGTGCGCGACTCATATCTGGACCTAGCAAGGCCATTGTATCAAGTACAGAAATGGTTTCGTTTGTACCTGCTATGGCGATAAACAAAGGATTCAAGAAATCTTTTGGTTTGATTTCCATATCTTTGGCTAACGCGAACATGCGCTTTTGAATTTCGTCACGATCCCAATGGCGGATAGCTTCTAGCTGCCATAAGGCGAACTGCAGTATTTCTACTTGCTGCTCTTGTTCTAGATTTTTATGAACAAAGCTTGCTTCTGTTAAGACGGTCATGCCGCCTAAGAAGTGTCCTGCCAAACCAACAACGTCAGCGAACGTTTCTACGCGCGGCTGAATGTGTGGAATAAGTGGTAATAGACGCTCTTTATCCAAGCCCCAGTCTGCGAATTTCTGTGCGAAGGTTTCACTATCGAGCTCACGTAACCATAAACCGTTTAACCAGCTTAACTTTTCAGTATCGAAAATAGGTCCACCCAACGATACGCGGGTAATGTCGAAGTTATCAAACATCGCCTGACGGGTGAACTTTTCGCTTTCATCAGGCATTGACCAGCCCATACGGCCTAGGTAGTTCAATAGCGCTTCTGGCATGTATCCCATGCGCTGATAAAACAAGATAGATGTTGGATTTTTACGCTTGCTCAACTTGCTCTTATCAGCGTTACGCAATAATGGCATGTGGCATAAAGCGGGCATATCCCAACCGAAGAATTCGTAAAGCAACTTGTGCTTAGGCGCTGAGTTGATCCACTCTTCACCACGAATAACGTGGCTGATTTTCATTAGGTGATCATCAACAACGTTGGCTAAATGGTAGGTTGGCATACCGTCTGATTTTAGTAGGATCTGAGCATCGACCATTTTCCAGTCTAGCTCAATCACGCCACGAAGCATGTCATCTACCACGCAAATGCCTTCTTCTGGCACGTTCATGCGAACGACGAAATCGTCACCATTAGCAATGCGCTTAGCGACTTCTTCTTCTGAAAGCTTAAGATCACTCGGCTTTAAAGCACGGCCCAGGTCGGCAATACCGTCACGCAGTTCGTTTAATTCTTCGCTGGTACGGTAGCAACGGAAAGCGTGACCTTTTTCGATTAACTGTTCGGCGTATTGTGCGTAGTCATCTTTGCGCTCGCTTTGACGGTATGGGCCATATTCTCCACCAACATCCGGGCCTTCATCCCACTCCAAACCCAACCAACGCATACTGTCGAGAATCGCTTTTTCAGATTCAGGCGTGCTGCGGCTTTGATCCGTATCTTCAATACGCAGAATGAATTTGCCGCCGTGTTTGCGAGCAAACGCTAGGTTGAATAATGCAATGTAAGCAGTGCCTACGTGTGGATCGCCAGTTGGAGATGGCGCGACGCGAGTACGTACGGTCATGAGTTATCTCTGATTCTGTTAAGCATGGGAAATTTGTTGCGTATTATAAAGCACAACGGGGTTTTAGCGAATACTAAAACGCGCTTGAAGATTAGACCGCTTGGTATTCAAAAGGGCTTCTGCGATAATAGTACTCCTTTTTTATACCCACTGATTGTTATGCCTATCTCTTCTACTTATTCTGCCGCTAAAGATGTTGACCCTAAAGACTTGGCGGAGTTGATTGATTTTTTACCGTGCGAGACTCCTGACAAGTGGGTTGAGGTCGCTTTGCAACGCCAAGATATCTTGCTGATTAATCATGCCTATTTAGAAAAATGTGCCGCGCGCACTGCGTTAAATCTAATGTTCGCCTACCCAGACAAGCCTGAACTGCAGCGTAAGATGTCACGCCTGGCTCGAGAAGAACTGGTGCATTTTGAGCAGGTAATTAAAATTATTAATAAACGCGATTTAACTTATCGCGGATTAAAGCCTTCTCGCTACGCGGGCTTATTGAATAAAGAAGTCCGGAAGGCATCTGACGAAAAACTGATCGACTATTTAATTATAGGGGCATTTATTGAAGCCCGCTCTTGTGAGCGTTTTGCTAAACTGGCACCGCATTTAGATGCCGAACTGGCTAAGTTTTATACATCCCTTTTGCGCTCAGAAGCCCGCCACTATAAAGATTATTTAACCTTGGCTCAAAGCTATAGCAAAAGCTCGATAGACGAACGCATTGAATTTTTCCGCGAAATTGAACGGGATGCCATTGAATCGAAAGATGATCAATTTCGTTTTCATAGCGGAATCCCTGCCGATCACTTAGTCCGCAACTAAGCTAACACTACCTGCAAATAGCACTTCTTTTTAATCAGACGGCTCTCTTAATAGGACAGCCATTGTTATGTTCATTGGCTGTCTTGATTCCTTGGGTCTTTTTAAGGCTCTAATAGGACAAGGCTCTAATAGGACAGCCATCTTAAATTTCATTGAAAAATGTTAATTATAGACAGTCATTGTAAAGAGTTTTGCTCTATTCTGGCTGGGCTTGTTCTACTGAGGCTTACAAAGTTATCACTGGATCTTATAATCTTCTAATTTATATCTAAAACTGAATTCCAAGGCATATGCATTCCTCAGAACATCTCCGATATCAGGTGAATATATTAAAAAGTATTAAATTAGTGAAACATTATTTTGCAGGTTGCCAGCCCTGGTGGACGCTGGTAATTAAGGTTTCCGCAAGCAATTCGCAAGTTATTCTCACTACCTACAAATGAACTGAAACAGTTTTCGAAATTAGATGTCATTTCTACCCAACGATCCTCATCAATACCGAGTCTATTTATAATTTTCTCTGATTCCCTACTGATTACACCACATTTACCATCGCGTAAAATTCTGCCGGTACTATCCACTAGCTCTAGATAGTCACTCAGTCTCATCTGAATGCCTTCTGGCTGCCCCTGTCTTGGATTTCCAATAAATGGATAAAGTGTTTTTTCTTGCCGACTCATTTGATTAGGATTATTGATTCTTAGGGCTTTTTCGCAGCGTTTCTTAATTGAAGTATGATCTGATGTCTCTGGCGTCACCGCTATACCAGAGCGCACTGGATTCAAATCGACATAAGCCATGCATGCGATTAACGCTGCGTCATCTAGCAGTGCCTGTGATTTAAAACGCCCCTCCCAGAACCTGCCAGTACATTCATCTTCTGCATTTGCTTCGCGGGCAATTGCTTCATTTAAAATTCGCATAAACCAGCTAATATCTTGCAGCCTCGAACGCCACTCATCAATTATTTCTTGAAAAAATAGCATTTCAGCCTTGGAAAGTTGACCTTCTTGCTTGAGGTATTTTTGTGAAATAAAAGTACCGCTAAATAACTGATGCCAGCGCTCCACAATCTCATAGTCCGTCCAACTATTAGCACGAGCTGAATTAATATGCAGAATGACATGGTAGTGATTATTCATAATTGAATAAGCTGCAATATCTAGCGCAAAGATCTTTGGAAGCTGGAGTAGTCTATCTTCAAGCCACGCTCGTCGATGCTCATAACTGTGGCCCGTCGCGGAATCAATACCACACAGGAATGCCCTACGCACACAACGAGCAACACAGTGGTAATAAGGTGTATTTTCTACAGAAATGAGCTCTTTTCTTGGCTTAGGCATCATGATTACCACATTTAATAGAGACTAATTTAACCTTAGATCATGATTTAGCGTTTTCAACTTCTAGGAAGTTAGATGGGTGTCTTACTAGAGGGCTTACAATAGGTGATAGTTGGGAAGTTAAGGTGGGTGTCTTATTAGGGAGGTTGATATAAAGCCCTTTGATTGGGCTTTTGTTTATCTTAACGATTGGGTTTACATCGTGTGTGTTAAGCGGTCGGATGTCAGTGCACCGGCTAAGTAGGTTTCTATTTTGTCTTTAGCCATGGTTTCGTCGCCGGTAAATTGTACGCCTATACCTGCTACTTTATTGCCTTGCGCGCCTTTTGGGGTTACCCAGATTACTTTTCCGGCTACTGGAATTTTTTCTGGTTCTTCCATTAACTTCAATAACATGAATACTTCTTCACCTAACTCATATTGCTTGCTTGTTGGGATGAATAAGCCGCCACCTTGTATAAAAGGCATGTAGGCTGCGTATAAAACCGCTTTATCTTTGATGGTGAGGGATAAAATACCACTTCTAGGATTCATACTGGCCTCTTAAGACGATGATGAAGATGCAAATGACTGTTGCCAATCCAGTAACAGTGATTCTATTAATAATGATGCATTGTAGTTGCCTTGCCCTGCGGCTAGACGACCTGCAATTTCTTGTAATTTCTGCTGCAAGGTTAACAGCTTTAGCTTTGATACGGTAGCAACCAGCTGCCCTATCCATTCGCTTTGCTGTGGGTGGCTAATTTGTGTGACATTGGCCCCCATTCCTAATTTCATAATATCCAGGCTTAGGCCTGTCCACCAGTTTATGGTGTCTACCAAGTCGTATTTGGCGAGGGCTTTGCTAATGTCTTGTAATTGTTGCTGTCCTGATAGCCATTTCTGCATCAAGCTCGTGTACGTGGCATCCTGAACCAATAATCCTTCTCGTAGCCATTGTTCTGCTTTTAATGGCCCCCCTGCACATTGGCGTAATGCTAATGCTAAGTCATCTGGGGGGGTGTTGGTTAGGCGCGCAGATAACCATGCCAGTGCTTGCTCTGTGCTGGGGGGGTGAAGATTAATTCTTTGGGTTCGGCTACGAATTGTCGGTAAAACAGTGCCTAAACGCTCAGCCATTAATAACAAGTAAGATTCGCCTGAGGGTTCTTCTAGTGTTTTTAAGAGTGCGTTTGATGCATTGAGATTCATGGCTTCTAGTGGATAAACGTGGACAACCTGACAAGCCGATATTTGTGGAGTTTTTGATAAGAAATCATTCAGCTTACGAACTGTATCGACTTTTATTTGCTTTCCTTTGGCTTCTTGGTCGCAAATAAAATAGTCGGGGTGGCTGCCTGCATCCATTAATTTGCAGCTATGGCACTGATCGCAGCAGTTGTTGTTTTTAGCCGTTTTTTTATCGGGGGCTTGGCACAATAAAAACTTGGCTAATTTAAATGCTAGTGGACGCCGCCCGGTTCCTTCGTTGCCCAATAATAGCGAGGCATGAGGTAATCCAGCACCGTGATAGCGATCGATTAAGCCTTGCCATAGATCGCTATTCCACGGAATATCTTGTAATAGTACTTGCCGAGCGTCTCGACCTTGTTGAGCGAGTTCCGCTTCATCAACTGCCATTATTGCTGCTCCGACTTGCGTTTTTGTGCGTCTAGTTTCTGAGTGTCTATTGCATGTATTTCTACTGTTTGTATTTCTAAGACTCGCTGCTCAATTGCAGATTTTAGATCAATTTGTACTTGGGATAATTCTTGTGCGGCATTAATCACACAGACTCGCTGCGGTGAGTTTTTTGCTATGGCTAAAAACCCTTCGCGTACTCGACTGAAAAAATCCAGCTGTTCTATTTCAAAGCGATCCGCAGGGCCACGGGCTTTCGCTCGCCCCATGCCGACGTCGATCGGTGCATCTAATAAAAAAGTTTTATCCGGCTCGATGCCTAGCTGTGCAATGGTTTTTAGCTGGTTGATTGTTTCTAATTTCAATCCACGCCCATAACCTTGATAGGCTATGGTGGAGTCTGTGAAACGATCACACAATACCCAGCAGCCGCGTTCTAATGCGGGTTTCACTAGTGCTTCAATATGCTGAGCGCGAGCGGCAAAAACCAGCAGCAGTTCTGCGACATCGCTCATGCGTTCGTTATGCGGTTTTTTTAGCAGTTCGTCGCGAATGATTTCTGCAATTTCAGTTCCGCCAGGCTCACGCGTGACAATGACGTCGATACCTTGCTGCTCTAATAACCGACGGCAGAATTCGATATTGGTTGATTTACCAACGCCTTCGCCCCCTTCAAAGGTGATGAATTGGGCTGGGGCCGTATTTTTATGACTCATGTTATCTTCTATTTATTGGCGTAGCGTCTTGCATAAAGCTAGTTCGCTACTGGCGCAGATCGGTAATCTTTACTGCGTCTAAAAATTTGATATTTTCGCACTGCGCGATTGTGTTCTTCTAGTGATGTGGAGAAATAATGGCTGCCATCACCTTTTGCAACAAAATATAAACTATCGCCGTTATCTGGATTTAATGCGGCATTAATGGCTGCTCGTCCTGCCAAGGCAATTGGCGTTGGCGGCAAGCCTTTATTACGGTAGGTATTATAAGGATTTGAACGGTCGCGCAAATGTTTCTTTTGCAAATTGCCTTGATAGTTTTCACCTAAACCATAAATAACGGTAGGGTCGGTTTCTAAGCGCATATTCATTTGCAGGCGTCGTATAAAGACGCCTGCAATTTCAGGACGCTCACTGGCCTGCCCTGTTTCTTTTTCTACAATCGATGCCATGACCAATGCTTCATACGCTGAGCGGTAAGGCAGTTCTTTTATTTCATTTTTTGATAATTTTTCTGTGTAGCGCTGCCATTCTTCATTCAGTATATTTTGCATACGCAGATGTGCTTGGGTGATGATTGATGAAACCGTGTCGCCTGAATGATACACATAAGTATCAGGATAAACCCAACCTTCCGCTAGCGCACTTAATCCTAAGGCTGCTTGTACGTTTGACGTTGTCAGCGGCTGAATATCTTGTATTAATTTTGGCGCTTGCTGCAGGCGGGTAAGAACATCGGTCAAACGAGTTCCTTCAATAAAGCTCACCTTGTAGCGTTTACTCGAGCCTTGAGTTAATAATGTTAATACCTCATAAGCGCGTGTATTTTCAGGTATTTCAAATTCACCGGGTTTGATATTTTTTGCACTGCCTGATACCCGCGCATGAATTAATAATACTTTTGCGGAGGGTAACCAGCCTTGCACTTGCCAGCTATAAGCTAATTCAGACAGCGTTTGACCTTTTTTTATTTCAACAACAATCTGGTTTTCATTCTCCGTCATAACAATCGGCTGCTGCAAAGCAAAAACAATACCTAAGATTAATGCGATAAATCCCAGAATAGCGAAGATGAATATTTTTTTTAACATAATTAGAATCTGCCTGTATTTTTGGCTTATTTTTATTTTAGCACTCGGTTAGCCGTGTATAAACTGCCGATTAAATTCAGTGGCTAGCGTTTCAATCTTAGTGCTTTGAGTAATCACCTGACTGTCTATCTCGGTGACTTTCTGTATGCCGATTAAGCTATTGGTTAAAAATACGGCATCGGCTGTTAGTAGTTGATCTAGTTTAGCGCATTTCTCAATAATGACGGGCGAGCTATGCCCCTGCTGAGCAATAACCCAACGCCTAACACAGCCGTCGACACCTTCTTGACTTAAATCTGGCGTAAATAGTTGGTCGCCTTTCAACCAAAATATATTAGACATAGTGCCTTCAATCACGTCACCGTCTAGATTGAACATAATACCTTCTTCAATATTGTCTTGCTCACTCCATTCAGAGCGCGCCATCACTTGATCAAGGCGATTTAGATGCTTAAGCCCTGCCAATGTCGGTTGGCGAGAAAGTGTATGTCGGCACAAGGTTAGTCGGAATTTTTCTTTAGTGGCAATGTCTGGCAGTTCGGTAATACTTAACCACCAATTCAACTGGGCTGGTTGCGGTATTTTATACCCTCGGGGGCCCTCTCCACGACTGATAATTAATTTTGCGCAGCCGCTCTCTACTCTCGATAAATTTGTAGCAATGAATTCATTCCACTGCGAGAAAAAATTATTAAGGGGCAAACCCAATATATTTTGTGCGTTTTTTAATCGTTGCTGGTGGTATCCCCACATAGGGATATCGCCATTAACAATGCGCAGTGTTTCAAATACGCCATCGCCATACTGCAATGCTCTGTCATTAATGCTAATGCATTTATGTGCATTGCCTGTGCCTGTGTTCTGATCAATTAGAACACCGTTGGCGAAAAATAATTCCATTTGACGTTAGCTTACCTTTTATTTTTTGCATTATTTCGTTTGTTTGATGCCGTTTATTTTTAAGCGCTTCTATTTATTAAGCGCTTCATTTTAAGCGCCGATCTTCTTAAATAATAAAGAACCGTTCGTACCACCGAATCCAAACGAGTTTGAAATAGCGGCATCTATGTTCATTTTTCGGGCGACGTTAGGCACATAATCTAAATCACAGCCTTCTCCAGGTTCATCCAAATTGATCGTCGGTGGCGCAATGCTGTCGGTGATTGCCTTGATTGTGAATATCGCCTCGACTGCCCCAGCAGCGCCCAATAAATGCCCTGTCATTGATTTGCTGGATGATACCGCTACTTTATCAGCATTTTCGCCAAACAAACCATGCACTGCTGAAGTTTCAGCAATGTCACCCGCATGGGTTGAGGTGCCGTGGGCATTAATGTATTGCACTTGCTCTGCTTTCATACCCGCATCATTGAGTGCGTTTTGCATAGCCGCTTGTGCACCACTCCCATCTTCTGGAGGGCTGGTAATGTGATGTGCATCGTCACTCATACCAAAACCTGCAAGCTCGACGTAAATTGTCGCGCCGCGTTTTTTCGCGTGTTCATATTCTTCTAAGACGAGAATGCCTGCACCATCGCCTAGAACAAATCCATCACGGTCTTTATCCCAAGGACGGCTGGCTTTTTCCGGTTCGTCATTGCGCGTCGACATTGCACGCGCGGCGGCAAAACCACCTACTCCGGCTGGACAGGTTGCCATTTCAGCTCCGCCCACAATCATGATATCAGCATCGCCATAGGCAATCGTACGCGCGCCATAACCAATATTGTGCGTACCTGTGGTACACGCCGTTGCAATGGCAAAATTCGGGCCTTTTAGTCCGTATTTGATTGCGATATTTCCCGCTGCCATATTAACGACGGTTGCAGGAATAAAAAAAGGTGATACCCGTCGCGGGCCTTTTTTTTCTATTTCTAAGCAGGTTTTCTCAATGGTACTGATGCCGCCAATACCTGAGCCGACAGCAACCCCTATTCGGCTGGGATCAATTTCGTTCGTTGCTTTATTATTGTCCAGCTTCGCATCTTTCATGGCTTGATAGCTAGCCGCCAGTGCGTACTGAATGAAGACATCAACCTTGCGTGCATCTTTTGTCGTTAAATCATATTGAGTGACATCAAAGTTTTTTACTTGTCCGGCAATTTGAGTAGCAAAACCTTCGCTATCAAATGATTCGATTTTGCCAATGCCGCTTTTACCTGCGACCAGTGACTGCCAGCTATCTTCCACTGTATTTCCAAGTGGGCTGATCATACCTAAACCTGTGACAACGATTCGACGCGAATTCATAGATCCAAGATCCCTTCTCAATAATTTTTTAATACTTAAATTTCTACAGCTTGATTTTCAATACTAAATCTTATTAAGCACAAACATATTACAATTATAATAATGTCAGCTTAATTTTATTGCCTATTCAGACAATAAAAAAGCCGCGATCTAAACAGAGGCGGCTTTTTTGAATTATCGATTTCGATGATCAAAAGAGAACATTAAAAACGACAATTCTAGTATCAACATACGTTATAATTGCGGAATTAAAGATGCGCAATAATGTAGTCGATCGCTTCTTGAACACTGGTCAATTTCTCAGCATCTTCGTCTGGAATTTCAGTTTCAAATTCTTCTTCAAGCGCCATAACTAATTCAACAGTATCTAGAGAATCAGCGCCTAAATCATTTACGAAAGATGAAGTTGATTTAACTTCTTCTTCTTTAACGCCTAGCTGTTCGATAACAATTTTCTTTACACGTTCTTCGATGTTACTCATGTTTTACTTCCTAAGTTCATTAACCCATGTTCATGCCACCATTCACATGAATGGTTTGGCCTGTAATATATGCGGCATCATCACTTGCTAAAAAAGCAACACTGCCTGCAATTTCGTGTGTCGCGCCCATTCGTTTCATAGGGATGGTCGCTAGGATGGCTTCTTTTTGATTTTCTGGCAAGCCATCTGTCATATCTGTTGCAATAAATCCGGGTGCAATCGCATTAACCGTTATATTACGACTGGCAATTTCTTGCGCCAAAGAGCGGGTTAAACCTTCTAACCCGGCCTTCGCTGCTGAATAATTAACCTGCCCTGCATTGCCCGTTGTGCCGATGATTGAGCTGATGTTAATAATGCGGCCTGCGCGCGCTTTTATCAACGGCTTAATTAAGCTTTTGCAAACTCGGTACACCCCTGAAAGGTTGGTATTTATAACATCCAGCCATTCATCGTCTTTCATGCGCATAAATAAATTATCGCGCGTGATACCGGCATTATTCACAACCACATAGGGCGTGCCGTGTTTGCTTAAAAAATCAGCGATTGCAGCATTAACTTGTTCGGAATCTGCAATATTTAATACAAAAGCATCATGTTCAGAGCCCAATACTTGTAAATCTTTTCTCAAGCTATCGCAGCCTGATTCTGACGTCGCGGTACCGACAACTTTATAGCCACGAGCGATTAATGATTCAGCAATGCCTTTGCCGATACCTCGACTTGCACCGGTCACTAGCGCTAATTTTTTATCAGTCTTTTCATCCTGCATTAGCCTTCGCCTTTTATTTCGTTTAATAATTTCTCAACGTTAGCACTATCACCCGTAGAGAACGTTGCTAGATCTTTATTAATTCGTTTATTTAAGCCGCTAATCACTTTGCCTGGGCCAACCTCAATCGCTAATTCAGCACCCTTACACGATGCTTCAACCGCCCCAATCCAGTTAACGGGACTGTATAATTGCTCTACTAGCCGCTGCTTCATCTCTGCCACAGAACTGACCGCGTTAGTGGCATTATGATAGACATCGAACTGAGGCTTTGACCATTCTACACTTTCTAGCGCATCTAAAAAGGGTTCAGCCGCTTGGCGCATTAACGAAGAATGAAAAGGTCCACTGACTTGCAGCGGTAATGCACGCTTAGCTCCGGCGGCTTTCGCCACAATACACGCTTCTGAGATACCGGCAGCAGTGCCTGCAATAACAATTTGCCCTGGAGCATTGAAGTTTGCAGGCTCGACGATGCCCACTGAGCTGGCTTCGTTGCACACGGCTTGAATTTGATCTTTATCGAGGCCAAGAATCGCTGCCATCCCGCCTTCTCCAGCCGGAACAGCCGTATCCATTAATTCACCCCGCCTTTTAACTAAGCGCACCGCATCCTCTAAAGTAAGTATTCCAGCGGCATACAATGCGGAATATTCACCAACGGAGTGTCCGGCAGCAGCAACAACACGAATGTCTTTGCCCACTTCCTGCTGAATGACTCGCCAAATAGCAGCACTCGCCGTCACTAAGATGGGCTGGGTATTGTAGGTGAGATTGAGCTCTTCAGCAGGGCCGTTTTGTACCAGAGACCAAAGATCCTGATTAATCGCCTGAGAAGCTTGTTCGAAGGTTTCTTTAATGATGGGGTATTGTGCTGCAAGATCAGCCAGCATTCCAAGCTGTTGAGCACCCTGTCCTGGGAAATATAAAACGACCTGCTTCATCAAGACCTCTCTTCTAAAATTTGATGATATCTAATCAACGACATCTAAATATAATGACACTTTCACACTGCGACGGCATAAGGTGAAGATCGCAGTCTTGCTTGCTTCATTAACAATGAACCTAACAATAACTGGCGCTTATTATGGGGGAAAAATCATTACAGTAAAGAGAAGCTCAAGCATGATAGCCGTGAATTTTTCTACTTGATGATGTTTTTTCTTGTTTTTGATGAAAATACAATCAAACCTTGCCTGAATCGTGGCCGGTTATGCAGAAAGACGATCCATTTCATCCGCTAGGCGCTGGGCGGTGCCTAATTCAATTTCGGCCAATGTGTAGCGCATTGACTGATAAAAAGCTTCTTGGTCAGATTTGCCATGACTCTTAACGACCAAACCATTAATACCCAGTAAGAGTGCGCCGCTGTGCATAACGGGGTCCAGCTGACGTTTAAACCGTTCAATGACGGGATTGGTAAAAAAAGACAAGGCTTTACCCAATACACTGGACTGAAGAATTAAATCAAACTGCTGTGAAATGTGCCTTAATAAACCCTCACTGGTTTTCAGCGCAATGTTCCCGTGAAAACCGTCACAAACAACAATGTCGAGCTCACCTTGATATAACTCATCTGCTTCAACAAAGCCTACATAGTCAATACCTTCTAACTCAGAAATCATCTGTCCCGCCAAGCGAATTTCTTCGGTTCCTTTGCTCGCTTCTTTACCAATATTCAGCAACCCGAGCTTAGGTTTTTTAACCCCTTGCGCTTTACGCCAAGCGGAAGCCAAGATAGCAAACTGATAAAGTCCGTCAGCTCCGACGTCGATATTCGCCCCAAGATCTAACATTAACAATGGCTTACCTGCAGTAGGAATATCCCTTGCCATGGCAGGCCGATCAACGTCAATCAAGGTCGATAAGGTATAACGTGATAACGCTAACAATGCCCCGGTATTACCGCAACTGACACAAGCCTGAGCTTCGTTATTAGCAATGCTTTTAAGCGCCAATGCCATCGTCGAATTTTGTTTACGACGCAAAGCATGAGACGGTTTATCCGACATGTCGACGAATTGCTCGCAATAATGAATATGAAAACGGGATTGGATATCAGAAAAATCAGTAGAACTACAAGCAGCCGCACGCTGAGAAAGTTCACTTTCTAGCCAGGTTGATTCTGAGGATGAGATATAAAACTGAATTGAGAGATCGCTACGCTCGGCAAGAATTTGCTGCGCCGCATTAAAAGTAACGCGGGGACCGAAGTCCCCGCCCATAGCGTCTACTGCAAGAGTAAACGTCATGACTTATTCGTCGTTACCAGTCTCCACGACTTTCTTACCGCGGTAGAAACCGTCAGCAGTAACGTGGTGACGTAGGTGTTTTTCACCTGTCGTTTGATCTGTAGATAGCGTTGCAGCATCTAGAGAATCATGTGAGCGACGTTGTCCACGACGTGAACGTGTTACTTTACTTTTTTGAACAGCCATTTTTGTAGGCTCCTAACTTAACGCTATTTCGATTTTAACTGCTGCAGCACGGCAAAAGGATTATCTTCTTTTTCCGTAACTCCAACCTGTTCCGTATCAGCCTTAGGCTGTCTTGCTTCGCACTCTCCGTCTGCATGATATGCAAACATCGGCAATGCTAATATTAGCTCATCTTCAACCAGCTCCCATGGGTCAATGTTTCCATTGTGATCCATAATCGCTGGTTCGTAGTGCTTAGGCAGATGTTTCGCTTTCTCATCAGAGAAGGCTAATCCAATCTCGAACTTCCCTCGCACCTCGAGTACCACGGCATCCAAACAACGCTGGCATACCATGGTAGCTTTTGTTGAGCATTCGCCATCAATGAACATGTGATCATCAGCATCACGCTGAAAAGCCAGTTTATAAACAACCGGCCCGTTCACATCTTCGACGGCTTCCTGAAAACGTTTAAATAAATTCATGTCTAACGAGCCGTTTAAAACGGTCTCATTATCTACAAATCGTATGGCATCTAAACGTTTAGGTAAGGCTGCCTCAGCCATAGATGGCGACATAATAGGCATCCGCTTATCCTGTGTCAAAATTATTTAACCTTTTTTCGATATTTATTATGCAAATCAATGCAGTTGCAAGCTAGGAGCGGTTACAACCGTCGCCAAACCAGCACCAACACTCATCCCAAATTTTTGCACCAAAGATTCCCAAGGATCAGGCTGACGAGTAAAGTTTACCATCTCTTCGCTATTAAATTTAGTCCTAACTAACGCACTCGTCGATGAAAGCCCATCAATTAAGCCCATTTCAAGCGCTTGCTCTCCTGACCAGATCAGTCCACTGAACATTTCAGGGGTTTCTTTTAAGCGATCGCCGCGTCCTAAGCGCACTTGTTCAATAAATTGATCATGTGTGACTTTTAAGACACCCTGCCAAAATTGCTTCTCTTCTGGATTTTCCGGAGAAAAGGGGTCGAGAAATCCTTTGTGCTCTCCTGAAGTGTACAAGCGGCGCTCAACACCTAGCTTTTCCATGACGCCAGTGAAACCAAAACCGGAGCCAACCACACCAATAGAACCCACCAAACTTGCTTTGTCGGCATAAATCTCATCGGCGGCTGCCGCGATGTAATAAGCACCCGATGCGCCTAAATCAGAAATAACGGCATAGACCGGTAGCTCACGCGTTGCCTTTAGACGTTTAATCTCATCATAAACATACCCTGACTGAACTGGGCTTCCACCTGGACTATTAATGCGCAGTATAACGCCTAAGACTTGCTCATCTTCAAAGGCATCACGCAGTGCAGAGATTATATTGTCTGCACTCGCTTCCTGAGCAGCCGCAATAACACCGTTCACTTCAATCACAGCCGCATAAGGTTGATCGCCAGTATGCCCTGCGCCACCCATAGGGCTCTTAAGCACGACGAAGATAGCAATAACATAAGCCAGCATGATTAGTTTAAAAAATATCCCCCAACGTCTTGTTTTACGCTGTTCGTCCTGCAAGCCCGTGACGACCTTTTCAATCAACTTCCATTCTTTGGTCGTTGTTGGGTAGTCAACGTGATTTTGATTATCCATTTTGCTTTATCCAGTCCAATAATTCATTTAAATCCTGACACAGGGCCTTCGCGCCTGACGCCAGCAAGACTTCACTTTCATGCGCCCCATGAGTCATCCCCACAGAGTCCATACTAATGGCTTTTGCCATATCCAAATCAAAGCTAGTATCCCCGACCATTAATGCGTGCTCAGGCTTGAGCTTAAGCTCGGTTAAAATTTCGTTTAGCATCTGTGGATCAGGCTTAGAGGCCGTTTCGTCAGCACAGCGAGTAATATCGAAAATATCACGCACTTCCATACCGTCCAGCATTTCATCGAGCCCCCTGCGGGTTTTGCCGGTGGCGACTGCCAAAACATACCCTAAGTACTGCAAGTGTTCAAAAATATGATGCGCTTGCGGGAAAAGATCCACGCGCACATTACTGTGTTGTGAAAAATTGGCGACATAGTTAGCCTGCATACTTTGCGACTGCGCCACTGATATTTCAGGCCACAATACTTTTAAAGCTTCAGGTAGGCCCAAACCAATAATCTGCTGAATCGCATAGTCCGTCAGCCTTGGCATACCGACGCTAAACGCTGCTATTTGCATACTGTCGACTATTCTAGCGGTTGAGTCGACCAGAGTGCCATCCCAATCAAAAATAATAAGCTTGTACTTATTCTCTCTCATAGCACCGTCAATATCGTTAAAGTTCAAAACTCAAACCTTCTTTTTCTTTGTATTTCAAAAACTTACCTTCTAAAGGTGACGTGATTTCAATCAACTCTTCAGTCATAGGATGCACAAAAGCAAGGCGATAGGCATGTAAACATAAGCGTTTAATGCCCACTTGCTTATCAACAGCCTGCTCTACCTTATTAAGATACTTTGGGTCGCCCGCAATACCACAGCCAGCGTATTGACAATGAACGCGAATTTGATGCGTGCGCCCTGTAATAGGCCTTGCTTCAACCAAGGTGTAGCGACTAGAGCGATCAAGTACTTTGAATTTAGTCAGTGATGCTTTGCCGTCATCTTCTACACGCACCATGCGCTCGCCGCCTTGCACCTCATTTTTCTTTAGCGGCACATCAACTCTATCTTGAAAATCTGGCCATTCGCCATGCACCAAGGCCAAATAACGCTTATCAATGGCTTTTTGCCCTTGAAACAGTTTTTGCACGGCAACTAACGCCGATCGCTTTTTAGCAATTAATATAACACCTGAGGTGTCTCTATCTAAGCGATGCACCAGTTCAAGAAATTTTTGCTGTGGGCGCATGGCTCGCATCAGCTCAATCAAACCTAGTTTGATGCCACTTCCACCATGAACTGCCATACCACTGGGCTTGTTCACGGCGATATAGAACTCATCTTCGAATAAAATGCTGTTACCAATAATTTCAGCCTGAGATGTTGGCACGACAACCTCTTCGTTACTGGTTTCTTTAATAGAAACTGGGGCAACTCGAACAATATCGCCAATAGCCAAGCGCTGCACAGGTTTAGCGCGCTTTTTATTGATTCTCACTTCGCCCTTACGCAACAATTTGTAAACTAAAGATCGAGGCGCACCCTTTAAAAGAGTCAATAAAAAGTTATCAATTCGCTGGCCGTCATGATCTTCATCGATGGTAATCAGATTTACTTGGTTAGTATTGTAGGATTCTGCTGGCATAAAATAACTTTCAATTCGCTCTAAATGTTTGTCGCAACTGATATTTGTTGCTATATTCGCTGCCCCAGCGTCAATTTTCCATTTTTTCTATTATTGATGCTAAGGTATTGGCAGCCTTTGAGCGGCCAGTATAAAGAAGAAGAACGATTATTAAACCTTCTTTATGCAAACGAATAATAATGAATCGTGATTAAGTAAAATTCAGTACCCATTACTTAATCGCTTATTTGAGATGAACCATGCGTAAACACCGCAGGCAGCATCTCACTATCAAATTATGGATTGTTGGTGATGGCCAAAAGGCATCACCGCGCAGAAAGAGATACCGCGCCCATCAGATCATTCTGGCCACTTAGAGGGTGGCAAGCGTAGGACTCATAGAATCAAGCAACCATAAAGATTTTGCTATGACGACCAACAAACGGTCAGCTGCCTAGTGTGCTTACACCATAGAGCTACACATATAACATGAAAAGAATGCTAATTAATGCAACTCAAACGGAAGAGTTGCGCGTTGCCCTAGTTGACGGTCAGCGTCTGTATGATCTAGATATTGAGTCTGGATCCCGTGAACAAAAGAAATCAAACATCTATAAAGGTAAGATCACCCGTATCGAACCTAGCCTTGAAGCGGCTTTCGTAGACTTTGGCGCTGAGCGTCATGGTTTCTTGCCACTTAAAGAAATTTCTAAAAGTTATTTCAGTAAGAACCCAGGCTCTGGCCGCGTAAACATCAAAGAAGTGATGCGCGAAGGTCAAGAAGTCATCGTTCAAGTTGATAAAGAAGAGCGTGGCAATAAAGGCGCTGCACTAACCACTATGGTTAGCCTTGCAGGTCGTTACCTAGTGCTTATGCCTAATAACGCCCGTGCCGGTGGTATTTCACGTCGCATCGAAGGTGATGAGCGCACTGAATTACGCGAAGCTATGAAGGGTGTTACCGTTCCTGACGATATGGGCGTTATTGTTCGTACTGCAGGTATTGGTCGTACCAGCGAAGAATTGCAGTGGGATTTAGACTACCTAATGCAACTTTGGCAAGCCATTCACGGTGCTTCTGAGCGTCGTAATGCTCCTTGTTTACTGCTTCAAGAAAGCAACGTTGTTATTCGTGCTATTCGTGATTACTTACGCCAGGACATTGGTGAAGTATTAATCGACAATCAATCTGCTTACGACGAAGCTATCGGCTTTGTGCAGCAAGTAATGCCGCAATACGAAAGCAAGTTCAAGCTTTATGAAGATAAAGTTCCGCTATTCAATCGTTACCAGATTGAAAGCCAGATCGAAACAGCTTTCCAACGTGAAGTTAAATTACCGTCTGGCGGCTCAATCGTTATTGATCCAACAGAAGCACTCGTTTCTATCGATATTAACTCTGCCCGTGCAACAAAAGGCGCAGACATCGAAGAAACAGCCACCACAACTAACTGCGAGGCGGCGGAAGAAATTGCTCGCCAGCTACGCTTACGCGACATGGGCGGCTTGGTTGTTATCGATTTCATCGATATGCACTCTAACCGTAACCAGCGTGAAGTTGAAAATCGCTTAAAAAATTCGTTAGAAATGGATCGCGCTCGCGTTCAAGTCGGCCGTATCTCTCGCTTTGGCTTGATGGAAATGTCGCGCCAACGCTTACGCCCTTCTTTAGGTGAAACTTCTGGACACGTTTGCCCTCGCTGTAGCGGCACGGGTGTTGTACGCGACCTACCATCTCTTTCGCTTTCTATCTTACGCCTTATCGAAGAAGAAGCAGCAAAAGAGAACACAGGCCAAATTCGTGCTGAAGTACCTTTAAACGTTGGTTCGTTCTTATTGAATGAAAAACGTGAAGTGATTGCCGATATCGAAAGCCGCCATAACGCTCGTATTGTTGTGTTGCCAAATCCTCACATGGATACGCCACACTATGAAGTAACTCGCTTACGCCCAGACG